>JAJDZZ010000006.1 GCA_022824405.1 Opitutales bacterium
TGATCAGTGGCTAGCGGTCAGTGAAATATGTCTTTCGGTTAATGCTGGATGCTGGGTCCGTGACCTCAGTGCAATCGCGGGATAAACCCGCTCCTACAGTTTATTTTGCCTTTATAATTCCATCTTCGCGTACCTCTCGCCCCATTCCCCCACTCCACCATTCCATCATTCCATCTCTCCCCCATTCCTCATTCCTAATTCCTAATTCCTAATTGGCGCGCCTTAGCGCGCCTTCAAAGGTCTCTATTCCGCTGGAACCAGCACCCAGAACTCGAAACCCCTCAGCAACCATTCTCCATCCTGCCGCTCCAGCCGCATGAACCGGAACATGATTGTGATCGACCCCAAATCGCCCAGGGTTAGATCATAAGTAAGGTTTTCCTGATCTAGAGTCTGTTCCGAGTCCCGGTTATCCTGAATGTTTAACAAATCATGGGCTTCGATCCATCCTATAAGATCCAGCCTGGTCAATTCCTCACCTCCGCTATTTAGAACCACCAAGGCGGGGGTATCCCAATCCTTTGTCAAATGGACCTCGGTTCCTCTTACCGAAATTTTTCGCACACTTCTATCCTCACGATGATGGACGATGGTATCTCCAATCGAAATTGTTCGCACCCTTCTATGTATATCATACCCCAATTGGTAGGCATATAGTTTATAAGCATCGCCGATGGATACAGGTTTGGACCGGTTCGCTCGCACCTGATAGGAAAAGTTTTCCGAAACCTCATCTGAAACCAATCCCGGACCCTCGCTTGAAATCAGTCCCGTATATTCCATGAAGCCTTTCGCAAATTGATGGGAAGATGCCTCCATCCAATCACGCCCTTCGCTATCGGTGCGAAATGAAGGATCGACCTCATCTAATAGGGGATTCAAAGGTTTAACCCCATAATTCCCGTGCAAATATTGTATTACAGATTTCAGATCCCGGTATACCGAATCGTCCACCTGGTGCGGATTGGGAGTCAAGGAGCCGTCGACCAGCAGACCTTCCTGGGTCAGCAAACCGTGCAATCGTTTCCACTGGCTTTTGAAGGCCACTTGACCCGGGCTCAGGGGCCCCCACGAGCAAACAATCAGGATTCCAATCAGACTCCACGGAATTACGCGAAAGGAACTGCCGGGTTTAACGGTGTAATAGAGGGCGATGGCCAATAACCAGCAGGCCAACACCAATCCGAGAAAGCGGACCTCGGTAAATCCGTAATCCCCAATCCTTCGTTGCAGCGCCAACAGGAGGAGAATTCCCAAGGGAATGATCAGGGGAAAATAAAGCCGCCAAAACGACTTGGCCCACTTGGAAACCGGTTCCAGTTGGGTTAATGGCCAAATGAGCAGACCGGTTAATCCACCGACCGCGGCCAGAATGAATACCGGCATCCCCACCATGCCGTCCGGCCAGGACCAGGTCACCACAATCTTGACGGCATAGGCATAGAGAATCCCAAAAAAGAGGACTACCAAGGGAAGCAGAATGAATTTACAGAAAAAGTGTAGCCACTTGGGATAATCGACCACCAGTTGGGGACGGTCATCTTTTGCGGGAACACCTCCAAGAAACAAACAGGTCGTTAGAACAAAAGCACAGAAGAACCAAAGACGCCCGTAATTTTCCTCCTCGACGTCCACACCAAAAAGCGAATCGATACTGACCAAGGCCAGGGCTACGCCTACGAAAAACACCCAGCTGCAAAATGCCGATAATAGAGCCCGGATGAGCAACAGCTTGTTGTATTCCCATAGAGCGGAGTCCGTTTTGACCAGTCTCGGAAAGGGGCAGACGGCGATTCCCAGATGGACGATTCCGCCCATCATCAGCAGTTGCATCCCGAATACTCCCAGCACTCTTCCCTGATCATCGATCGGTATGAGCAGGCCAAACCCCATTACAAACAACAAGCCCGCTGCCGAAACCAGTAACCCCCTTAGGGAAAACTTGCCCCCGACATTTTCTCCTATCAAACCGGTCAGGATGAAAGTCGAAATGCCCAAACCGGAGGCAAAGGCCAATTTTACCAGGGGCGAGAAGGCAACGATGTCTTTTTGAACCTCCGGATCAATAACGATACTGGCGGATACAGCGCAAACAATGGCGCAGAGGACGGCCAGGGGAAACCGGCATAATACGCCTATAAACCCTTTACCAAGCTCCTTCCAGAAAGAAAGGCCGAGAATCTTCATTCAGGAACAGAGGGCGGGTTTTCCAATCCGCCATTTTTATGTGAAGGATTTAGTGGGTTGGAGAACCCTTTGCGTTCTTTGCAAGAGGCCTCTATTTCACGGTGATGGTAATCTTCTCCGAAACCACGGCGGGTTGGTGGGGCAAGTGGAGAAAATCCGCGAAAACCAACTGCAGGGTGTGCTTGCCGGAGGGCAGGCTGACCTTGGTTTCGGTCTGCCCGAGGCCGAAATGGACAATGTTTTCCGTGGCCGGAAGAGGCATGTTGAAATCCGGCATTTCATCCACGTCGATGAGGAGGTGATGGTGCCCGGAGTTGGGAAAATCGATTCCGGCGGGGGCGATTCCCATGCCGGAGAGCCCGAATTTGACGATAAAATTCTTGTTCACTTCCCTCCCATCCTTGGGCCAGATGAAATAAACTTTGGCGTCCTCGGGGGAGGGTTTGCGTTCCAGGCCTTGCCCAGGGAGCGAGGCAGTAAGGAATAAAACGGTCAGGAGAATCAACGTGCTCTGAATTTTCATAAGGGATCAGGGGATGGAAATTATTGATTTGTGCCGGGGATCTTGGGCTTTTCCCCTATTCATGGCAAACTTGAAAATGCGGCGGGCCGGGCCGGTTGTTATTACCTTGCGATTCGGGTGGAAAAATTGAAGATTTACTCCGTGCCTGCTCCTCCCCTACGCCGAAATGCCAAGCCAGCATGGGCCTTTCTTTTGGGGGTATTGATGGGGATTTCCGATCTCCGGGCACAGGATGAGACGGCGGTGATCACCTTCGAGGATGCGGTGGTCGAATACCAAAAGGGAAATTACCGGAGCCTCCTTCCCAAGGTGTCGGCTCGAACGGAAGAAAATCCCTGGAACGACGCATGGTGGAGCCTGGCGGTCGAATTGCGCATGACCCTGGGGCAGTACGCCGAGGCCGACTGGACGGCCGAAGAGGGGCTCGAACGCCGCTCCTACAGCATCCGGCTCCGCCTGGCAGCCCTGGAGGCGGCCCGGTACAACAATCTGGCCGAAAAAGTGGAGGAACACCGCAAGGCGCTGGGCACCTATTTTTCCATGTGGGCCTATCGGGTTCGTTCCCCTGACGACCTGGTCGACCTGGGGGAAGTTGCCCTGCTTCTAGGGGTAGACCCGAAGATCGTGCTGGAAAACTTCTTCAAACCCGCCAGGGAGGAGGAAGAGCCGCCGGCGCGAGCCTTTCTCGCTTCGGGCCGGTTGGCGCTGAAAAAATACGATTACCAACTCGCTTCCAAAACCTTTCAGCAAGGCCTGGAAAAATATCCCACCGATCCGGATCTTTGGCACGGTCTGGCCCGTTCCTTCCTCAACGGGGACCGGTCGCAACTGGTTCGCTACTCGGAACACGCCCTGGGACTCAATCCAAACCACCAACCCAGTCTCCTGCTATTGGCCGAGCACCTGATCGACGCCGAGGCCTACGCCCCGGCCAAGGAACGCCTTGCCCAGGTCTTGTCCATCAATCCGCTCCATCCCCGGGCCCTGGCTTTGAAGGCGGCGATTGCCTACCTGCAAAACGACCCCCTCACCGGTGATCTTCTCCGGTCCAAAGCCCTGTCCAACTGGAAGGAAAACCCGGAGGTGGACCACACCATAGGCCGCAAGCTTTCCCAGAAATACTGGTTTGCGGAGGGGGCCGAGGCCCAACGACGCGCCTTGGCCTTCGACCCCGAGTATCACCCCGCCAGCATCCAGCTTTCTCAGGATCTTCTGCGCCTCGGGATCGCAACCGAGGATGAAGGTTGGCAACTGGCTTCCCACGCCCACGAGCACGATCCCTACAACGTGGAGGCTTATAACCTGGTTACGTTGGCGGACAAACTCGACCGGTTCACCACCCTGGAGTCGGAAAATTTTCACCTGCGTCTGAGCGAAAAGGAAGCGCCCATCTACGGCCGCCGGGCTTTGGCCTTGCTGGAACGGGCTCACGCCCGTCTGACCGAGGTCTACGGCATCGCCCTGGATGGCAAAACCATCGTTGAGATCTACCCCAACTCGGGTGATTTTGCCGTGCGCACCTTCGGTATGCCGGGCATTCCGGGTTTTCTGGGGGTCTGTTTCGGACCTGTGATCACCATTAACAGTCCGTCTACCCGGCAGGCCAACTGGGAATCGGTCCTATGGCACGAATTCTGCCACACCATAACCTTGAAAATGACCCGCAATCGCATCCCCCGATGGCTCAGCGAGGGCATATCCGTTTTCGAGGAAATGGAAGAAAATCCCAGTTGGGGACGCCGCATGACCATTCCCTTTCGCAACCGCATTCTAGACCGCAGAATGCTGCCCATCAGCGAAATGAGCGGAGCCTTCCTTCTGGTCGAAAACGACGAGGACATCCAGTTCGCCTATTTCCAATCCTACCTGGCGGTAAAATTCTTCTCGGAAAGATACGGGATGCGGGCCCTGCGAGACGTTCTTCTGGCCTTGGGGGACGGAATGGACCCCAACGAAGCCTTAAGCCAATACCTGGACCCAATGGAAGTCCTCAACCGGGACTTTGCCGGTTGGGCGAGGGAACGGGCCGGAAAACTCGGTGGTGATTACGATTTGTCCACTCCCAAAAACGCGCTGGAGCGGGCCCTGGTCCAAATGAACCGGGAGGACAGCTACCACTTTGTCCTGCAAAGGGCGCGCGAACTGGTAAAAGAAAAAAAATGGGAATTGGCCCGGGATCGATTGGAAACATTGGTGAAGGGCGCCGGATACATCCCCGGGGAGGAAAACGCCCACGGTCTGCTGGCCCATACTTACGGCCAACTCGGTCTGACCGAGCGGGAGTATGAAACCTGGGAGACCATGGCCCAGACGGAAGGAGGCCGCATGGAAGCGGTCGTTCGCCTCCTGGAAATTGCGACGGAGCGGGAAGATTGGGCAGCGGCCAAATCCTGGAGCGAAGCCTGGTTGGCTATCGACCCGCTGGCCCAGACTCCTTGGCGGACCCTATTCCGGGCCGACCGAACCCTGAACCAACCCGAAAAAGCCATCCTTTCCGGAAAGGTCCTCCTTCGATTGGATCCGTCCGACAGGGCAAACGTCCACTTCCTCTTGGCCCGGCAAATGACCCTGATTGGGGACAAAGGAGCCCATCGCCAAGCCCTCATGGCTCTGGAAGAAGCTCCCCGCTACCGGGACGCCTATGAGTTGTTGTTCACCCTGACCGAGTCCGAGGCAACGGAACCCTTCCCCCACCCCACTTCACCTTGAGAAACCGGGTCATCCATATGTTTCGCGCCATGGCCCTTCTACGAGGCGCCTGCCTGGCCGCTTTTTTGGGTATCCTGGCCGCTCTTTTCGTTTCGTTGGTTCAGGCCCAACGCGTCAGCTACGATCGCTACGGCGTTCCGGATTGGGAGATCGATCCCAAATTCAAACACGATGTCTTCACCTTTGCCCGCGTGCAGTACGCTTCCTATGGGGGCGGCAGACGAGGGGGATGGGGCCGAAGAGGTGGCATTTGGGCTACGGATTACCCCGATGCGGAACTGAATCTGGCCTATCGCCTGCAGCAAATGACGAGCATGAAGGTCAATCCCGATCCGGTAGTGGTCAACCTGACCCAGGAGGATCTGCACCATTACCCCTTCCTCTATTTCGTCGAGCCCGGCCGCTTGAGTTTTGGAGAGGAAGAAGTGGAGGCCTTTCGGGCCTACCTGCTGAACGGCGGTTTTGCCATGTTCGACGATTTCTGGGGAGAATATGAATGGAACAATTTATACTACGAACTGAAACGCGTGTTTCCCGACCGGGAGCCGGTCGACCTTCCGATCGAACACCCCATTTTCCACATCGTCTTCGACCTGAAGGAAAAACCGCAGATTCCCAATATCAACCACGCCATCAACTACCGCGGCACCGGTATAACCTGGGAGCGGGAGGACGCCAGAACGGTTCATTACCGCGGCATCTTCGACGACGAGGGGCGCATGATGGTCATCATTTGTCAAAATACCGATTTGGGGGATGGCTGGGAACGGGAAGGCGAGTCCGAATACTACTTCAGGGAATTCGCCGAGAAAAGGGCCTACCCCATGGGTATCAACATCATATTTTATGCCATGACTCACTGAAGAGGCATGGTCTCCTGCATTATGTCCCATCCAACTGAAATCTCCTCGACCGAACGGGAATCCGCGACCTTCCAACTCCTGCTAGAGGGTCGTGAAAAAGTAAAACGGGAACTGGGCAAGGCGATCATCGGCCAAAACGCCGTGGTCGACCAGATCCTGCTCGCCTTGATTTGCGGCGGGCACTGCCTCATTACCGGTGCCCCGGGGTTGGCCAAAACCCTCCTGGTAAAATCGGTGGCGCAGATCTTTCGACTGAAATTCCAACGCATCCAATTCACCCCCGATCTGATGCCGGCGGATATAACGGGGACCGAAATCCTGACGGAAACCCCGGAGGGGCGGACGCTCACTTTCGTAAAAGGACCCGTCTTCGCCAACATTATCCTGGCCGACGAAATCAACCGCACCCCGCCCAAGACCCAGGCAGCGCTTCTCGAAGCCATGCAGGAACACCAGGTCACCGCGGCCGGGGAACGGCATCCCCTTACCGAGCCGTTCTTTGTGCTGGCCACGCAGAATCCATTGGAAATGGAGGGAACCTACCCTTTGCCCGAAGCGCAACTGGATCGATTCCTCTTCAACGTCCTGATCGATTACCTGCCGGAAGACGAGGAGACCACCGTTGTACAACAGACTACGGCCCGGCTTTCCCAACCGATCTTACCGGTATTTTCCAGCGAGGACGTCATGGCCTTCCAACACTTGGTCAGCCAGGTTCCCGTAGCCGAGGAAGTCGTCCGCTATGCCGTAAGGCTCACCGCCGCTTCCCGACCGAGCAACGAGAGCGCCCCCGCATTCGTCAAGGAGTGGATTAATTGGGGAGCTGGCACCCGCGCAGCCCAGGCATTGGTCCTCGGGGCCAAGGCACTGGCCCTCTGGAACGGCCGCGCCCACGTGACCCACCGGGACATTCGTCAATTGGCTCCACCCGTATTCAGGCACCGCATCCTCCTGAACTACCGGGCCGAAGCGGAAGGCGCTACCGTGGAACACGTAATTCAACGCCTGTTGGAGGGTATCGAGCCGTGAAAGCAACCGGCATCGATCCAAAGACCCTCTTGGCCATCCGGGATCTGGAGTTGCGGGCCCGAGTAGTGGTCGAGGGATTGTGGTCCGGGCTCCACCGCAGTCCATTGGAAGGGTTTTCCGTCGAATTTACCGAATACCGGCAATACAGTCCCGGGGATGACCTGCGCTATCTGGACTGGCGGGTCCTGGCCCGCACGGATCGGGAATACATCAGGAAATTCAAGGACGAAACGAATCTGCGCTGTCTGATTCTCCTGGATACGAGCCGGTCCATGTCCTTCGGTTCGCTCCCCTACAACAAATCCGACTACGCCGGCACCCTGGTCGCCACCCTTGGTTACTTTCTGTATCGTCAGAGGGACGTGGTCGGGCTGGCCTTATTCGATAACCGCCTGCACGACTACCTTCCTCCGCGCTGGCGTAAGGGACAATTCCGATCGCTGCTGTCCAAGCTGGGAAAAAAGCCGACCGGAAACGCCACTCATCTCGGCCGGGCCCTGGAAGAAGTGATCCGGATCTGCCGAAAACGCAGCCTCGTCGTCATCGTATCCGATTTTTTATCCGATCCCGAATCCTGGCAAAAGCAACTGGCCCATCTGGCTGCCATGCGCCACGACGTGCGAGCCCTGCAAATTTTGGACCCGGCGGAACGGACCCTTGATTTTGGCCGGGCCGCCCACTGGGAGGACCTGGAAACGGGTCAGCGCATCTACATCGATCCGGACGCGGCCCGGAAAGGGTACCTGGATGAATTCGGTCGACACCAACAATCCGTGCGGGACGTCATGAACGGACTTGGAATCGTTCACGACGTCGCTCCAACGGACAAGCCCCTGGATTTCGTGCTACTCGAAATGATTCGAAGCGGCGCCCATGCCGGCGCTTTGACGCGCGTTAATGGAAGGGACAGGGGATGAGTTTTCTGGCGCCTTTGTTTCTATTGGGGGCGGCCCTTATCGCCGGACCCCTGATATTCCACCTCATTCGGCGGGCGACCCGCCACAGGGTCCGTTTCAGCGCCACCCAGTTTCTCCGGGCCTCCCGGCCCCGGTTGCAAAAGCGAAGCTCCCTGCAACACCCTTTCCTCCTCTTTCTACGCTGCCTTATCATCGCCTTGCTCGCTTTTGGTTTTGCCCGACCTTTCTTCAAGCAAGAGCTGCCCGTCCCGGCCCGGGAGGGCAAGCTCAAGCAAACCGTTGTCCTCCTGGACGAAAGCGCCAGCATGCGGCAGACCGGGGCATGGGAGCGGGCGCAAACCCGGTTGATAGAACTATTGAAACGCCATTCATCGGACGATCAACTGAGCCTTCTCGCCGTTTCCAGCACCGTTTCGCACCTTCTGTCCCACGAGTTGTGGGAAAAAAACCCGGTCCCCCAACGACTGATCCTGGCCCAAAATATTTTGCGGCAGCGCGCACCCGGTTGGGGACCCACCTACCTTGATCTGGGCATGGAAGCGGCCCTGGTCGAACTGGATCAAATGTCGGAAATTTCCGGTCGGACGGCCGAAAAATCGATCATTGTGGTATCCGACTTTGGCGGAGGGACCCGCCTCTCCGGACTGGCGGGCCATGACTGGCCGGTCGGTTGCGTGGTTCGCCTCGAATCCGTCGGAGGAATGGAACCAGGTAACGTCGGGGTGCAATGGCTGGGCTGGCTGAAAACGGTAAATTCCGGGATCGGCGCCCGGCTTCAACTCATCGGGAGCGGAGATGACCAATCGGTGACCCTGCAAGCCTTCGACGCCGAAAGCGATTTGCCCATGGGCGAGGAACAATCGTTGTATTTGCCCGGCGGAAGCAAACGAGTGGCGCTGTATCCGTTTGCCGAAACGCCCTCCGGGCCGGTCAAACTGACCATACGGGGGGATCCTCACCCTTTTGACGACCAGTTTTGGATCGCCCCCAAACGGGTTCGCCATGCCGCTATCCACTATATCGGTTCGGCCGCGGCGGACGATCCCGGGCAATCCCGTTATTACCTCGAACGCGCCACCGCGGGATGGGAAGACCCCCTCCTGAAAGTGAAAGACGGGTCGGAATTATTGGATTCGAAGCCCGGCGATCTCATTTTTATCGAAGGCAATCCCCTGCCCGGGCAACGGTCCGCTTTGAAAGCTTTCCTGTCCGAGGGCGGCATGGGTCTTTGTCTCCTGGCCGACTCCAGCCAACTGCCCTTCATCCAGGACCTGACCGGGGAAACCGGCTGGAAGTTGAACCTCACCCCCCGCAACTACGCCCTGCTCGGGGAGATCGACTTTCAGCACAAACTGTTCAATATCTTCGCCGATCCCCGCTACAGCAATTTCAGCAACATTCGCTTCTGGGACGCCCCATCCATTCAGCTCCCGCAAAATTCCCGGGCCAGGGTTTTGGCCCATTTCGACGACGAAACGGCGGCGCTGGTGGAAGTTTCAGTGGGGGACGGGCGGCTCTACCTCTGGAGCGGGGAATGGACCCCGCAGGCCAGCCAATGGGTGTTGTCTTCCAAATTCGTTCCCTGGCTGCAACGGTTGATGGAACAAGCCTTGGGAGGACCAAAACGCCCGTCCATGATTCAGGTGGGAGAAGCCAACCGGCTTTCCCGCGGCAATACGGTCACTTGGCAACGTTTCGGTTCCGGCGCACCGGAACCCTCCGATCCTCAAAGACCCGGGATTTACCTGATGAAAGCGGGCGATTCCAGCCATTGGGTGGCGGTGAATATGCCCCCGCAGGAAAGCTTTCTGGAACCCTTGTCCCAGGCTGACTGGGAAAACCTGGGGGCGCCGCTCAATCCGCGGGAATCCCTGGCATCCGAGCAATCCAAGGAGGAGGTAGTCCGATTCCGCACGGCGGCCGAGTTGGAAAGTCAGCAGAAAGTATGGCGTTGGTTCCTGCTCATTGCGGCCATGATTTTGGCGGCGGAAAGCTTGGTTGCCATTACGATTTCCAAACGGGAAGGAACGGGGATTCCGGCATGAAATTATCATCCCAAAACGAGGACCCAGGCATCGATCCACGCCTGCAAACCGAGCTGCTCCAGGCCGCTCAACGCCAACGCGACAATCATTTGTTTCGCGGGAAAATAAGGCGTTGGGGCATCGCCTCGGTTCTGATAGGTCTCTGTATCGGCCTTCGCTGGGTCACGGCGGAATTTGAACCCTTCGCTTTTCCATTGGCCTGTCTGATAGCGCTCGCCACCGTTACCCTGAACTTCCTGGAGAGCCGGCGCACCCCACTCAACTACCGGGAAACGGGAAAGTGGGTGGAGGAAAATTTTCCCGAACTGGACAAAGTACTAACCACCGCTTTGGAACAACGGCCCAAGGACGGAAAATACAACTTTCTGCAGGACAAGGTCATCGAAGAGGCCCTTCACAATTCCCTGTTTCAATACTGGGAAGACACGGGAAAGCGCTCCCATACCCTGCTCCAACTGGGCTATGTAGCTTCCCTGTCCGTGGCTATGGCCTTGGCCTGGTTGGTCTACCATAGCAATGGTTGGCCGGGGTGGTCGGGCGGGGCGGCTCTCTCCATTCCAGCCATGGCCTCTTCCGTCGAGGTAACCCCGGGCGACGTGGAACTGCAACGGGGCAGCGCGGTGGTGGTGGCGGCGAGGTTCACGGGCCATCTGCCAAAATCGGCTACCCTGCAAACCCGGACTTCATCCGGGGAAGGAAAATCCTATCCCATGGCCCGCAGCCTGTCCGATCCCGTCTTCGCCCATACCTTGCCCGCGGTGAACGAAGATACGCTTTACACCGTCACGTTCGAGGAGGGACAAACCGATTCCTACGCCCTGTCCGTCTACGACCTGCCCAGGTTGATACAGGCGGACGCATATCTGGACTATCCCGATTACACCGGCCTGACCGACCGGCGAATCGAAGATACCCGCCGGGTCAGCGCGGTGGAAGGCACCCGGCTCGATTACACTTTCCTGATTAACAAGCCCGTAGCCCAGGCCCTGCTCGTGGACAAAACCTCCGACCATATCGAGCTGAAACGCGCCAACCCGCAAGGGACTCGTTACACCACGTCGTTAACTTTGGGGGAGTCCAGGCACTTTCACCTTCACCTGAAAGACGAAGCCGGACGAAGTAACGCTTATCCACCCGATATAGGCATCGAAGCGCTACCCAACAAACGCCCAAAATTAACGGTCAATTTTCCCAAAGGAGACCAACGGGTATCGCCCATCGAAGAGTTGACCCTGGAAGCGGAAGCCAAAGACGACTTCGGGTTGACCGATTACGGGGTGGCCCTGGCGGTGGGAGCCAATAATCCGGTATACACCTCCCTGAAAAAGGACGATTCAACCACATTCGATGCGGACTTCCGCCATACCGAGGCCCTGGAAGAAAAAGCCGTTGAACCGGATGATTTGGTCACTTGGTTTGCTTTCGCCGATGATTACGGCCCCGACGGGGAACCCCGCCGCACCACGAGCGATTTGTATTTCGCCGAGGTACGTGCCCTGGAAGAAATTTTTCGTCAGGGCGAAAGCGGCGGGGCCGGCATGCAAGGCATGGGCGGGGAGCGAGAGGGTGAGATCCTGGAACGGCAAAGACAAATTGCCATTGCCACCTGGAAGCTCCTGCAACGGGGGGAAAGCGATTCAAGCTTCCAGGAAGATTCCGCTATCCTGGCCCAATCCCAGCGAGAGATTCGGTCGCAACTTCAAGCGGCTCTGTTGGAAATGCGTCGCGATGACTTGATAAAGGCAGCCCAGCGGGCCGGCGACTTCATGGAGACGGCAGCGGATAAGTTGTCCGAGGCCAATGCGGAACATTCCGAGGCCCCATTACAGGAAGCTTGGCTGGCTGCCCAGGGCGCCTACCAAGCTCTTCTTAGCCTGCAACCCAGAGAATTCAACGTGGTTCAGCAAGGGAACCAAAGGCGTGGAGGCGGCGGCGGAAACCGTCGCAATCAGCGCCAACTGAACCAGCTCGATTTCAACGAGGAGGAAAATCGCTACGAAACCGAGACCCAGGCACAACCGCTTACCACCCCGGAGGAACGCAATCAGTTGGAAGTCCTGGGAAAGCTCAGCGAACTGGCCCGCCGCCAGCAACAAATGAACGAAAGGCTCAAGGAATTGCAGACGGCTCTTACCTCGGCTAAAGACGAAGAGGAGGAGCAACGCATTCGCCGCGAATTAAAACGCTTGGAGGAGGAGAACCGGAGATTACTCACCCAGGTCGACGAGGTCCGTCAGAGAATGGAACGGATGGATTCCGACCGGGAAACCCGGGAGGCACGGCGGCAGTTGGACGAGACCCGCCGGGAAATGAGACAACTGGGCGAATCCCTGGAGGAAGGCAAAGTTTCCCAGGCCCTGGCATCCGGCGCCCGGGCCAATGAAAACCTGGAGGATTTGAAGGAGGATTTCCGGCAGGATTCCTCGAGCCGGTTCAGCGAGCAATTGCGCCGAGCGCGCGATGCGGCTAGGGAGTTGGCCGAGAACCAGAAAAAGATCGCCGAAGGGTTGGAAACCCTCGACCGGGAAGGAGCCCATCGCCTGGACCTTACCCCCGAACGAGCGGAGATAAGCCGGGCCTATGACGGACAGTTGGAGGGATTGGGCGATCTAATGGAAAATTTGCGGCAGATTACGGAGGATTCGGAAGTGGGAGAGCCCAACCTGCACCGAAGACTCTACGACCTCCTTAGGCGAAACGACCGGACCGCCACCGAGGAGGATTTGCGGATTGCCCAGGAATTGGTTGAGCGGGGCTTTACCGACCACGCCCTGGAGAGGCAACCCGGCCTGGAAAAGGCGTTTGACGACCTGATGCGGGAAGTGGAGGCGGCGGCCGAATCGGTCCTGGGAAGCGAGACCCGCACCCTGAGGTTCGCCAGTGAGGAACTGGATGAATTGTCCCGCCAGTTGGAACGCGAACGTCCCCGGGAACAGGGGTCTTTGGAAACCGAAGGACGAGCCCAGCCGGGCCAATCGCCGCAGGCGGATGAGGTGGCCCAGGGGACAAGTGGGGAGCCCGCCGACCCAAGGGATTCGCAACAGCCCTCGCAGGCCCAAGGAGGCGAACAAACCGGATCAGTCAGTGGGCAAGGCAGCATTCGTTCCCAGGGAGGCGGGGCCCGGAGAGGGGGAGACGACCGGTTGGGCGGAGGAGCCTCCGGACCGGGCGGAAACCGGGTTGGCGATCTGGAGGATTTTATCCGTTCCCTCGCCGATAATCCCCGGATGGACGGCCCCATTACAGGTGGAGAATTTCGGCCCTGGAACGAACGCCTGCGCACGGTTGAGGAATTGATCGAGCAGCCTGAAGCCAGGGAACGCATTATCGAGGCCCGTCAAGCAGCCGAGCGCATGCGAGCCGAATTCAAGCGGCACAGCCTTCCGCCGCAATGGGACAGTATCGATACTTCGGTGCTCGAACCCATACGCGAAGTGAAATCCTGGGTCCAACAGGAATTGATGCGCCTTCAGGACCCGGATGTCCTGCAACCGATCGACCGGGATCCGATTCCTCCACCCTACCAGGAAGCGGTCAAGCGTTACTACGAAGCCTTGGGGGATGATTCCTGATGAAAACCTTCGGTTCGCTCGTATTCCTGGGCTTGGAATGGTGGTGGGCAGGGTTAATCGGCTGTTGCATCCTTCTTCCCCTGGCCCGGATGGCCTGGAAACCGGTTCGGCCCATGGGGCTGGGCAACTGGATCCCCCTGTCCTTGAGATGGTTGGGGATTTTGCTGTTGCTGACCTTTCTCCTGGAACCGCACTGGACCTCCCTGCGCCCCACCCGCGGGGCCAACATCGCGGCTATCGTGGTCGATAACAGCCAGGGCCTGCAATTGAAGGAAGTGGGGCAAGCGAAAACGCGGGGAGAAAATTTGAAGGACAGACTGACCGGACCCGACAGTTCCTGGCTGGCCCGGTTGGAAGACGCCTTTCAGGTGCGCCCCTACCGGTTTGACCGCGATTTGAACCGAATGAGCAATTTCAACCAGTTGGACTTCCGGGGCGACCGGAGCAACCTGGGGAAGTCTTTACAGAGTATGCGGGACCGGTTTCAAAAGCTGCCCCTGGCAGGCATCATACTGCTCACGGACGGCAACGCTACCGACCTGGAAGAGGGACTTCCCGAGCTGGCCGGGCTTCCCCCGGTCTATCCGGTAGTAGTCGGTAATCCGGGTCGGATTCCCGATTTGAGCCTCGACCGCATCGAATTGAGACAGACCTCCTTCGACGACGCCCCGGTAACCTTGAAGGCCGAAGTCTCCTGGCAGGGAAATTTAAGGCGGCAGGTCGAGGTCGCCCTCGATGCTCTGGAAGACCCGGCTATCGGCCCTCAACTGCCCGACCCGATCCAGTTGTCCCTGGAGCCGTCCGGTAAATCGCGGGCCGTCACTTTCCAATGGCGTCCCCTGCAGTCGGGCCTGCAGTTTTTGGAAGCTTCGGTAGAGACGGTGAAAGGGACGGAAGATCCCGGAGAAGCAACCGAGCTGAACAACCGGCGGCTTTTTCTATTGGACCGGGGGCAAACCGAATACCGCATTCTCTACGTCAGCGGCCGGCCCAACTGGGAATACAAATTTCTCAACCGCGCCCTGGCCGAAGATCCTCAACTGCACATGGTTGGATTGATTCGCGTGGCCCGTCGGGAGCCTAAGTTCGAGTTCAAGGGCCGGGCCGGGGAGTCGAGCAACCCCCTTTTTCGAGGCTTCGGGGAAGAGGATGAAACCGAACGCTACGACCAACCGGTGCTGGTCCGCCTCAATACGCGGGACCAGGAGGAACTGAGGGGAGGATTTCCCCAAACAGCGGAGGATCTGTTTAAATATGACGGGGTGATTCTGGACGACGTGGAGGCCGAGTTCTTCACTTTCAAACAACTCGATTTGCTGCGCGAGTTCGCCTCGCTTCGCGGCGGCGGATTGATTCTGCTGGGTGGCGCCGACGCCCTGAACGAGGGCGGTTATGCCGACACGCCATTGGCCGGCGCTCTGCCCGTTCACATCGATCGCCCGGCCAAGGCCCATCCCTCGGAAGACCTCAGGTGGCGCCTGACCAGGGAGGGTTGGGTGGAACCCTGGATGCGAATCCGGTCCCTCGAAACGGAGGAACGAGCCCGGCTCAACGCCATGCCACCCTTCCAGGTTTTGAATCCGTTGCCCTCCATCAAACCGGGAGCCAGTGTCCTGGCCGAGGTGGAAGACCCGTCGGGTAAGCGTTTTCCGGGACTGGCAGCCCATCCCTTCGGGGCGGGGCGGGTGGCCTGTCTCACCGTGGGCGACATCTGGCGCTGGGGCTTGCGGGAAGAAAAGGACCAGGATGATCTGGCCCGGTTCTGGCGACAGGTGGCGCGCTGGCTGGTCACCGACACCCCCCGACAAGTGAGTTTGAACGCCAGGTTGACAGGTGAAAAAATCGCGCTCGAGGTGGTGGCTCGAGACGCCTCCTATCAACCTGCGGAACTGGCCCAGGCGCGCCTGACCATAAGCCGTGTGATCAGACTGGAAGAGGAAGGAGAGGAAAAAGGATTTTCCCAAGTTTCATTTCAAGTGGAACCGGTATCGGGGGAGCCGGGTCGTTTCGCCACCACGTTTACTCCCCGGGACGGAGGGGCCTACCTGGCCGAGGTGGAAGTAACGGACGGGGACGGAGCGGTGGTGGGCAGGGCCGAGGCCGGCTGGGTTACCGATCCGGCGGGAGAGGAGTTTCGGTCCCTGGATCCCAATCGGGCTATTCTGGAAGAACTGGCCCAACGGACCGGAGGACAGGTCCTGGGCTTGGCGGATCTAGGCAGGGTGAGCGATCTGCTTTCCCGGCAACCCGCCCCCGTCACCGAAACCTGGACCCGTCCCCTCTGGCACCGCAACTGGCTCTTCCTGGGGATTCTGGGCTGCTTTCTGGTAGAATGGGCGGTAAGGCGATTGAGAGGGCTGCCGTGAGAAATTTGGGCTGGCGGCAGGCGTTGATCGGGCTCCTGGTTGCAACCGGCAGCATTGGCGCCGCGGCCAGCCACGAGGTGCTGGTTGTAGTGGGCGCAGCCGGACAGCCATCCTTTGCAAGCGGATTCCAAGAAGCGGCCAAGGCTTGGACCGAAGCATGCGGCAAGGCCGGGGCGGAAATCGTCGTGGTGGGGTTGGAAGAAACCGACCGCGGCACGGAAAAAGGCAGGGTTTTTCAATGGATCGATAATCTCGATAGAACCGCCGCCATGCCGGCCTGGATCGTCTACGTCGGGCACGGAACTTACAACGGTCGGGAGGCCCATTTAAACTTGCGCGGACCCGACATTTCCGTCTCCGAGTTGGCCGACAGGTTGCCCCAAATGGAACGCACTTTGATTTTTATTCACGGCGGTTCCGCCGGCGGACCCTTTCTGCCCGCCGTCAGCGGTCCCAACCGCATCGTAATTTCCGCAACGCGCAGCGGGGAGGAAATAAACTACGCCCGGTTCGGGGAAATGTTTGCCCAAATGGTAGGAAGTTCGTCCGGGGACATGGACCGGGACGGCCAAACTTCTCTGCTGGAGGCCTTTCTGAGCGCCCATCATGCGGTAGACACGTTTTACAAGGAAGCGGGCCGGTTGGCCTCGGAACACCCCCTGATCGACGATAACGGCGATAAGCTGGGCACCCCACCCGACTGGTTCCGGGGAACGCGCGTAATCAAAACATCCAAAGCCAATCGGGACCCTGATGGATTTCGCGCCCACCAGATCGCGCTCATCCCATCGGAACTGGAACGAAAATTGAGCCCGGAACAGCGGCAAAAGCGCGATCGGCTCGAAGCCGAACTGGATGCCCTGCGCAAACGGAAGGCCGACACCCCGGAGCAAGTTTACTACGATCAACTCGAAGCCATTTTCCTGGAATTAGGCAAAATATACTTCCCCGAGGACTGCCCGCCGCCTCCATTGACCGAACCAGAAGATTCCTAGAGGTTACGGCATCGCGGGGACGCGATTGCCCTACCATTTCACAACCTAAGCGGTAGGGCGACGGCATCCTTGCCGCGCCGATAACGTGGGTAGGGCGACGGCATCCTTGCCGCGCCGATAACGTGGGTAGGGCGACGGCATCCTTGCCGCGCCGAACGGCTCCTACAGTTTATTATGCCTTCCAATTCCCAATTCCTAATTGGCGCCCCCTCCCCCTTTTTCCGCAACCTCTGCGACGTACTCGGCATACCGTTCCGCCACGGCGGCTTGTTTTTCATCTCCTTCGTGGATGTAGATGCGGTACTTAAAGGTGAGAGACGTCCCGGGGGGAACGGTCAGATTTCCACTCCCGGGCGGTCTGCCTTCAAAATGGTGGAGGCCGAATGGATTAGCGGCAAACAGACCGTAGTCGCGAACGTGCCACCAGGTGGGGTGCCGCGGATTGTCGGGGTGATCAAAAATGGCAATGCCGACAATTTTTCCTTCCACTAAACCGTAGTAATCGCACCAGGCGGCTCGTTTGCCCCAGGTGTCCCCATCCCTCAAGCCGGTGCTTTGCACTATGCGCCCGGGGGAAATGCCACCGGTTTCATGCTTCGGTTTGTGGGGCATGCTTCCCGCCACCCGAACGGCCATGGAACCTTCTTTGGTATCGCCCAAAACCAAAGGCTCATCATCGGCTATGTAGGTTATCTCATAGTCGAAGAGGCGTTCATTATTTGGACGATTATAAACCCGAAAGGTTCGTTCGTCCCGGCAGATCAATTCCCCATCTTTGGAGATCCACTTGTTAATGGAACGGATGAGGCCCGAATCTTCGCCCGAGCGGATTTCCAAAAACCGGTCGTGCTCGATGACGCCATAATTTGAAGTCTTCGCCCAGAAATCAACTCCGTTGACGTCCCCATGGGCATACCAGAGCGATTGATGGTGCGGATGATCGTGCGACTCGCCATCCACCTTTTTCATGGGATAATTCCGGGTGACGGGCACGCCGCCCGGGCCGTTCACGGGGTAGAAATAAATAGTCCTGTCGCCAGTGAAATGGTAATCCGTAAACACTTCCCCGTTAATCTCGATACGCAGGTAACCTTCCTGCGGGATGATAGTCACACCATCCTCGGAGCGGTCGGGAGCAGCGAAAAGGATGGAGACAACACCCAATAAAAAGGCCCCAGTCAGAAACGATGTAATGATTTTCAGCATGGGCCAAATAGTTCAATTGAACTTCCCAACAGGGTCAATGGGTCTTCTCCCCATTTTTCGGGCTTGGAAAAAGGAATCTCGCAAAGCTTGCCAAGAACGCAGAGAGGGAAGCGCCCAAGGGCGCCGATGATTGCCACAAAAAAGCACAAAAACACAAAATTCCTCATTGGCGCGCCTCCGCGCGCCTTTCTCTTTGCGACCTCTGCGATCTTTGCGAGAGGCAATTCTTCATCCCGTCCATCCTGTTTATCCATGTTCCATTCCTGATTCCATCACTCCAACACTCCACCATTCCATCACTCCTTTCCTTTCGATCACGATCACAATCACGATTTTTCAGCCTTCAGCCTTCATCCTTCAGCCTTTTTTACCTCTGTGCTCTCTGTGTCCTCTGTGGTGATTTATTTAAGGCACACCACACTGGAAATACCGGGACATGTCCGCTTCAGCTTGTCCAAAAAAGTCAGCCCACAATATCGGGGATCAAGGCAAATCTCGGCGCTTTTCGGTTCGTCGCATCCTTCAACCCATTGTCCACTTCAATGCAAAATAAACAGAGGTAATTTCAGCTGAAAACGCCTTTTCTCAGATCGCGCATCACCATCAACCCCGAATCTTTCAGGCCCAGCATGGGTCGCGCCCCCGAAATACGCCGTTTCCCGAAAAATCCGCGATGCGTTTCGAATATCCCGTTTACGTAATCCTTCGAACCGAGAACCATGCCATCGGTAAAATAACGTACCCGTAGCCTCAACACCTGCCCCAACGGCAGGGTTCCATCCGCTTCCAACACCTTCCTGACCGTTTCGCGGTCCATCGCTTTCTGGCCTTCACGCGAAGTCGTCGACCCCATCAGGAACAGAATCTTGCGATACTCCGACAAAGCGGCCTTCCCCGTCTTCATGGCAAGAGCCCGACACAGCCCACCTCGCGCTTCGATGTTCCCGGCCACCGCCTCGGAATAACCGCAGTAACGATAGTCCTTGGGATCCTCCACCAGGCTCGCCCGCACCGGGTTCAAATCAATGTAAGCGGCCACCGCGCCCAGGCAACTCGCCGTATCCTCGATCAGCACGCTCTTGAACCGCTCCGCCCACAGGGTGCCATAACGCCGGTGTGTGCGGTTATACCAGATGCTGAAGCGTTGCTTCAACTCTTTCATATACAACGATATATCACCCATCCGGGCCAGGAGTTTATCCCGTTCTGCCTGCGCTTGCTCCCCGCCCTCTTTCAATAGCGTTTCCAAGGCTTCCACCCGCCCCTTCTGCCGCCCGTACAATTCGGAAAACCGGGCCAATAATTCCGTGTCATCGACTTCCTG
>JAJDZZ010000012.1 GCA_022824405.1 Opitutales bacterium
AAGATATGGCATTCCAGAGCAATCGCGGGATAAACCCGCTCCTACAAACCTCCAACTGTTAAAATCGTAGGAGCGGCTTTACGTCGCGATTCTTCATTCTATATTTCCAAAAAAGAACGATTTGGGCAACAACCCCTTGAACTTTGGTATCCTGATCCTTTGATTAGTAAACTTCGTCCGGTATCGATACCAAAGTTCAAGGCCGGACCCCTTTTTTCAATTGGAAGTGGGATATCTGATCGACAGCTTGCGCAAGATCGGCGTCATTTTCGGGGTTTTCCTCGGTGGAAGCCTGGTTTTGTTTACCATGATTCGCCTTTTGGAAGGGGATCCCGTTTCCTTGCGGCTCAAGAATCCCGATCCGGAGATGGTGGCGCTGGAGAGGGCCCGGTTGGGGTTGGACGATCCTCTGCCGGTCCAATACCTCAATTACCTCGGTGGCTTCGTCACGGGGGATTGGGGACGCAGCCTGGTCACCCAGCGTCCGGTCATCGAGGACGTTGCTTCCCGCCTCACCGCCACATTGGAACTCACCCTGGCCGCCCTTGCCCTGGGGGTGCTTTATGGAATACCCGTGGCCCTGCTGGCCAGTTCCGGAAAGTCCTGGTGGATACGCAAGGCGAGTCACAGCCTTGGGGTCATCGGGGTGGTCATCCCGATTTTCTGGCTGGGATTCATCCTCATTGTAATGGGCAGTTTGTGGCTGCAGGTGTTTCCGACCGAAGGCCGTTTCGATTTCACCTACGACAAGCCCCAGGTAACGGGCTTTTTGTTGCTGGACGTGGTCCTGACCGGAAGGCTGGAATTGTTCGGGCTCGTTCTTCGCCATTTATTCCTCCCGGCCCTCTGCCTGTCGTTTTATCCGGCCGCGGTAGCTGTAAACGTAATACATCCCCGCTTGCAGGACCCTCGGGTGCGAAACCTGACCGTCTCCCTCAAGGCCCGCGGTTTGAGTCCGGTCCGCCTGTGGGTAAAACACCTGCTCAAACTGGCCAGCCCTCCCCTGATTACCGCCTTGGGAACAAACTTTGGCGCCCTGTTGGGTGGAGCCGTGCTGACGGAAACGGTTTTTTCCTGGCCGGGCATGGGTAGTTACCTGATCGACGCCATATTGGAAAAAGACCTCTTTGTCATCGAAAACGGGTTTTTGTTTGTGATTGTAATGGTATTTTCCACCGTATCCCTGGCCGACAGCCTCGCCCACAGGATGGATCCAACGCTGAAAAAGGAGGAGAGGTGAAGGCTTCCCGCATTTTCGACTGTGTTCTAGGGGCCGTGTTCCTGTGGGCAATTATCGGGTTGTTTCATACGCCCTTCGACCCACTGGCCCAGGCCTTTACGGCGGAGCGTCTGGCCGGCCCTTCCCCGGAACACTGGTTGGGGATAGACGGGCTCGGCCGCGACCTTTACAGCCGCATCTGGCTGGGAAGTGGAAATTCCATCTCGATGGGCCTCATCGCCATGGCGGGAAATCTCTTGCTGGCCGGGGCGCTCCTGCTCGTGGAGCAAAGGGCGCCGGGTTGGCTGAGCCGGTTCATTCTCTCCACCGTTTCCGGTTGGTTGGCCATTCCCGTATTGTTCATCGCCCTGATTTTGTTGATCTATTGGGAGCAGGGTCCGGTTACCCTGATTTGCGCGGTGGCGCTGGGCAACGTGCCGTTTGCCTTCCGCCAGTTGCGGGTGCTCTGGTTGCACCAGAGAGAGACCCTCTACGTTCAAGCCAGCCGGGTCCTGGGATCGCGCTCCTGGATGCTGTTTCGCAAAACCATTTGGCCCAACCTGCAGCCCGACGTGGTCGGTTTGGCCAAACTGGCCTTTTCCTTTTCCGTCCTGGAAATAAGCGGCCTGGCATTTCTGGGCCTCATTGGGGATCCCGATTTTTCCGAACTGGGATCCATCCTGCGGCAAAACAAGAGCTACCTCCTGGCCGACCCCCTTCAGGTGGTGTGGCCGGGGGTATTTTTGTCGGGGATTCTATTGCTGGTGCAACTTTCGCGGAGCCGGACAATTTGATTTTTCTCGTGGAATGCGCTGGTCATCTGCCAACCTTTCTTGCATTTCCCTATACCACTTCCATGATTCCCCATGGCTATGAGCCGTTTTAAATCCCTTACCTTGCTCCTTCTGTCGATTGGATGGTGTTTCCAAAGCGGTTTGGCCGACGATGGCTCGAAGGAGGAAGGTTCCGATGAGGGAAACGAGCTGAAATCCCTCGAGGTCCGGGATATTTCCAAACTTTCCAAGCGGGACCTGATCCCACCGGTTCAGGGGTTTGTCCTTCCCGTGGATTCAGCCTTGCAGGTGGCGGTAATACCGGTGAGAAGCCAAATTGGCAAACCCAGCCTCTACGTGCTGCGGAGGAGTATGAAGGAGGCCATCGCCCAGGGCGCCCACATGGTCATCCTCGACATGGATACCCCGGGGGGCCAGTTGGATTCCACGCTGGAAATGATGGAGATTCTGCACAATTTCAACGGGAACACCGTAACCTTTGTCAACGATGAGGCCATCTCGGCCGGCGCGATTATCTCCTCCGTGACGGATCACATCTATTTTTCCCCGCTGGGGATCATGGGAGCGGCCGCCGCGGTGGCCGCGACCGGGCAGGAAATTCCCGATACCATGCGCCATAAAATCCAGAGTTACCTGGATGCCCGCATTCGTTCCTACGCCCAGAACAAACGCTACCGTAGCGAAGTCCTTAAAGCCATGATGGATAAGGACTACGAACTGACCATCGAAAATACCGTCATCAAGAATAAGGACGCGTTGCTCTCGCTTACCGCGGCGGAGGCCATCGTTCCGTTCGGGGAGCCCCCTCAACCCCTGCTGGCAGTCGGAATCGCCCAATCCATCGATGAGATTCTGGAGTATGGTTTTGGCGCGACCGATGCCGTGGTCGAGAAATATGAAGTATCCTGGTCCGAGGAACTGGCATCATGGATTGAGATGATCACCCCGGTTCTTTTTGGCATCGGCATCATCATGTTGATAGTGGAAATCAAAACACCGAGTTTCGGATTGTTGGGGATAATCGGGCTGGGATTGATATTGTTTGCCTTTTTTGGCCACACCGTTGCCGGCCTGGCCGGGTACGAGGCCCTGTTGTTGCTGTTGGGAGGGGCCGTCCTGATCGCGGTGGAGCTGTTTTTTCTACCGGGGACACTGGTCTTCGGATTTCTGGGGATCCTTTGTGTCATGGGCGCCATGGTTTGGTCGCTGGCGGATGTCTGGCCGGTCGCTCCCGAGCCTGGAGCGGAGCCCTTGGACTGGAGGATCAACCCGGATTCCCTGGTGGCGGGGGTATACAACCTGTTTTGGAGCCTGGTTATTGCGGTGGGGGGCTTGGCCTTGATTTGGCGCTTCCTCCCGAAATCGAAATTTCTGCGCCGCGTCATGGTCGAGTCCACCGTGGCCGATCCCAGTCCGGTCACCGGGGTAGGGGGGAGCGTCATCGCTGGAGGCGGTCTGCCGGACGTGGGCAGTGTGGGGACTGTGACGCGGGATCTCCATCCTCTCGGGGAGGTAGTCATCGAAGGACAGCTCTACGAAGCCAGCACCGCCGTCGGCACTTTGCGAAAAGGCGATCCCGTTGTTGTAACCGGTTATAAAAGTTATTCGCTATTGGTGGAGAAAAGGACCCCGTCATAATGACCTACGTAGTTGCCTTGATTCTGTTGGCCTTGTTGCTCTTCTTTCTGGAAATTTTTGCCCCGGGAGGGATTTTGGGCATAATGGGAGCGATCGCTTTGGTCGTCGCGGCCATTCTCGCCTACGAGGATTGGGGTATGTTGGGGTCTACCGCCATTCTTCTGGGAGGCGCACTGGCCGGGATCCTGCTCTTTTTCCTGGAAATCCGGCTTATTGCCCGCTCGCCCTTTGGAAAACAGTTTCAGCACCACCACACTCAAAAGGCGCAAACCAAACCGGTGGGGAGAGACGATATGGTGGGGAAGCGAGGCAGGGTGTTGACCACGATGGCTCCTTCCGGCAAGGTCATGATCGACAATAAATCTCTTGAAGCCGCTTCGGAGGGAGGGCTCATTAGGAAGGATGCCACCGTTGTTGTCATCCGATCCGAACATTTAAAACTCATCGTTAAAGAAATATGATACCAGTATTCGCAGTAGATTTACCCTTTATCGTAGCCATAATCCTCATCGTCTTTGGGGTAATTGTGGCCTTCATCTTCCTGTCCTTTATCAGCGTTTGGTTGAAGGCCTTGTCCTCCGGGGCGCCGGTTGGGCTGGTTAACCTCGTGTTCATGCGGTTTCTCAGGAAGCTGCCCCATGGACTTATTGTGGAAGCCCGCATTACCGCCGTGAAAGCGGGCATCGATCTTCCCATCGACCAGCTCGAGACGCATTACATGGCCGGAGGCGACATCATGCTGACCACCTTGGCCCTGATCAACGCCCAGAAAGCCGGGTTGCCCTTGGACTGGGATCAGGCCACTGTAATCGACCTCGCGACCAAGGGAACGGAAAAATCGGTGGTGGAAGCGGTGCGGACTTCCATCAACCCGAAAGTGATCGACTGCCCCTCCACCGACCAGGGCAAGTCCACTATCGATGGCGTAGCCAAGGACGGTATCCAGGTTAAGGCCCGCGCCCGGGTGACGGTGCGCAGTAATTTGGAACGCTACGTCGGCAGCGCCCAGGAAGAAACCATTATCGCCCGGGTGGGAGAGGGTATCGTGACCACCATCGGGTCTGCCGAAACCTATAAATACGTGTTGGAAAATCCCGATACCATTTCCCAGAACGTGCTGAACCGCGGCCTCGACGTGGGAACCGCTTTTGAAATCCTGTCCATCGACATAGCCGACGTGGACGTCGGGGAAAATGTGGGGGCTCAACTTCAGACGGCCCAGGCCGAGGCCAATAAGAAAGTGGCTCAGGCCCAGGCGGAAATTCGGCGTGCCGCCGCCGTGGCGCAAGAGCAGGAAATGACGGCCAAGGTGGAAGAAATGAATGCCAAGCTGGTGGAAGCCCAGGCTCAGGTGCCCATGGCTATTGCCGAGGCTTTCCGCAGTGGAAACCTGGGCATTATGGATTATTACCGCTTGGAAAATATCCAATCCGATACCTCCATGAGGCGCTCCATCTCCGATAGCGACGAAAAAGGCCAGCCGAACCCGAACGAATAAGTAGGGGATACTCCCATGGAATGGGTTCTCGACAACCTGGAAAACGTAATTGTCCCCATAATAATCCTGATCCTCTACGGATTGGGAAATGCGGCGCAGGGAAAGAAGAAAAAAGCCAAGCGCACGAAGGCCGCCCGCCGCGCCAAGAGGGGAACGGATGAAGCCCGTCGGGCCCAGGATATCAGAGAGGAAATCCAAAGAAAAATCAGGGAACGGATGGAGGGTCCCGCCGCCCCTCCCCCCCACGAGGAGCAACCTCAACCCGATTGGCCTTCCTCCCACCGCAAACCCCTTCCGGTCGGCCGGGAAATGTCGCCACACACCGGGGAACTCCCCGAGTACGTCCCTTCTCCCGCTGCCGAACCCGTTCCTCCCCCTCTAGTCCCTGTCCCCACGGCCCTGGATACCCAATTTCACCTGGAGGACATCGAGGCTGAATTGCGTCGGGTCCGGGCTCTCGAAGCCAACCTGAGGAAACGACCCGAGCCGGTTGCGACAAGCCCCGGAGTAGCGCCGCTCCTCTTGGCCGACAGTTCCCTGCGCGGTCAACTCTTCCGTGATTTGGCCCACCCCCTCGGGCAAAGGAAAGCCATACTTGTATCCGAAATCCTGGGAAAGCCGCTTGGGTTGAAGGGACCTGCCAACCGGCGGGCCAAATGGTGACGACCCGAACACTTCTTAAGGCACCGTCATGCGGCCCAGGCCCTGGCTTTTGGGTTGAAAGCGTTGGCCCCCTTTTTCGTATTCCAGAAAAGCCCCCTCACTGAAAGCGATGGTCACGGGGCCGGTCTTGACGATTTCCACTTCATCGCCTTCGGCCAAGGGCCCTCGATAAAGTTGCTTTTCGGTATTCTGTTCGATCACCAGAACGTCCACGTCTCCCGATGCCACCAGCAGGATAGTTTCCTCGGCTGGTTGGACGATCTCGGTTTCGGTAGTTTCCGGAGGCGGCGCCGGTGTCTCCACTGCTTGAGGATTGAGGTCCGGCCCCGGTTTGGTGATCACACTCCAAATGATGTAAATAAAGAGGACGACCACTGCAAATGCCGCTGCCCCCGCGAACCCGAATTTCCAGTATATGGAGTAATCCACCTTGGATTCAGGGTCCAAATCACTGGATGACTCTCCCATTTTAGGGCCGGTTGCCCCAGAGGGAAAGGCCCACGACGACGCGGCCTCTTCCGCCTCCGATTTTTCCTCGGAGGAGGGTTCCTCGGTCGTAGAACCGGGATCGGGAAGGTCCAGGCGTCCGAGCAATTCCCGGCGGTCCCGCTTGGCAAGCTTGCTTTCCCCCATTCTGTAGATACCGTAATCGTTCCTTATCCTGGCCGGATCGATCTCCAGAAATTTCGCGTAGTTGGTCAGGAACCCGCGCACAAAAATTTCGGGCAGTCCAATTTCGAAATGGTCGTTTTCAAAGCAATCCAGGATGTTCACACTGACCTTGAGCGAGTCGGCAGCCTCCCGAAGAGAAATACCTTTCCTATTGCGCGTCTCAGCAAGTCTTTCCCCTATGGATTGCATTGGAAACTAATCTGCGGGTTCAGATAAAAAATGCAAAGAAAATGATGGATCGGCCATGGAAAGGTGGGACATTTTTCGGGAATATTGCCGGAACTTGACCGAACCCGACTAAATTGTTTCCAGGTCCACCAGAATTTCCCTGGGTTGAGGGCCGTTTTCGGGCCCGACGATTCCGCGGGCTTCCATCAAATCCATAATCCTGGCCGCCCGGTTGTAGCCGATTTTCAATCGCCGCTGCAGTATGGAAGTCGAGGCCCGGCGGGTCGACCGCAGCACTTCGATGGCGTTGGGAAACAACTCGTCCTCGTCTTCCTGCAGCGATTCCAAATCGTCCCCATCGGACTTCAGGTGTTGTTGCACTTCCTTGGCAAACTGCGGCGGTCCGTTTTGTTTGAGAAACTCCACAATCTTATTGATTTCATCGTCGGAAACAAAACAACCCTGAGACCGGATCAGTTTTCCGGACCCGGGTGGATTGAATAGCATATCTCCCCGGCCGATCAGTTGTTCCGCCCCCATTTCGTCCAGAATGGTCCGGCTATCCACCTTTGAACTCACCTTGAAGGCGATTCTGCAGGGAAGATTCGCCTTGATGATGCCGGTGATGATATTGACCGAGGGCCTTTGCGTGGCGATAATCAAGTGAATGCCGGCGGCTCGGGCCAGTTGAGCCAGCCGCGCGATGGAGGTTTCGACGTCCTTTTGGGCCACCATCATCAGGTCGGCCAACTCATCGATGACACAGACGATGTAGGGGAATTTGTCGGGGATGTCGAGTTCCGCGTCGCGGGGGACCTCGATGTCCGGCGCCCGGGCGTCCGGAATGTCATTCATGCCCAGGGGATCCTCCGGGGGCTTGGCCCTCTTCTCGGCGGCCAGCTTTTCTTCCTCCTTGCGCTTTGCTTTTTGCTTATCGTTGAAACTGGCGATATTGCGCACTCCCGTCTTGGCAAACACCTGGTAGCGGCGTTCCATTTCCGCGATCAGCCACTTCAGCGCCCCGGGCACGCGTTTGGGCTCGGTCACCACCGGGATCAACATGTGGGGAAGATCGTTGTAGACCTGCATTTCCACGATTTTGGGGTCCACCATGATAAACCGCACGTCCTCCGGGCTGGAATGGTAGAGAAGAGAGGCGATAATGGAGTTGATGCATACGGTTTTCCCCGATCCGGTGGCGCCGGCCACCAGCAAATGGGGCATCGAAGAAAGATCTGCGATGAGCGGCCGGCCGCTTACTTCCTTTCCCAGAGCTACGGGAATTTCCGCCTTGGAACTGGCCCAGGCCTCCGACTCGATGATGTCGCGCAGGTAAACGGACTCCGGCCTTTTATTGGGCACCTCGATCCCCACCGTTCCCTTTCCCGGAACCGGGGCCTGGATTCGAACCGCCATCGCCTTCAAGCCCAGGGCGATATCGTTGCCCAGGCCCAAAATCTTTCCCACCTTGACCCCCGTTTCCGGAACGACCTCGTAGCGGGTGATAACCGGACCGGCGAGGACTTCACTGGTAGTTACCTCCACATTGAAATTTTTCAGGGTCTGTTCAAGGGCGCTCGCCATTTCATCGTGCTCCGACTGGTCCAGCTCCGGGTCTTTTTCGGGCGGAACCGCCAGCAGTTCGAGGGTCGGAAAAATAAAATTCCCCCGTTTGCTGGGAATGGATTTTTTTCTCGCCTTGCGCGTCTTTTCCCCGGCTACGACTTTGAGTTTTAATCCTTTGTTACCGGCGAGACCTTTGGATGTCGCCTTGCGCGTCTTCTCCCCGGTTGCGACTTTGAAAGGGCTGGACCGTTCGCCTTTTCCTTTTTTGGACTTCCTGGGGGGTTTGCCATTTCCCCCGTCGGACCGCTTGAGGGACTTCATCCGCATGGCTCGGGTCCCCTTGGAAGCGTCCTTTTCGAGCTTCCGGTCTTTCTTCCGCACGGTCTCCCGGGGCTTGCCGACACGCAGAGCCAAGCGCTCGAACAAGGCGCCCAAGTCGGACGTTAACAGGGTCAGGAGGCTGATCGACAGGACCGCCCCGATGACGATGATAGTGCCAACCGGCCCCAGCCAGATTTTCAGCCCGTTCCAATAGAGCAGGTTTCCCGCCATTCCGCCCAACCCGTTGGCAAAGTTCAAGTCGTTGTGGATGATAGCGGCGCTATCCTGGAGAAACATCTCCTGGGCCAGGGTCCCGAAAATGGAAAAGGAGAAAGTGAACGCCATAAGGGATAACAGCCGGGGCCACTTCAATAGTTGGGATCGCCGAAAGAGATACAGGTAACCCACCAAGAGGAAGGATAATGCAACCACCCAGGCGGATATGCCGAAGCCCCACAGGAGGTAATAGGGGACATATTCGCCGAATTTCCCAAACAAGGAATCTCCCAAGGGCCCCTCGGAGGTTTTGAAAGGGCTCTGGTCGAGATCGAAGATGATGAGGGAGAGCAGGAGAAGCGTTCCCAAGACCAGGAAGAATATTGCGGAAAAGGGACGAGGTTTTCCCCGATAGGAGCCGAAGGTTGCCTTTGGCTCCGGTTCGGGAGCTTTTTTGGTTTTTGCCATAGGGGTTAATCGGATAGTGGGTTGCAATATCGCAGCATAGTAAGATTTTTTTCAATGAAAAGAACCTTATCCAATTGAGGCCGATGTCCTATCCGATTTTTTGCAGGTCCATCTACATGGAACGGGTATGGGGTGGGAGAAGCCTGGAGTCGAAGCTGGGCCGCGGACTTCCTCCAGGCCAAATTATCGGAGAGAGTTGGGACCTTGCCGACCGCCCCGGGGCCCGGTCCGCGATCGAGACCGGTCCCTATTCGGGCAGGACGCTCCGTCAGGCTATTTCGCGCCACGCCGAATCGATCATGGGGCCGGATTATCCGCCCGATTATCCGTTCCCGATTCTGGTCAAATGGCTGGATTGCCGGGAGACCCTCAGTTTGCAGGTTCATCCCCCTTCCGCAGTGGCCCGGCAGCTTGGAGGGGAACCAAAAACCGAGATGTGGTATATGGTCGATGTCGACCCTGGAGCAGAATTGATGGCGGGGTTGAAGGCCGGGGTTACCCGGGAGCAGTTTGAAGCGGCCCTGCTCAGGGACGAATTGGAACCGCTCATCCACACCGTTTCCGTGGCCGCAGGAGATGCCCTGTTTGTCCCGAGCGGACGCCTCCACGCCATTGGGAGGGGAAACGTTATCCTGGAAATCCAGCAGAATTCGGATACCACCTACCGCGTTTACGACTGGGGGCGGGTCGGACTCGATGGCATGCCCCGCCCGGTTCATGTGGACGAAGCCCTGCAGTCCATCGATTTTTTCGATTTCGAACCCGATCCCCAAAAGAACGCGCGTTGCGGAAGTCTCCTGGCCGATTGCGAGGCGTTTCGCATCCGCAAAGAGGGTTTTGCCTGTGGAGAAATCCTGCGTTATCCTGCTAATTCCCCTCCGGTTCTGATCAGCGTTGTTTCGGGGACAATCCGGGTGCGAGGGTCGGAAACGCGGGATTATCCTCGGGGGACCAATTTACTGCTGCCCTACGATGGCGATTTTCAGGTCTCCGGGGACCGGGACGCGGAAATACTGGTAACGGACAGGTTTTCCCGAGTTTCATGAGCTGGAAGGGACCGCCCGGGCTCCTCCGTCTCACCGGAGGAAGAGAACCGGCCAACCTTTTCTTGAACTTGCAGAGAATACCCCTTTCCTTAGACCGTTTAAAAAATGATAGTCGAGGACACCGAAAACAACAACATGGAAAAACCCCCCGAGGGAGAGATTGCCCAAAACGCGGCCGGGGCCGGGGAAGGCGATGGGAAGACCTCCACCGCAACCGTGGAACCCCCCGCCGAAGAGCTGTTGCGGAAATACCGCCAGGAGAGAGAAGAGTTGTACGAAAAAATTTTGCGGGCTGCGGCCGAATTTGAAAACTTTCGCAAGCGCAGTCTTCGGGAAAAGGAGGAACTTCGCAAATATGCCATTTCCGGGTTGATCGAAGATCTTCTGCCTGCGCTGGATAACCTGGAATTAGGGCTGAGAGCGGCGGAAACACATCCCGAAGCAAAGCCGATTGCCGAGGGATTCCGCATGGTTGCGGGCCAATTGGTATCCATTCTGAAAAACAACGGATTGGAAACGGTGGAACCCGAGGGAGAGGAATTCGATCCCAATTTCCATGAAAGTGTCGGATCTCAACCGAGCGATGAAGTTGAAGATCACAAAATCCTTCAGGTTGTGCGCAAAGGTTACGTCTTGAACGGCAGAATTCTCAGGGCTGCCAACGTCATAGTCTCCACGGGTCCGGCTGCGGAAGAAAAGACCGGGGACGATAGCGAGACCGGGAAGAAGGAGCAATAGACATGGAGGACAATTACTACGAGTTGTTGGGCGTTGGTCGCGATGTTTCGGATAAGGAATTGAAAAAGGCTTACCGCAAAAAAGCCCTTCAGTACCATCCCGACCGAAATCCCGGGGACAAGCAGGCCGAGGAGCAATTTAAAAAGGTTTCCAATGCCTATGAAGTATTGAAGGATCCGGAAAAACGAGCCCTCTACGACCAGCATGGGCCCGAGGCATTCCGGCGAGGCATGCGTGGTGGCGGAGCCGGTGGATTTCACGATCCCGCCGATATTTTCCGGGAGGTATTCGGAGGCGGCGCGGGATTTGGCGGGATATTCGAGGATTTCTTCGGCGGCGCCCGCAGCCCGGGCCAGGCCGCCGCCCGTCCCGGGGCAAACCTGCAATACGATTTGGAACTCACCTTGGAGGAAGCGGCCCGGGGGGTGGAAAAGGAGATTTCCTTTCGCAGGGCTACCACTTGCGACCGCTGCCACGGAGATGGAGTGGAGCCGGGAACTTCCAAGAAGACCTGCCCTCCCTGCGGGGGCCTCGGGCAAGTAACCACTTCGCGGGGGTTTTTCCGCATTAAACAAACATGCCCAAAGTGCCGTGGAACAGGATTCATCGTGGAATTTCCTTGTAAGAAGTGCTCCGGGGAGGGGCGGGTGATGACCTCCTGCAATACAAACGTCAGGGTGCCCCCAGGGGTCGATACGGGATCGCGGCTGCGCCTGGAGGGATTGGGTGAAGCCGGCATTGGAGGAGGGCCGACCGGCGACCTCATTATTCTCATCCACGTGCGTGAACACGACATTTTCGACCGGAACGGAGACGATCTCTTTATCCAGGTCCCGATCAAGTTTACCCTGGCCGCATTGGGAGGGGCCGTCGAAGTGCCCACCCTGGCCGGTAAGGCTACCCTTAAGATCCCTGCCGGGACACAGTCGGGAACCCGATTCCGCATGCGTAAGAAGGGCTTGCGGTCCCTCCAGGGAGTCGATTTGGGCGACCAGTATGTAACCGTTTACGTGGAAGTTCCCCGAAAACTCAAACCCAAACAGAGAGAGTTGTTGGAGGCCTATGCGCGGGAATCGGGCGACGACCGGGACCCCGAAGAGAATTCCTTTTTCGAGAAGGCCAAGCGTTTTTTCGACGAGTAGCGGCTTCCCGGCTCATTCTCCCGGTCCGAGGTTCTACGTTTTATTCTTTTCCTGCTCGGCCGGGTTCATAAATCCCTCCACTACCACCGTTACATCAGCGAGGTTTTTTATGCCCAGGTCATCCCGGATGGCCTGGGTGATCTGTTTTTGCAAGTGGCTGGAAATATCCGGTACCCGTGTTTTTACCCCCAGCATCAACCGCACCTTGATATGGATATAACCCTTGGACTGGCTCAGGTAGCTTCGGGCACGGCCCACCTCGATAAACCGGTCGCAGGTGCGCTGCACCACTTTTTGAATGGCCGTCCTGGAAATTTCCACCCGTCCGTTCTCGTTGTTGAAAATCATGAGGGTGGGCTTTTTCCACCTGGAGAAGAGCATGACCGATCCGGCTGTAATGATGGCCAGGACGATTACGATCAGGAAAAGAATCGGAACCGGTGCGTCGGCCAGTTTATCGAAGCTGAATTCCACTGCGGCAGGTTTTCCAGGTGTGCGTAATCATGCGCCTCCCTGGGGGTTGGGGAAGAGCGTGGAAGGGGATTGTTTTTCGCGTGCCACCGCCCGGCAGGGTCAGATTACTCCTCATCCGACAGCGAACCATCGCTGAGCGCCCGTTCTTCCCCTGTTTTGACCCCGTCAATAACTACATCGACGCGTTCGACTAATTTCCCCGTCATTTTTTCCACCCGGTCTTTTACCGATGCCTGCACCTGGTAGGCACACTTGGCCAATTCGACCCCGTAGTTTAAAATGAGCCGGATTTCGATCCGGTAGTACCCGCTTTCGCTTTCGGTTATGCGTACGCCGCGCTCCGAGGCCTCCTTTTTGGAAAAGATCTCCGTGATACCATCGACAAAGCTCCCCCCTACGGCAAATACGTCGGAATTTTCCAGTGCGGCCAACCGCACGATGTTGGCCACCACGGAGTGGTTTATTTTTATTTCTCCCAGAGAAACGGTTTCTTCCGAGCCGATGGATGGCACCACCTTCCCGTCCTTTTTTTCGGTCTTCATAATGATTCCAGGTTATGGTTGGACTGAACGAGAACATCAAGGTTTGAGCGGGAAAAGAAATCTTCCACAAAGGAGGTTGAGGCCTTTCCGCTCCTGAAAACAGGATCTTGCATTATAGCCTTAGAAAAGGGAATGGTAGATTTGATCCCACTGATTATAAATTCACTCAAGGCGCGGGACATGCGGTCCAGGGCGTTGTCCCGATTCTTGCCGAAGGTGATGAGCTTCCCGATCATGCTGTCGTAGTAAGGTGGGATGGCGTAGCCGCCATAAATGTGGGAATCGACCCGGACCCCATGTCCTCCCGGAGGATAGTACACATTGATAGTGCCCGGACTGGGGGCGAAATTGCGGGATGGGTCCTCCGCGTTGATGCGGCATTCTATGGCGTGGCCGTTGATCCGTATATCCGATTGATCCAACCGAAGGGGCTCGCCCGCGGCGATGTGGATTTGTTCCTTGACCAGATCGGTCTCCGTAACTTCCTCGGTGACGGGGTGCTCCACCTGAATCCGCGTATTCATTTCAATGAAGTAGAAATTGCCCGCTTCATCGACCAGGAATTCTATGGTGCCGGCATTTTCGTAGCCGGCCGCCTGGGCGCAACGAATGGCGGCCGCACCCATTTTCCGGCGCAATTCCTCCGTCATGAAAGGGGAGGGCGCTTCTTCGATGAGTTTCTGATGCCGCCTTTGTACCGAACAGTCGCGTTCCCCGAGGTGGATGGTTTTGCCATTCTTGTCGGCCAATATCTGGAACTCGATGTGACGCGGGTTTTCCACCAGTTTTTCCAGATAAACGGAAGGGTTTCCGAAGGCCTTCTCCGCTTCGCCTCTGGCCAAGTCGTATTCCTTGGCGAAGGCGACCCCGTTGCGGGCAATGCGCATCCCCTTGCCACCGCCCCCGGCCACGGCCTTGATCAAAACCGGGTATCCAATAGCTTCGGCCGCCTTGAGACCTTCCTTGACGGAATCCAACACCCCCTCGCTACCGGGAACGGTAGGGACACCGGCTTTTCTGACGGTTTCGATGGCCAGGGCCTTGTCTCCCATCTGCCGGATAACCGAAGATTTCGGGCCAATAAAATTGATCTTGCACGTTTCGCACTGTTCGACGAAATCGGCGTTTTCCGCCAGGAATCCGTACCCTGGGTGAATGGCATCCACGTCCGATATTTCCGCGGCGCTTATTATCCGGTCCGACTTCAGATAACTTTCCGAGGGTTGAGCCGGGCCGATGCAAATGGCTTCATCGGCCAATTGCACGTGCAGGGATTGTTCATCCGCTTCGGAATATACGGCCAGGGTCTTTATTCCCATTTCCCGGCAGGCGCGGACGATGCGGAGGGCTATTTCGCCGCGATTGGCGATAAGGACCTTATTGATCATAACCGAAACCCGATCAGGTTTTTTTCACCTCGAAGAGGGGTTGCCCGTATTCCACCGACTCCCCGTTTTGGAGCAAAATTTGCACGATTTCTCCCGCTATATCAGCCGGGATCTCGTTCATGACCTTCATGGCCTCAATGATACAAACCGTGGTCTCCTGCTCTATCGTATCCCCTTCATTGACGAAGGGCGGGCTTTCCGGAGAAGGGGAACGGTAAAAAGTTCCCACCATGGGTGATTTGATGAAGTGGAGATTTTCTTTATCCGCTTCTTCGGCCTTGGATTCGGAGGATGGCGAGGAGGGGGTTTCGGGCTGGGGTGAAAGGACTGGCGGAACCGCCCCGGGGTAGGTTGGCGCCGCCTGCACAACGGCCAGATTCCCATTCCCGTTCCCGTTGGGGCTACGGCAAATGCGTAATCTCAAGCCCTTCTCCTCGATCTCGAACTCCGTCAGCCCGGAGCGTTTCATGATCTCGATGATTTCCTTTATTTCGTTAAGATCCAAATTGAAGCCAGGTTCAGGTTAACGTGCGCCAACGGAATCGTTTTCAGGGGAAAACTCGATATCATTGGAATCATGCTCTTTTATCATTGAATTGCCAGATGGGCATTCGTTGAAGACCTATATGCAAAACGGTAGAATGCGAGGTTTCCCAAGGTTCCGGGGCGTTATTTACAAAAAGGAAAGCGAATAATGATGGATATTGTCGGCGTGGCAAGAACTTCGTTTACCGGCCGAAATCGTACTCGAGGTTAATCGGCTCCAGTGGTTTCGGCTGAGGAACGGTTTTCGGGATGAAGGGGTTCAATGGATTGAGGGCCAACTGCCACTGAGGTTTGGTTAAAGTTCCCGTCAGGTTGACCTCCGCAATGTGGCTGAGAGGATCCAGTATGGGCATGACCAGTTGGGAAAGTACGGGAATTCCGGCCTCCCGCAATAAAAACACCCGGACCTGAAAATCGAGAAGGGAACTGTCCGGATAGTAATCGCCTTCCCCCTCCAGCCTTGCCGTATTTCCGGTCATTACCAGATCCGGAAAGGTAATTTTGCCTCCATCCCATTGAAAGGAAGTGGAGGCATCGCCCAACTTCAGTTTGGTAAAGAACAATAAACTGGACAAGGGACCAAACAGGGGAATTTCGGCCAGGGTGCCCCCCCGAACCTCCAGATTGCCTTGGGCGAAAACCCTGTCCAATCCGAACCCAACCGGGGAAATGCCGGAAACCTGGATATCCAGAACCCCCTCGTAATCTTTTTCGCCCCTTCCCTGGCTCGGTTGATCCGCGCCGCTTTCGAGGCGGAATTGCCTCACCTTTTTCAGGGCTTGGCCGAGATTGGCTCCGGCCAACTCCAAGTCATAGAGCAGGAAGGCGTTCTCGTCCTGGCGGATATAGGAGGCGCTGCCCGTGCCCGATCCTTCGGCAAACTGAAATGCGATCTCATCCAAGTAGACGTCGCCCCTGTCGTAGCGACACCTCGCCTCCAGGCTGTCGACAGGGAACCCGTAGTAGGACAGGGGAGCGTCGGTGGAAATCCCGATATCCAACTCCTGCCAAGGGGTTGGCTCGGAAAAGTTGAATTCTCCCCGCACCGTCAGGGTGGGGTGTCTTTCCCAGGTGTAGGGTTCAAGGATTTTCCGGCCTTCCTCTCCGAAGAGCGCCAGGGACGGTTTCAGGTCGAGATTGGAGGTGGCGTCGACGCGGATGTAATGCACGTCGCCGCCCTTCAATTCGCACTGGAATTGCCCCGAGGCCGAGCCTTCCGGCCTATGCGCCTTCAGTTCGAAAACGTCGATATAATTGGGGCGTATAAACATTTTCGAGGCAATCCGGTCGAAGCGCATGCCGTCCACCTCCACCTTCTCGCCGGCGGCGTACCCGTGAAGCGTCAGGCGTTTTTTGTAATAAAAGGAATTGCGGACGGCCAAGTCGATATAGGGAGGTCGATCGACGATTTTCAGGTGTTGGAAGGTCTCCGTCCACCAGCTTCCCCACCAGGCGTTGACATCCTGCGGTCGAAAATTGCCCGCCATGGAAAACCTGAAATACTTCTCCCGCAGGTCCTGCCGGAAAGCGCATCGGAGGTCGTTGCCATGGCCGCCCACGTCGATTTGGTGCAAATCCAGCCGGGTTCCCTTCAGGTGGCCGCGCACACGGGCCCATTGGAAAGGAGCCTTTATCATCTCTACATCGCGCGTCTCCAGACGAAAACTTGCGGCCAAACCATCGAGGTTCCCGGGGTAACTGAAATCGATGTCGAAATAGGCGGGTTGATGCTGTTTCGACAAACGCAGCCGCCAAAGGCGATCGAATTCCGGTCGGGTGATGATCGCTTCGCCATTGAAATGGCCGCGAACGGACCCTCTCGCCGCCATGGAGTTCAGATCGGCCCGTAAATGGGAGGTCAAAACTCCCTGAAGCGTTTCCGCGCCGATCGTGCCCTCGACCGTTCCCCCGTCCAGGAGCGATCCGGATATACCCAGGTTGTCGAATGGGGTGTCCCTATAGGTCAAGGTGGAGGCGGTGGCTTCGAACCGAATGGGAAAGGGAGATTTCAAGTCCTCGATGCTGCCGTTTTTGAGGGCTGCGATGGAAACGTTCTTCAAACGGATTTCGGGATTTTCCATCGTTACGGTTCGGGCCCCGATGCGAATCGGTTCCAAAATGCGAAAATCAGGCGCCAATTGAAAGGCCCCTGTGTGGGTGAGACCTTCGGCGGTGGGCCATGAGGTCAAAGAAAAGCGCGGCGCCGTGAGCCGGGAGGACACCGTGAATTGCCGGTTCCCGGGAGTGGCGAATTCAAGTTCCAGATGGGGGGCATGCAGGGCGTTCAGGGTATCGTAGGCTTCCATGGCCAAGCCGGACAGCTTGAGGTATTCCGGATAGAGGTCGGGTTTATCGGGCGCCCCTTTCCCGGCCGCCGACAAGTGGGGAACCAAGCCGGTAAGGTCACCGCTGGCCGATAATTGGAGGTGCCGGAAATTTCCGGTCAAAAAGGGCATGCTCCATCCACCCCAGTTCCTCCTGAGGGCGAAGTGCAGATCCTGCACCAGGTAGTCGGTGGCGCCCGATGGCGACACCATGGCAGGGCAGTACAAGGTGGCGTTGGAGACCCTGACCTTATCGATGGCCATCCGGCCCAGCATCAGGGACGGAATATTAAACTGCAGGTAGACCAGATCGGCCTCGAGGAAGGGTTCATCCGATCTGATGAAGGACAAGGCCATCTTGTGCCCCAATAGGTTGCCCTTGAAATCCATGGTGACTTTTTCGGATTGGAGATTCAGCCCCTGCCTTTCCAACTGCCGCTCGATTCGTTCCATCAGCCGCGGCGGAATGGGGATTTCCTCATAGAACATGCTCAACACCGCCACGGACGAAAGTAACATGAAGAAAAGGGCTAGGCCCAACAACGCCAAGTTGTGGCAGCCCATGAGGAACCGCTCGACAAAGGATCGGTTCTTTTTTTTCAGGTAGGACATGGGCATGAATCCTTACGGCGAAATCTGGCGGAGCAACCGTAGCCAAATGTTATGCCAACCATCAAACCGAGGGTTTTTTATTCAGGGACCGGGCGGAGCATCAGGAGAGGGAGGTCCGGTTGAACGATCGCCTTGGGCGGATGCCGGCTCGGGTTCCGGCCCGGGATCGAGCCTTGAAAAGGCAAGGCCGAAAAAAGCGTCGATAAAGCTCTGGGGCGCATAGAACACACGCCCTTGCGGGCGGAACCCCACGATGGCGCGGGTGCCGCTCAACCGCTCGCTTACCCATAGGCTTGTGGTCCAGGAATCCACCTCCGCCTCGCCCCCGCGCTCAAACTGAAAGTCGAGCCTGTACTTCCATTCGATGGAGTCGAAAGCTTCATCGATATGGGATTTTGCTTCGATCATTTTGGCTTGGTCTACCAACGAAAGCAGGTCCTCCCGGGCGGCGCTTTCCTCTGCGCTTTCCGCCGCGATGGAAGCCCAGGTTGGCGTTTTCTCGTTCAAGGCCGCACCGTAAACCACCTGATCCCCATCGGCTTCATGTACGGTGAGTCCGACCAGCCTGGCTTCAGTCGGTTCCCGGTGAACGAGGCGGGCTCGATAATCCAGGGGCCGGGTATGAAACTCCTCCAAAAGGGATCGATCCACTTCGTAAATGAAGGGCTCGCTTTCCAATTTTGCGTAGGCGTGCCGGAGATTTCCGGCCACCAGATCGCCCACCTCCAGGACGATGTCCTTGTCGGCCTGGAGGTGTATCACGCGTTGGGGATCGGTGAAACCATAAACTTCCAGGTCTGCTATGGACGGAGCATCGGACACGAAATTCTGGGCCCGCAAGGTCTGCAGACTGCTGACCATGGATGCGACAATAGCGGGGTCCGCCTCGTGCGCCACCATGCTTCCATCCTCCTCTCTGCTGAATACCTGCCATTCTCCGGTCTCCAATTTTTGCAGGGAAAGGGCCTCATTTCCCCGGCTGATTTCCAGGGCGCTGATGGCGCCGGGATCGAAAGGAACAAATCGCCTTTCTCGCAATTTCTCTTGCGCCTGGTTGAGATGGTCGTCGAAGAGGCCCACCGGAATGGTGAAAACGGTATCGTTTTCACTCAGTTTTGCATAGTAGTAGTATTCATCCCCTTCCTCCTCGGCAAACTTGGCCCCGACCAGGATCGATTGGCGTTTGTCCTCCGCTTCCAAGGTCAAGCGCATTTGGGGATTGGTCAGGTTGTAAACACTCAGATCGGGGTCGGGATTGTCGATAAACGAATGTACCGCCAAATGGTTTAATCCGTTTACCACAGTTTCCACTTCAGCCAGGTCCGCCCGCGTCTGAATGGGGGTTTCAAAACGCCACTGGCGGTCGATTTTCGAAATGCGGATACGCAATGGGGAGGGATAGGACTTTTGAATGCTGAGGGTTTTCAATTCGAACAGAGGGATTTCAAAGACCGATTGGCTTTGGAGATTTCCAAGATCCACCAACAGGCTGTCGTAGAGGCCGCGTTTAATGACCATGATTTCCTTCTGGTCGGGGGAAAGTATGTAGACGCGGTTGCCGATTTCGGTGGGCGCCCCAATGGCAATGGCCGTGCGTTTGGCGCCCTTTCCGAACTCCAGCCTGAGTTGGGGGTTATCCAGGCCGAAATTGGACAGGTCGCGTTCCGCAATCTTGAGCTCCTCCACCAGAAATCCCGTTTCCTTCTCCAGAAAGGTGATCTGATTGAGAATGCGGCTCACCGCAAAAATATTGGCAGGCCATTCCATGGGGGAGGTCAACTCCCACTGGGTTTCCGTTTTTTTCAGGATGCGGTCGGGGCCTATCGAGTCTCCGGAGATCCGAATATAGTCGATATTCACCGCTTCCTCATGAAAAATTTTTTTATCTTTCCGGATAAATCGGTCCTCCTCCCGGATGCCTTTTTCAAACAGGTAGAAAACGGCCAGCACCACCAGGTTCATCAGAATGAGGATGAGGGTGAGTTGTTTTCTCATGGGGAAGGGGTCGCTTAACTTCGACGGATCCAGTAGGTTATAATTCCCAAAATGGCCGCGCAACTTGGCAGGATCAACAATACAACCAACCTCAGCTCGATCATTTCCTCCCGGCTGAGAGTGATGTGCAGTCTTTCGATGGGTCTGGGCGCAATAGACAGAAGGTTGTTGCGGTCCAGGGCCCAGTTGATGGTGTTGAGGAAGAGGGTGAAATTGCCCAGTACCGTCAGGCGGCTATTGGTGATGAGATCGGAGGAGCCGAATACTACCATCCGTCCGCCCGGGATCTCGATACCCAAATCGGAGGAAATACTTCGCTCCGAAACGGCAACTACGCTGACCGGTCCCTGCAGATCGACGTCCGAATCGAAGCCTATCTGGGATTCGTCCCGGTAAAACCGTTCTCCCCAACTGGTTTCGGAACCGCCCACGATGGGAGTGACGGACAGGCGGTCGTCCAAGGGGGCTCCGAGATCGGCCCGGACCGGACGGGAAAGGCCTACCAGCACGGACAGGTTGTTTTTAGCCAACGACTCGGTGATGGGATGCTCGGCGTCAAAACGCCGCAGGAGCAGGTCTCCCCCGTTCATCATGTAATCGGGCCCGCTGTCCAGGACCACCATGTCCTCAGCCAGGATTCCCCACTGAAAGAACAAGTCGTCCAGATTGTTTTTTATGGCGGGATCGATGAGGAGAATAAGGCGACCGGCCCGGTCCGCGAGATAGTCCTTCAAAGCGCTTATCTCGCGGGCCAGCAAGGGGTGTTGGGGCCCGGCCAGGATCAACAGGTCGGCGTCATCCGGAACGCGTGCGCCGGGGGAAGAAAGGTCCAGGGGGGACAATTCGAAATTTCGCTGGCGTAGTTCCTGGGCCAATTCCGACAACCCCAAAATGGGATCGACGCTTCTGATGTCGCGTTCCCCGTGCCCCGTCAGAAAGTAGACCGTATGACCTTTGGGGCTGGAAACATCCAATAGCGCGGAGGTGAAGACCTGCTCGCCCCGGAAGGCGGTTCTCTCCAGACCTTCGGAAATGTAAACCTCCTCCGGGGTGATGACCCGGTGTTTGTTTTCCGAGGCGATGATGATGAGATTGGGCCGGTTGATACCGAATTCCTCCACCAATTCCTGGGCCAATCGCCGTTGCTGAAAAACGTTGATAAATTCAGACTGAATGGGGCCGGACCCCATTTTCCGGGCAATGTATTCATACTCCTTCACCAGGTTGAGGAGATCGGATTCATAGGAACGAAACGCACCGTCCCCGTTGTCGGAACTTTTCGTGACAATGATGCGGATGGGTTCGGTCAATCTGGCAATATAGGAAACGGTTTCCGCGGACAGGGCATATTTGCGGTCTCCGGTCAGGTCGTATCGTTCGAAATGGGTCAGCCCAATCATGTTCAAACCCAAAAACAAGGTGACCACCAAGGAGAACTGGAAGAGGGAATGCCCCGCGTGGAACCAGCGGCTGAATTTGAAATCGTCCAGTTTCGACATACGCCTTGCCTATGTTTTATGGTCTACCGCCAGCACAGCCAGGCTGAGCGTCAAAAGGCTCCCGCTTCCATAGAAGAAAAACGGTCGGGTATCCAGGACGCCTCGCGTGAAATCCTCTACGTGGTGGTATATCTGAACGTATTGGATAAGGGCGCGCAGGGTTGAGAAATCATCCAGATGCACAATGGCCAGATCATTCAGGTACTTCCCTCCCGCAATCAGCCCAAACAACAGGGAAAAGCTGAAGATCCCCGCCACCAACTGGCTGCGGGCCATGGCGCTGGCAAAAATTCCGACGCTGATGAAAAGCCATCCGCTCAGGCAGATAAACGTGTACCCCCCGGTGAGGCTGGCCCAATCGACAATGCGTTGGTCGGGGAAATAGTAGTAGGTGATAGCGGGATAGGCCAGGGTCAGCAGGTAAAGGACGATGTAAAACAGGTAGGCGGCAAAAAATTTGCTGCCGACGAGTTCGATCGAATTGATCGGGGTCGCCAACACACTATCCATCAACCCCAGCCGACGTTCTTCCGCAATGCTGCGCATGGTCAGAAGGGGCACCAAAAAGAAAACCGGAATGAAGAAAGCGTTGAGGAAAATATTGGAAGGGAGCAGTTCCTGGGGGTGCCGGTTGTAACTTTCCAGGACGAACTGGTAGAGGAAGCCCATCACAATGAGAAAAAAGAAGGAGGCCAGGTAAGTCGCGGGGCTCAACAACAGGCTTCGCAACTCGTTCTTCAACAGTGTGAGAAAATGCTTCATGCTCGATCCCCGGGGCTTGCTTCATCGCCGTTCCCCCCCTTCGCACTCGGGGGATTTTGAACGCCGTCATCCGAAAACTCCGACAATACTTCCCAGGACCGCTTGGTGGCTGCCAGGAAAATATCTTCCAAGGTGGGTTCCTGGTGAACGAGGGAGAAGAGTCGTATCTCGGGTTGGCCGGCCAAGTCGGCGATAAGGGTTTCCCCGAAATTGCCGTCCCAGGGACCGGACAAGGTGATTTTCCGCAATCCTGTGAACTCGCAATTCCCCTCCGTCAGCAGGGAAAGTTTCGGATTGATCGATTTTATCTGGGCTCTCAGAGCCTCGATCGAGCCCTTCATTTCCAGGTGATATACGCTGTCCGGCAAGAATTCATCGCGCAGTTGGCGGGGGGTTCCCTTGGCCACTATGAATCCCTGGTTGATGATGATTACCCGGTCGCAGGTGAGCTCGATTTCGGGAAGAATGTGGCTGGAAATTATTACACTCATGCGGCCCTTCAGGGTACCGATCAGGTCGCGTATTTTCAGTATCTGGTGAGGATCCAGCCCGATGGTAGGTTCGTCCATGATGGCGACTTCGGGATCCGACAAAATGGCTTCGGCTATACCGATGCGCTGACGGTAGCCCTTGGATAAGGTTCCAATGACCCGCCTCCGAGCCCGGCCCAGTTCACAGAGTTCCAGAACGTAATCGATCCGCTGGCGCAATTTCCGTCTGTAGATTTCCTTCAATTTGCCCCGGAAACGAAGGTATTCCCCTACCCGCATATCCAAGGGGAGGGGATTGTTTTCGGGCATGTAGCCGATCTTGCGCTTGATTTCCTCGGGATGGGTGGAAACCGGGATGCCACATATGAAAGCTGAACCGCTGTTGGCCGTGAGCAGGCCCGTGAGGATCCTCATGGTCGTGCTTTTTCCGGAACCGTTGGGGCCCAAAAACCCGACAATTTCCCCTTTTTTCAGGGAAAAGGATACATCCTGGATAGCCGCTTTCCGCCCATAATATTTGGTGAGGTGTTTTACCTCGATGCTGTATTCAACTTCGGAGTCCATTGGGGGCAGGCTTCAAAGACCTATGAAGGCAGGCCAGTAGATATTTGCAACGGCGATTTTGACCATCCCCTCGGCTAAACAGTTGTGGTAAGGCGCACGTTACCGGCATGCAAAGCGATGAGTTTTCCCGATCCCGTTTTGACGATGAGGGATCCCCCGTCATCCAATCCTGAGGCAATCCCCGAATAAACCTCCCCTCCCATCTCCGCTCTAATGGATCTTCCCCGTAGTGCATCCAGCCCGGGCCAAAGATCTTCGAACGGTCGTCGAATGGACCCGGCGGCAAAGTGGCCATATGCGGACCAGACAGACTCGATCAACCGGGCGTTGGCCCGATTGAGGTCCAAGGATTGTCCGATGATCTCCCGCAGGCTGGTGGCTGAGTCGCCCAGTTCCGCGGGCCAGTCCTTCCGGCGCTGGTTTACATTCAGGCCGATCCCGAAAATCAGTTGCCGCACGGTATCGGCATCGCCCCTGGTTTCGGTTAGCATGCCCCCCAGCTTTCTGCCCTCATAATAAAGATCGTTGGGCCACTTCAGCCCTATGTTCACCCCCAGCCATTGGCCCAGGTCACGGGCTATGCGCGCTCCCATCCACAAGGTAAAATGCCTTATGCGGTCCTGTTTGACGCGGGGGCGTGAAGCAAAGGACAGGTAGAGGTTTCGGGAGGGAGGGCTGTGCCATTTCCGCCCCATGCGGCCCCGGCCCTTTGTCTGTTCATTGGTAACCACAAAAAAGGGGGCGTCGTAGTTTTGAGCCAACAGGCGGGCGGCGTGATCATTGGTGCTGTCGATGGAGGAAAGGAATATCAACTCGGGGATTTCTTCTTGCCCAAGGAGGAAGGCGGCAGTTGCCCAGGCGTTCAGGGAAGTCGGTTTTTGCGTCAACCGATACCCGCGATTAGCGACCCGCTCGAAGCGGAATCCTTCGCTTTGCAATGGTTCCAACCGGCATCGGACGTCCTCTCGGGCGCCGCCCGTTTGCCGGGCCAGTTCTCCGTCCGAGACATATCCGCCCTGCGCCGTCAGGAGCGCTTTTAAAAGGGCGGAGGTTGTGGGATCAGTCGCGGACATCGGCCTTTTCCAGGGGTGAACCCATCGCTATTCCGAGGTAGCCCCCGAATTCCAGTCCAGGCCGATATCCTTCCACACCGCTTTGTGCACAAGAGCCCCGGTCGATATGAAATCGAGCCCGATTGTCCCGAACTCGGTAAGGTTGTCCAAGGTCACCCCTCCCGTCGCTTCGGTACAAACCCGTCGGCCAATCATGGCAACCGCCCGCTTTAATTGGGGAATGGTGAAATTGTCCAACATCAACTTGTCGGGAGCCGCCTCCAAAGCGGCTGGGATCTGGGCCAAGTCGTCGACCTCCAATTCGAGCAAAAGTTCCGGATTTCGCCGACGGGCTCTGTCGACCAAGTCAATCAGAGCTTGGCCGGAGCGGGCGGAATTTGCCGCCAAGTGGTTGTCCTTCAACATGACCCGGTCGAATAATCCGAGCCGGTGGTTCCAACCGCCTCCACGGGCCACGGCATATTTTTGCAGCATGCGATAGCCGGGAGTCGTTTTGCGTGTGTCGAGTAAGCGGGTAGGGGAAGGACCCAGGGCATCGATATAACTTCGCGTCGTCGTCGCAACTCCCGACAAAAACTGCAGAAAATTCAGTAAAACCCGCTCGGACATGAGCAATTCGGGGACCGGCCCCGAGGCTCTTCCCAGGCTTTGACCCGCTCCGACCCGGTCCCCGTCCTCCACCTCGGGTTGGAAGGAGAGTTCGTCGTGGTAGGCTTTCAGGATAATAGGTATCAGGGGAATCCCGCAGGCGACGAGGGATTCCCTGGCCACCAAAGTGGCTTCCCCCTCCAAGCCGGAGGGCAAAAGTTGCGACGTCACGTCCCCCGTGGTTCGGGGAGGATCGGACAAGCCGAACCCGGCCAAGTCTTCCCGGTGGGCCATGACGACCAGTCGGTCCAAGTAATCCCGCGACAGGTCGGAGAATCTTATCTGCTGCGCGAACCGATGGGCAGAACAACGAGGGGGCGCCCCGGAAACATCCTTGGCCGAGGCAGGTTCGGGATCGAATTTCACTCCTTTTTCCTCCGTGTTGGGATCCGCATCACCGGGTGTGATCGGCAGCAGTTCCGACAGGCCTGCGGGACGCTTCGGGAATCAGATCCAGGTAGGTGGAAGGGGTTCTGGTTTGCAGGGCTTCTTCAAGCAAAGCATAGATGCGATCTTCAACGGCGCGATACCTGAAGTCGCTCGGATGGACGGCCAGGCGCAGAATGGAAGCCTTTCGATTCCTGCGATGGAAGAACGGTATCCAGGCCCGCGAAATCGCTCTGTGGGGAACGCTTCGGGAGCTGTATACCAGGGTGGATGCTGGAACGCTCGACCCTGCCTGGAGCAACTCCACTCTTCCCCACAAGGTGTGATAAAGAAATCCCGACTCGATCAGAACTTGCCTTGCCGCGTCGCTGATCAACCAGGCCGGGGCGGTGAAACCGTAAACCGGCAGCTTGGCTTGGTTCAATAAATGCAACCCGTCCGATACCCGTTGCTGGGCCGTTTTGGTGGAGAGTTGGTAAAATTCCCCTTCGCGGTTTGTATAGTATTTCGCCACCATGCGCTCCTTGAATCCCCCGGATATGTTCTCAGCTTTGTGATAGTAGCCGTGCAGGCAGATTTCGTAACCGCGATCGGAGACCTTGTTCAGCCACCTGACGAAGGCCCGGTTTTCGGTGAAAGGGGGCTGGCCGTGGTACCGGGGAACCAGCAGCAGGGACAAGGCATTGGCTCCGTAGCTTCGACAACGTTCCAGGAAGCGGCGGCAACATTCCCAGGACCCGGGATGAAGATCGTGAAAGGAAATTATCAACTTTCGCCGGCCCCCCTTCATTCCATCTCGGGCATGGGATTGCCCTGTTCTTCGAATTCTCTGTAGACCGTGGCCACCCACACCGGTTTATCCAGGTAGTCCTCGAATTTTGTTATTTGTCTCTTGTCCACAAATTTAAAGCCGTATCGGTTAAATGTCTTTTCCGCCCGCCTGCTTTCGTAGACTTGGATTTGGCCGTAAACCCCCTTGTGCCCCAGTTGAGCCAGGCGGTTTACGAAATGGAAAACCAACCGCCTGCCCGCGACCCCGGTCCGGTATTTCTGCAGGAGGTTGACGTGAAAGTGGGCTGCGCCGGGAATGGACTTTGGAGTTTCCCTCGCCGCGCGAAAGAGAAACCAAGCCAGAAATTTGAGGGAAGGTTTATTGTAGCGAAGAGTCAGGATGCGGAAGGCTACTTTTGGGGCCGTTCGGGAAAGCAGGAGCCACCATTGTCTGCGCCCGCACCGATTAAAATCCAATGCCCCCAACAGGTACCCCACCACTTTTTCGCCATCCAAGGCGACCAAGGCGTTTTCCGGTTCCAAGTCGGTATAGTATCGCGAAAAAAAATCGGCAAAGGCATCCCGGTCACGGTAGATTGGATCGATCGGGCTTCCCATGAAGCCCGTATCGCAGCAAATATTCCGTACGGCTTGCCGGTCAGTTGGTGAATAAGGCCGGATTTGCAAGCTCATGCTTTCGGGGGTCTGCTGGCGCCTCTTTGTCGGTGAGGGTCAAGTAGAGTCGGTCGAGCTTTGAGAAGGTGGATTCCCAGGAAAAGTGTCGCTCCATGTTGCGCCGCCGCGCATTTTTTTCCACGATCGTTTCCTCGACTTCCCAGATTTGTCTCACCGCTTCGGCCAAGGCCCGGCCCGAAGTATCGCGCGCCATGATCAGGGGAACTTCGTACTGCAACCCCTCTTCCAGCCCACCGCCTTGGACCGCCAGCACGCGGGTGCCGCAGGCCAGAGCTTCCAGGGAAACCAAGCCAAATGTTTCACAATTCCCGGCGTGGACCAGTAAATCGGCCGCCGAGTAGAGGTCGGCCAATCGTTCGGGGGAATAGTTGAAAGGCAGCCAAGTCAGGTAATTCTCTTCCTTTGCCTTGCCATGGACCTCGTCGTGGAGTTCTCCATCCCCCACCAGTAAAAGGTGGTACCGGTTTTGACGGTCTTTCAGGTGGTCCATCATCCGGAACAGACTGCGAATGTTTTTCTCCCGGGCCAGGCGCCCGACGAAGAGAAGGAGCCGCGTGTCAGGGGGAAGGTCCAGTTCCTCTAGGATACGCGGCCTGCTGTCGCGCGGATAAAACACCTCCAGGTTCGTGCCCAGAGAAATGGTTTGGAGGTTGCGAATGCCCATTGCCTTGAGCGTTTCGCGACAGCGCCTGCTCGATACCACGGTGGCGGACATGCGGTTGTACAAACCGACCAGATACTTTTTGATGAGGGGAGAAACCTTGGATTCTATGAATTCCCCGCAGTATTTGCGCAACGTCCTGTCCAGGGCCCGGGGATAGTCCGAGTGGTAAAATGCGACGATGGGGATATTGTTTTGTCTGGCCGCCGACAGGCCGATCCAGGCGGCGCGGTAGGGATCTCCCACTTCGATGATGGCCGGTTCTTCCCTCTTGATGGCGGCAAGGATCTTTCTTCGGTTCATCAGTATCCGGTAGCTGGCCGAACCGATCAGCTTGGGGCTCTTTATTTCGTAGACTGCGGTCCGGTCTGTCCGGCTGACGGCATCACGGTGGGAAGGAATGATTAGGCAATGGCTGTGAGGAGTGTGTTTGCGCAGGTATTCGATTTTTTCCTCAACGTAGCGCCTCACCCCACCGCTCATCGGGCTGTAAAATTGAACCACGTCACAGATTTTTATCTCCGGGCAACCCATCGGTAGGAAAAGAACGGCCATCTTTTTGAGATCATCTGACTGAGGCAATAGATTTTTCGGCCCTGCAGCCTCGCTCCCGGCGGGGGCTTCCCCCCTTAGATCTCGTCCTCTTCTTCCGGCATGAGCACAAATTCGGGGTAGGCGTCGATGCCCAACTCTCCGATATCCTGCCCCAATTGTTCCACCTTTTTCGAAACGCGCACTTCGAGGGTCAAAGCCAGGATTTTCCAAAGCAGCCAGGAGGAGACGAAGACGAATACGCCCACCGCCACCACTCCGAGCAATTGAACAACGGGATCACCTCCGCCTGCCAGGCAGACCGCCAGGGTGCCCCAGATCCCGGCGAAAAGGTGGGCCGGCACCGCCCCGACTACATCGTCCAGCTTCATCCTTATCATAAGCTTCATCCCCACCGTGCACAGAGCGCCGCCGATAGCGCCGATGATCACGGCCCAGTAGGGTTCGACCAAATCGGGGCCGGCTGTGATGGAAACCAAACCGGCGATGGCGCCATTCAGGCCGGTCACCAGATCGGTCTGCCCGAGGATAGGCCGCGAGCAGGCCAAGGCAGCCATGACGCCCGCCGCCGCGGCCAGGTTGGTATTGACCAGCACGTGGCTCATCCCCACGATGTCGGCCGCGCTTCCGAGGGCCAATTGAGATCCTCCGTTGAAGCCGAACCAACCGAACCACAAAATGAAAACCCCCAGGGTTACCGCCAGTATGTTGGAGGGGGGCGTGGGTTTGACCGTGCCGTCGCGGCGAAATTTTCCCAAGCGCGGACCGACGACCATGGCCCCCGCCAGGGCGGCCCAGCCACCGGTGCTATGCACGATGGTCGATCCGGCAAAATCCTTGAACCCCATCTGGTAGAGCCAGCCCTCGCCCCAGGTCCATGCCCCGACGATGGGGTAGATGATGGCGGTCAGCGCCAGAATAAAGAGGAAAAACGACCACATCTTGACCCGTTCGGCCAAGGTGCCGGAGACGATGGAAGCGGTGGTGGCCACAAAAACCATCTGGAAAAACCAGTCCGACATGGTGGAGTAGCCGTTCTCGATCACGGCCATCTTGGCTTCCGCATTGCCCGCTACCAGGGCGATGTCATCGGGGGAGGGCCCGTAGAGGAAGGTGAACGAGCCCATTACTTTCCCCACGTCGACGTACATGAGGTTGTAACCGAGGAAGTAGTAGGCGAGCCCGGCGATCGAGTACAAACCGAGATTCTTGAGGCAAATCATGGATGCGTTCTTGGTGCGGACCGAACCGGCCTCGAGCATGGTGAAACCAGCGCACATCCACATCACCAGCGCCCCCCAAACCAGAAATGAGAAGGTGTTGAAGATGAATTGTACCTCCATGTCGACGGCGGCGTGCACGGTAGCCGTGCCGATAGTCAAGATACCGATTATGGCAAGGGCCCTCACTGCCAAGGGAACTCTATTCTTTTGCGGGAAGGCTTTCATGGGGGCTCATGTTTTTTGTCACATGGAGGGCAGATGTTCAATAAAAATTCTTATCCTCGGTCTAGGAAATAGGCTTCAGGGGCAATTCGACAATCATTTCGGTGAACTGGCCGGGTTCGGATTCAACCCGGATGGCGCCACCCTGCTCGCGCACGATGTCGTTGGACAACGCCAGACCGAGGCCGGTGCCCTGGTCCGTAGGCTTGGTGGTGAAGAAGGGGTTGAAAATTTTATCGACGACGTGAGGTGGAATCCCGGAGCCATTGTCCCGGACCATTACCTCGAGGCGGTTGTCCAAGCGCCGGGTGGCCATGGTAAGGGTGGGTTCGTAATCCTCCCCACCGCCGCCGGCGCGTCGTTTCTCGTCCGTGGCGTAGCAGGCGTTGCTCACCAGATTGAGAAAGACGCGGCCCATATCCTGGGGCACGACCTCGACCAGGCCAGCCTCCGGATCGAAATCCTTTTCGATAGTCAGGTTGAAATTCGGGTCGCTGGCCCGGGCGCTGTGGTAGGCGAGCCTGGCGTGTTCGTCGAGCAGGCGGTTGATATCGGTGGGTTGTCGGTCGCCCCCGCCACGGCCCATGGACAACATGGCGTGCACAATTGCGTTGGCCCGCTCCCCGTGTTGGCAGATGCGTTCGAGGTTTCCGGTGAGATCCTCACAAATTTCCTCAATTATCTCCTTTGGCTCCTCTCCCAACTTCACTTCGCTCTCGCCCAGGACTTCCTGCAATTCCTCCAGCAACTCGGTCGAAACCTCCGAGAAATTCTTCACAAAATTGAGGGGGTTCTTGATCTCATGGGCCACCCCCGCCGTAAGTTCCCCAAGGGCCGCCAGTTTCTCCCGCATGACGATCTGGTCCTGGGCCCGCCTCAAGTCGGCCAGCACTTTTTCGAGTTGCTCGTTTTTGCCCTGCAACTCTTCAGCCAGTTTTTCCACCAGGTTCAGGCGCTGCACCTCCAGGGCGTGGCGGCGGAAGACTTCGAGGGCAGCAGCCATGTCGGCGACTTCGTCGCGGCCGCTGATATCGACCTCGGTCTCCAGATCGCCCGAGGCCATGCTTCGCATCCGACTGGAGAGCCGTTCCAAACGGCGCAAGAGGACCCGGCCGACGAAGAGATAAGCTATCAAAAGAGCTCCCACAATGCTGACAATGTTCAGAGCCAACAGCAGGCGTTGTCCCGTGAGGATGGCATCGGAGGAAGCGCGGGTGGCTTCCTCCGCCCTAATGCGGGCCGCCCCCACCAACCCCTCCACGTCGGCCAGCAAGTCGATGGCGAGACTGCGATTGCGCGCCAGCAGATCCTGTTGACGCGCGGCCAATTCGAGTTCGCGGCTGCGCAGGTTGAATCCGCTTTCCTGGCCCAACCCCATCTGGAAAAGCCGCTCGAAAGCCTGGGCGATCCGGGTGAGGGCGGGGGACGCTCCAATCACCGACTGTCTCTGCTCGACCCGGCCCGCAGCCGCTTCAAAGCGCTCCCGAAGAGGCTCGATCAAGGCTGCATCCGCCAAGTTGAAAGCGCTAGCCAGGAGCTGATTGGCGATAGTGGCGTCCCCGTGCAAATCGGCCAAGTGGCGGTAGCGGTCGAACTCCGCCTCGGAGAAGTGTTCCTGGCGCGGGCTGGCCTCTTCGTCCAGCGTCCGATAGCCTGTCATGGCGAAGAACAATTGATCGTCGATGGCAGGAATCAGGAGGTTGTCCATTTCGGCCCGCACCTCGGCCAATTCCACCCGCAGGGCGGCGCTTTGAGCGCTCAGGGCAAACCGTTCCGCCACCGAACGGTTAATGGACGCGATGTTCGCAATCAGCGCGGCGCCATTTGCGCGAATGTTGGCGAAAAGCTCCTCTTCTCCCCTTTGCCGGGTCAGGGCGGTCAACTGCGCTTCGAAAGCGGTCAGGGTCGTCAACTGCGCTTCGAAAGCGTCCTGCTCGGAGGCAATTTCCGCGGCCACCCTGGCAAAATCCTCCGGGGTAGCCGCCGCCGCCAAGCGTGGGGCCGCAGCGGTCAGGGCGCCGCTTCGCTGAGCGACGCCAAATGCGGCCGCCATCTCCGGAACGCTTTCTTCGTTGACGTGGCTTTGGGCCTCGCCCACCCGATTGAAGGAGTACCAGCCCACCAGACTAGCGCCCATGGTGAGGACAACGGCGCCGCCTATGCCCATGTAGAGCTGAGCGGAAATACGGAAGCGATTTTCCAGCAGGCGTTTGAGTTGGCCGGTCATGGCCGCATCGCGTCGCGTAGGGAATGGATGGGACGATAGGCGCCGTCGTTCCCGATTGCGGTCAGGAAAACCGCGTCTGAACCCTGATGATCATCCTCGCCGTAACGGAGCGCGAAACCTCCGAGGTCGATGGGTTCGGCGCTGCGCAAACTCTCGAGAAATCGAGCCCGGTCGACCTCCGGGCCGCAGCGTTCCAAGGCGGAAATTGCCAACCGCCCCGCCAGATAGCCTTCCAAAGAGACAAACCCCGGGGTGGCCTCCGCATCGTAGTTTGCCAAGGCGTGACGGTAAGCGACGACGACGGGGAGCGAATCATCGGCCGGGAAGGGCACCACTTGGGTGACAAAGACTCCCGTGCCGCCAGGGCCTAGTTCCTTGGCCAAGGCATTGCTTCCCACAAAGGAGATGGTAATAAAGACGGGGTCCCAGCCCGTGTGACGGGCCCAGGCGATGAAGGTTGCCACCGGCTTATAGGCCCCGACCAGGATCACTGCGCCGGGGTCCGCCGTCCAAAGGTCGAGCAAGGCCGTCTTTATCGCAGTGGTGTTGCGCGGATAAACCCCTATCGCCGCCGGCGCCATACCACGACGCTGAAGTGCTTTCAAGGCGCCCCGGTAACCGGCCCGGCCAAAGGAGTCGTCCTGGTACATGACTGCGATGCGCTCGATGCCCAGGTCCGCGGTCAAACGAGCTACCATGGCCTCCGTTTCCTGGTCGTAGGAGGCCCGCAGGTTGATCACGTTGCGCCACGTCGGCTCGCGCAGAAAGGCCGCTCCCGTAAACGGGGCGATGTAGGGGACTCCGGCGGCGGCGGCTACCGGGGCGGCCGAACGCGAAGTGGGGGTGCCGACTGCCCCGATCAGGGCAAATACCTCATTCTGTTCGATCAGTTGCCGGGTATTGACAATGGCGGCCTCGGGTTCATAGGCGTCGTCCTTGGAGAGCAGTTCCAACTGCCGGCCGTGTATGCCGCCTCGCTCATTGGCTTCGGCAAAGGCAGCCTGGATCCCGAGCCTCATGTTCTTGCCCAGTTCCTGGGCGGGCCCGCTGAAGGCGGCCGATTGCCCGAAAAGGATTCGTTCTCCGGAAGGGGCGGACGTTCCCTCCAGGCCAACACCCGCAATGGCTGCCAGCCCGGCGAGGAAGGCGCCCGCGAGCCTCATTTTTCCCTCCTCTTGATGAGGGTGAGGTGATTTCGGCCCTGCTCCCGCCGATACTTGATTTCATCCATCAGGTGGTGGACCAGATAAATTCCAAGGCCTCCAATGGGCCGGTTTTCCAGCTTCGAGGTCAGATCGGGTTCGGGGTTGTCCTTCAGGGGATTAAAAGCCGGGGCGTCGTCCACTATCTCTACGGTCAGCTTGTCGGCCTCCCAATTCAGATCGATTTCGATCTCGTGATTCGGGTCTCCCCCGTAGCCGTAGTTGATGACGTTGACGACCAATTCCTCCAGGACCAGGTTGACCTGATATACCAGGTCGGGAGGCCAATCCGCCTCTTTTTCCAATTCCTTGATCACGGACTGAATCCTCTCCAATTCCCGGAGGTCTGAGGCAAATCGCAGTGACCGTTTCAGGTTCATGGAGCACGCTCGCTGTGCCTGAGGGTCAAACAGGTGATATCGTCGAATTGGGGCCTTTCCCCGGCAAATGCGTGCACCGCCGCGAAAATAGCCTGGTTGGCCACGCGGGCATTATGGGAGCCTGCCACTTCCAATACCTGCTGCAACCGGTCGAGCCCGAACTCCTCGTCGCTACTGTTCATCGCTTCAGTGACCCCGTCGGTGTAAAGCACGAGGCTGTCGCCAGGGGACAAAGAAATCGTTTTCTCCTGGTAAGTCAGATTTGGGACTACCCCCAGCGCGATCCCGTCGGTGGAAGGCAAAAGGGTGGAACGGCCGTCCGCATGGACCAGTAGCGGGGGATTGTGCCCGCCATTGGCATATACCAGGGTTCCCCTGGCCGGATCGAACACGGCAAAAAACATGGTGACGAACAGCCCCGCCTGGTTGTCTTCTTCCAACAGTTGGTTTACAACGCCCAACACCTTGGCCGGGGATGGATCGCCGATGGCGGCCCCTTTCAGCAAGGTGCGGCAGGACATCATGAACAAGGCCGCCGGGACCCCTTTGTCCGAAACGTCGCCGATGGCCAACCCGAGGTGTCCCTTGTCCAGGTTTACAATATCGAAGAAATCGCCTCCCACGTCGCGCGCCGGCTCCATGCTGCCATATATCTGGCAGCCGACTCTCTCGGGGAAAGTGGACGGAAGAATCGATTGCTGCATTTGATGGGCGACGTCCAACTCGTTTTGCAGCGACACCAGCTTGTCGCGGGAAGCCAAGGCTTCACGCCACAGGGTCAGGTGGTGTAACGTGCGGTCGATGGTAACCCTCAGGTCCTTGAAGTCGATCGGCTTGGTGACAAAGTCGAAAGCTCCCCGGTTCATGGCGGTGCGGATATTTTGCATGTCGCCATAGGCGGAGACGACCACGGAACGAATATTGGGATCTACTTTTGAAATCTGTTCCAGGAGGGTGAGGCCGTCCATTTTCGGCATGTTGATATCGGTCAGCACCATGTCGATTTCCGGGTCATCGTTCAATTTTTCGAGGGCTTCCACGCCGTTTTGGGCAAAGACGAAAAAAAAGCGGCCAGTCCGGACTTGGCGCCGCATGCGCTGCCGCACCAAATGTTCCAGGTCAGGTTCGTCGTCGACCACGAGGATCTTGTAAGGCGCTTGCGTCATTTCCAATTACTTCAGGATTGTCAGGTGGTGGAAGGTCCAAGTCCTATCCATACGGGGATTCGGACCGGAAACATGCCGAATTTCCATGGGACTAGCGAAAAGCGCCCTCCTAATCCTCCATCACTTCCATCAGGGAGCCGTAAATCGGTATGATTTTGTCGAATCCGCTGATTTCAAAGACTTCCCGAATCGGATCGGACAGGGAGCACAGGGCGAATTCCGCGCCTTTGTTCCGAAGCGCCTTGGCTACCAGCAAGAGGACTCGCAGCCCGGAACTGCTGATATAGGAAAGCGCCCCGAGATCCAGGATTACCTTACTGTCGTCGCCGATGGCGCCGCTCAGGGCCTGCTCGAATTCGCGTGCGTTGGCGCTATCGACCCGGCCTGTTACCTTGGCAATTAAAGTTTCATTTTTTCGTTCGACATCAATGTCCATTTTATCAAAGCGTCCCAGGGTTACTCCAAATTGTTCCAAGTCCTAAACCTTTATATCAATTTGACCAAAGGAAACATGAAGGTGGCTACGGGGCGAGGTCAAGGGATAAATCCATGTCCTTGGCAGCCTTCCCTGCGTCCCGGACCGCTTGCCCCTATGCCGGAAAATCCGGTCTTGACCGTCAGGGCAATTCAATCTGGGTTGGTTCCATCGACCAACACAAGACATGGAGCCCGTATTGACCATCTGCCATGCCTCGACACATCATTGACTTCCTTGGTGGAATCGGCCTTCATCGCAGCCGGTTCGATAGACCCCGGGAAGGGGAAAGGACGAGAACGCGATCCGGGCAATCCGCCGAAAGAAGGGCGGGGTTTACGAACCCGACCGCCGTATCTCCCCCGAATCCGGTTATAGCAAAATGGCGATAGGGGTTTCCGCATCTGAGCCCAATAGGCGGGTCCATATAGCTTTCCACCACGTGGTAAAGAGCTATGACGGACGTACCCAGGTGGTAAAGGATCTCAATTTGGAAATCCGGCGCGGGGAGTTCCTGACCCTCCTCGGTCCATCCGGATCGGGTAAGACGACTTGCCTGATGATGCTGGCGGGGTTCGAGGCCATCACCTCCGGGAACATATCCATCGACGGTCGCCCCATTCACGACATCGCCCCCCATAAACGCGGTATCGGAATGGTTTTCCAACACTATGCCCTCTTTCCGCATTTGACCGTGGGCAAGAACCTGGCCTTCCCCCTGGAAGTCAGAGGGATTGGCCCGTCGGAGCGGAAAAGCCGGGTGCGGCGGGCTTTGCAACTTGTTCGCCTTGAAGGGCTTGAGAAAAGGAAACCCGCCAACCTTTCCGGCGGCCAGCAACAGCGGGTAGCCATTGCCCGGGCTCTCGTCTTCGAACCGGAAATTGTCCTCATGGACGAACCCCTGGGCGCGCTGGACCGGCGACTTCGCGAGGAAATGCAGTACGAAATACGACGCATTCACCGGCAACTCGGCGTGACCATGGTATACGTGACCCACGATCAGCAGGAGGCCATGGTTCTGTCCAATAGAGTGGCTGTATTTCGAGATGGACGAATCGAGCAGATCGCCGCCCCGGAAACCCTCTACGAGGAACCTGGCGGCGTCTTTGTTTCATCCTTCATCGGAGACAATAACGTGCTTTATGGGGAAGTTACGGAAGTGCGGGGAAACGAAATTTGTCACGTATCCATCGGGCAGGACCGCGACGTCGTGGCATTCGCCGGGGTGGCGACTCGACCGGGGGAACCGGTGTGGATTGCCATCCGGCCCGAACGGGTGGGAATTGCCACCTCGGACAATCAGTACTCCAACCAGTTCGATGCCACGGTTAACGACATCGTCTTTATGGGCGACCATTTGAGGCTCCACGTCGAAACCTGTGGTATCCCCAATCTCGTATTGAAAATTCCCAATATCGTCGGACACGGCGCCGTTCTGCCGGGAGACGACATTCAGATCGGATGGGCTGCTCTGGATTGCCGCGCCCTTTCCATGGAATCCAAAAACAACATATGAAAACAAATCGCATTTTAAAAACTTTCCTTTGGGTTTCTGCTGTTTTTGTTTTGGCCGGTTGGGCCAGGGCCGAACAAACCCTGACCGTGGTTTCTTTCGGAGGATCCTATGCCAGGGCCTGTGTCGAAGGCTACCACAAGGCCTTTACCGAAGAAACGGGCATAAGAATCAAGCTGGAAGACTACAACGGCGGGTTGGCCCAAATCCGCGCCCAAGTCGATTCCGGGGCAGTCCACTGGGACGTCGTCGACACCGAGAGCGCCCCATTGCTGACGGGTTGCGATGAGGGGTTGTTCGAGTATGTGGACGACCTGGAGCTTCCTCCCGGTCCGGACGGGACGCCCGCGTCTGAGGATTTCTTTGACGGAATGTTGAACGACTGCGGGGTGGGCACCCTGATATATTCCACCGTCATTGCCTACAACCCCGAGTACATTGAAGGAGAGGCGCCGACTTCCATACGGGACTTCTTCGACCTGGAAAAGTATCCCGGGAGACGAGGCATGTTCCGGGCTCCGACAACCAATTTGGAATTCGCCCTGATGGGGGATGGGGTTCCCCCGGATAAGGTTTTTGAAGAACTTTCCACGGATGAAGGCATGGCGCGGGCATTCCGCAAATTGGACAGCATCAAGGAACAGGTGGTTTGGTGGGAAACCGGAGCGCAACCGCCCCAGATGCTGGCCGATGGCGAAGTCGTCATGTCCACGGCCTGGAATGGCCGGATATTCAATGCCCAAGTGTTGGAAAAACAGCCCTTTGTCATTATTTGGGACAGCCACATCCGGGACACTGGATTCATGGCCATCGTCGCGGGAGCTCCCAATCTGGAGAATGCCCGCAAGTTCGTGGCTTTTGCCACCAGCACTCGCGCCATGGTGGGAGTGGCCAACCGCATATCCTATGCCCCGGTGCGACGTTCCGGGCTCCCCCTCGTAGGCAAACACGTGGAAGCCGGAGTCGATATGCAACCGCACATGCCCACTTATCCGGACAACTCCAGGAATTTCCTTTGGAATGACGTCGAGTGGTGGAGCGAGCGCCAAGACGAGCTCACGGAACGATTCAATGCCTGGCTTTCCAGATAGACTCCGGAGGGGATCGTTCATGTCGCTCCGGGAGCTGTTATCCATGCCCTTGCGGATCGAGCCATGAATTTGCGGGGGCAGGGCAACGGGTTGGGGCAAAGGATCATCCCCGTGGGGTTGGTTCTGCCGTTGGTCGCGTTCATCCTGGTAACCTTCGTCATCCCTCTCGCCACCATGGTCGTGCAGAGCATTCACGACCCGGAGGTTGCCGATGCTTTTCCCCGGACCCTCGCCCTTTTGGCCGACTGGGAGGACTCGGACCTTCCTTCGCCGGATGTTTATGAAGCCATGGCGGTCGAATTGGTCCTTTCCAGGGAAAACCGATCCATTGGAAAAGTGGCAACCCGGGTAAACCGCATCGAGAGCGGCACGCGAAGCGTCTTTGCCAAGACGGCCCGTCGTCTGGAAGGAGCGGACACCACGGACATGCCCGCCGCCATGATCCAAATCGATACGAGGTGGGGGGACGTAGCCCTGTGGAGGGCCATAAGCGAGGCCGGACAACGCTACACCGCGCGCCATTACCTTCAATCCATCGATCTCGAACGAGGATTGGACGGAGGAATCCGATCCGTCAGCGAAGACCGGAGGATCTACAATACGCTTTACCTGCGAACGGTCTACGTGAGCCTCGCCGTGACTTTGTTGTGTTTCCTGATCGGGTACCCCATTGCTTTTGCCATTTCCAGTGTATCCGACTCACTCGCCAAGATTCTTCTGGTAATCGTCCTCGTGCCCTTCTGGACCTCCCTGCTGGTTCGAACGACCTCTTGGCTCGTCCTCTTGCAGAATCAGGGAGTCATCAATGATATCCTGGTTTGGATCGGCCTCGTGGATGACGGATCGAGACTCGCCCTGGTTCACAATATGACGGGCACTCTCATTGCCATGACACATGTCTTGTTGCCCTTCATGATCCTCCCTCTCTACGCCGTTATGCGTTCCATTCCACCCGTTTATATGCGGGCCGCGGCATCTTTGGGGGCAAACCCCTTGCAAGCCTTTGCCAGGGTCTACTTCCCTCAGTCTCTCCCGGGCGTTTCGGCCGGATGCCTGCTCGTTTTTATCTTGTCCTTGGGTTATTACATCACCCCGGCTCTGGTCGGAGGGGCCAAGGGACAACTCATTTCCAACATGATCGCCTACCACATCCAGACTTCGCTGAACTGGGGACTGGCCGCCGCCATTTCGGTTGTCGTGCTCCTGGGCGTATTCGTCTGCTACTTCCTCTTCGACCGATGGGTAGGCATTGACAAACTAAAGCTCGGCTGATGCCAAACCTTGGATGGAAATGCGGGAAAGCCGCCTATGTCACGGTGGTCGCGCTGGGCTTCGGCTTTCTCATTCTGCCTTTGCTGGTGATTATTCCTTTGAGCTTCAACGTGGAGCCCTATTTCACCTTTACGGAAGGCATGCTTCGTTTGGATGGGGATGCTTATTCGCTACGATGGTATCGGTCCATCCTGGAAAACCCGGAGTGGCGGGCTGCCATCGGCAACAGCTTCTTCATCGGGTTCTTCGCAGCGGCCCTGGCCACCGTGCTCGGCACACTGGCCGCTATGGGGTTGAGCCATCCGAAGTTTCCCTTCCGCGAGCTTGTTTCCGCTTTCGTAATCTCGCCCATGGTGACCCCGGTGATCATCGTGGCGGTAGGGGTGTTCTTCTTCTACTCCGCCATCGGGCTGGGGCAGACTCGCCTCGGGCTTATCCTGGCTCATGCCATGCTCGGGGCGCCCTTTGTCGTCATTACCGTTTCCGCCACCCTGGCCGGGTTCGATCACACCCTGCTTCGGGCCGCGGCCAGCTTGGGAGCAGGCCCCCTTACGGCTTTCCGTCGCATTCAACTCCCCATTATCGCGCCCGGTGTCTTCACGGGAGCGCTATTCGCTTTTGCCGCGTCTTTCGACGAAGTCGTCATCGTACTGTTCCTGGGTGGAGTGGATCAGCGCACCATACCTCGCCAGATGTGGTCCGGGATACGGGAAGAAATAAGCCCGACCATCCTCGCTATAGCCACCTTGCTCATTGCCTTCGCCATCATGGTCCTCCTGGCCGTAGAACTGTTGCAAAAAAGGGGAAAAAAGATCCATGAAGGCAAGTGATGGCCGGGTCAAAAGGGGAGAGGTCCCGCTTTTCTCTCGATTGGTTTCGGCGGTCCGCTTAGAAAGGGGATTGGCTTTATAATGGCGAAATTTAATCAGAATATCCGCTATGAACCGAACGAGCGCCCCCCTCACTCGGTCGCTTTTGGAGCCGGTTTTCAGGCCGCCGTTGTCATCATCACACCGGTGGTGATCGGCGCAGTCCTCATCGGCCGGGCAGCCAATCAGCCGGACAGTTACCTGAATTGGGTCGCTTTCGCGGCGTTGCTGATCAGTGGAGTGAGCACGGTTCTGCAAGCGGTCAGGGTTGGGCGGATCGGGGCCGGGCACGTGCTCGTAATGGGCACCTCCGGCGCTTTCATCGCGGTCTGCATCGCTGCATTGGTTCAGGGCGGACCACCCCTAATGGCCAGCCTTATCGTCGTCTCGGCTCTGTTCCAGTTTGCCCTGGCCGCGCGTTTGTCACTCCTGCGCCGGATCCTCACCCCGGTGGTGGCCGGAACGGTGATCATGCTGATCGCCGTTACCGTCATGCCCATTGTTTTCGACCTTTTGGAGGATGTCCCCGCCGACACCTCTCCTCCCGCGAGCCCGATCGTGGCCGGGGCGACGCTGGCAACTCTCCTGGTTCTGACCTTGCGCGCCCCATTGTCGTGGCGGTTGTGGGCGCCGCTGATCGCGGTTGTGGTCGGTTGCGCGTTGGCCTCGCCCTTCGGACTTTTCGACTTTCAAGCGGTGATAGCCGCTCCCTGGATCGGATTGCCCGATTACGGGTGGCCGGGGTTGGACCTGACCTTCAGGCCGGAATTCTGGGGCCTGTTGCCGGCTTTTGTGGTCGTCACCCTGGTGGGCGCGATAGAGACCATTGGCGACGGAATCGCCATTCAACGGGTTTCGCGCCGCCGGCCGCGGGCGACCGATTTTCGCCTGGTCCAGGGGGCTCTCAATGCCGATGGAATGGGCAACCTGCTCTCAGGGCTCATTGGGACGCCCCCCAACACCACCTACTCGAGCAGTATAGCGCTGGCGGAACTCACCGGAGTTGCCGCCCGCCGCGTAGGGGTCTACGTGGGGAGCATCTTCGCCCTTCTGGCCTTATCCCCCAAGGTGTCTGCCCTCCTCATCGCCATTCCCAATCCCGTGGGGGCAGCTTATATAACCGTGCTGATCTGCCTGCTTTTCGTCCAGGGCCTGAAGATGGTTGTCCAGGACGGGCTCGATCACCGCAAAGCTGCGGTGGTGGGGCTTTCCTTCTGGCTCGGGGTGGGCTTCGAGAATAAGGTCATCTTCGCCGACATGTTGAGTGGGATGTGGGGCACCTTGCTCGGGAACGGGATGACTGCCGGGTGCATAACCGCTATTATACTGACTGCATTCATGGAGCTGACGGCTCCCCGCCGCCGCCGTCTCGAAACCGAGGTGGCTCTGGCCTCGACACCCCAGATCGACAAGTTCCTCCGCGCCTTCGCCGCGAAAAACGGCTGGAACGAATCTGCCGCTGGGAGGCTTTGCGCCGCCGGGGAAGAGACCCTGACGATCCTGATGCAGGAAGCCGAGGTCGATGAAACCGCAAAGGGACGGCGGCTGATTCTCACCGCCCGGTCCGTGGAAGGGGCGGTAGAATTGGAGTTTTTTGCGGCCATAGCGGGAGACAATCTGGAAGACCGGTTGGCCTATTTGAGTGAGCAGCCCGAGATACCGGATGAACAGGAGATATCCTTCCGCTTGCTGCGGCATTACGCCTCTTCCGTGCGCCACCAGAAATTTCACGGGGTAGACATCGTCACCGTGCAGGTCGAGGGCGGGGCTTAAGGCGCTGTTGGCAACCGCAAAGGACACTCTCGGGGCATCCCGCTCCATCCTGCAGTGGAACCGGCCGCCAACTCCAATTGCTCAATTTTGGCGGTTGATCCAGGCGGTTCGTCCCTAGTAGCATGGGGGGAGTATGCGAACTGTGACTGCCTGTCTCGAAAACGACCCCCTAGCGCGGGCCGTTCGCGGGGCATCGAGATGGAAGGGCAGGACGGGAGCCGGGCCTTTTGCTTGGCGAAAACCTGATGGACTGGGGAGCCGATAATTGGAATGAATGTTCTTGACCCCGGCGGGGATAATGGAGAGGTGTGGAAAGGCTGGCCGATGGCCTTGACGCGGAGGTCGTTGCTCCGTCGTGGCGCCGCCGGGTTGCTGGCGATCTGCTGTTTGAATTGGAGATACGCGCGAGCCGAAATTGGAGGATTATTTGATATGATTTTAGGCGAAAACCTGGAAAGTGGGGCGGAGAGGGGAAGCCCCTCTGGCAATGAGATAACCTTGGGCGTGTCCGCCGCCTTTTCCGGTCCCTCCCGCGGGTTGGGTCGAGAACTCTATCGCGGAGCCAAAGCCTACTTCGATCACGTCAATGAGAACGGCCTCCTCGGCCGCAGGATCGCCCTCAAGCTATACGACGATGGCTACCAGCCGGACCCGTGCGTTCGCAACACCATGAAGCTCATGCTGGAGGACCGCGTGTTCCTCCTCTTTGGTTATGTGGGGACCCCTACCGTAACCCGTGTGTTGCCGCTCTTGAAGAAATTCCAAAACGAGCGCGTCTACCTCTTCTTTCCCTTTACCGGCGCCCAGCCACAAAGGGAACCGCCCTATGGCGATTTTGCTTTCAATTTGCGGGCCTCCTATCGGCAGGAGACCAACGGTCTGGTGAAGAATTTCGTTCAGGTGGGGAGAAAGCGCATTGCCGTATTCTATCAGGCCGACGCCTACGGCCGGAGCGGATGGGCGGGCGTCAGGGCGGCCCTACGGGAACACGGCGGAGAATTTGTCGGTGAGGCAACCTACCGCCGCGGACAGCGGTTCACCAGCAGCATGAGGCCGCAGGTCGAAATCCTGAAGGCCAATTCTCCCGATGCCGTGATCTGCATCGGGTCGTATGCGGCCTGCGCCGCGTTCGCGCGCGATGCCGTGGATCTCGGCCTTAGCGTGCCCATAGCCAACCTCTCCTTTGTGGGAAGCGAAAACCTCCTCCAGCTCCTCACCGAGGGGCGCGAGAACCCAGACGCCTATACCCGGTTGCTGGTCAATTCCCAAGTTGTTCCCAGTTACGAGGACTTGTCCATTTCAGCCGTGCGGGAATATCGCGAACTAATGGCGCGGTACAACCCCCAGGTCCCCGCCGAACTCGCCGAGGAACCCTACGAACCCTTTCCGCAGAGCTTCGTCAGTCTGGAGGGCTTTCTCAACGCCAAGCTTTTGACCGAGATTCTGCGGCGCCTGGGATTGGATCCCAGCAGGTCCAGGTTGGAGGAAGCGGTCTTTTCGGTACAGGACTACGACCTGGGAATCGGGGAAAAGGTCTCTTTCGGGCCCAATCGGCGACAGGGGCTCCAAACCGTCTACTACACCATCGTTCGGGACGGCCGTTTTGTCACCCTGGACGACTGGGAAAGCTGGCTGGGTTGAAATGAAAATCGAGAAACTGTTTCAAAAAACCCGGTTTGGCATCTTCGCCCTCTTCGGGATGATCGTCCTATCGACTTCACTGCTGTGCATTTACACCGTCGACACCCAGTTATCGGCGGAGTATGAGACCAACAGCAGGAACATCGCCAAGAGCATTGCCGATTCCAGTGTAGACATACTTCTCAACCGGAACTTGGCCACCCTTCAGTCATTGATCGACCAGTTCGTTGAGATTCAGGGCATCCGCTACATCTACATCACCAGCGAGAGAGGTGAGTATCTGGCCCATACCTTCGTTCCCGGCATCCCCAGACAGATCCTCGAAAGTGATCCGTCCAGCACCGAGACGGTTGAACGGAGCATCCCGGGGATGGGCGATTTCATTGAGGTCGGAAGCCCGATTTTGGCCGGGGTCGCCGGCACCGTGCACGTGGGCATGGACATGGACATCGTCGGCCTCAAGATTCAGCGGGCCATCGGTCAGCAGATCATCCTGATCAGCATACTTCTCGTCCTCGGCGTTCTGGCTTCGATCTGGCTGGTCAACCTGGCCGCAAAACCCCTGGGGGGCCTTCTCGACTACGCAGTGGAATTGGCCGCCGACCGGGGGAAGGACAAGGAGCCGGACGACGAACTCCTGGCCCGCGACGATGAAGTAGGGGATCTGGCGCGCCTCTTCCGTTACGTGTCCGGCCGATCATCCGATTGGAAGAAGCCCGGGGCTTCATCGACGAGGGTTCCTTAGAGGGAGGATCGGCCAATGCACCTTCCACGAAGCGCCATCGCACTCTTCTGCACCTTCCTGATGGTCTGCTTTGGCACGGTCTACGCTTGGAGTTTCTTCCAGACGATGCTGGTAAGGCAGGTCGGCTGGACCCATACCCAGTCGGCTTGGGCATTCAGTATAGCGATTTTCTCGATAGGGGTATCGGCGGCTTGGGCGGGAAACATACTTCCCCGGTTGGGCCCGAGGTTTCTCGCGTTGACCGGAAGCATCCTGTTTTCGGGCGGTTATCTGATTTCCGGGGTGGCCTTGCACTTGGATGTCATCCCGCTATTTTATTTGGGTTACGGGGTTATAGGGGGCGTGGGAATCGGGCTGGGATACGTTACCCCGGTCGCGACCGTGGCCAAGTGGTTTCCGGACCGCAAGGGGCTGGCCACGGGAATCGTGGTAATGGGCTTCGGCATCGGGGGCTTTCTCCTGAGCAAGGGACTGGCCCCATTCCTGATCGTGCAGACGGCCGGCGCCTTGCCCATGGTCTTCATCTGGCTCGGCATCATATTCGCCTGCATTCTGCTTCCCTGCAGCTTTGCCCTGAGCGATCCCCCGGCTGCCGCCACTCTGACTACTTCCGCCGCGGGCAAAGCCCCTGGGTTCGATGAGCCGGAATCCGCCCTTACCTACCTCCGGACCCCCCAATTCGTAATCATGTGGATCGTCTTCTTCTTCAACATCGCCGCCGGAATATCGGTGGTCAGCTTCCAGTCGGAAATTCTCCAGGAGATCTGGGGCTTGGCCGATGGGACGATCGAGCCGACCACGCTGGCGGAATACGGCGCCACCCTCATTGCGGTGAGTTCGATCTGCAACGGTTTGGGGCGCCTTTTCTGGGGATTGCTTTCCGACCGGTTCGGACGGGTCACAATTTTCAGGGTGCTTCTGGCCAGCCAGATGGTCGTCTTTGGCATTCTCATGACCGAAACCAACCCTTGGGTCTTCTCTGCTTTGGTCTGTTACGTCCTGCTCTGCTTTGGCGGCGGATTCGCTACCATGCCGCCCTTCGTTATCGACGTATTCGGCGCCAAAAAAATGTCCAAGATCTATGGGGTTGTTTTGACCGCATGGGCCGCCGCCGGTATCTGCGGACCACTTTATGTGGGCTACTTGAAGGATGTGTATCCCGACCGGGCCGTCATGTATTGCTTCCTCATCGGGATCTTCATGCTCGGCGCCGGCTACCTTTTCTCTTATCTGCTGAACGACGGAAGGATTCGTCTCGGCCGACCCACATTGGAAAGCACGCTGCACCGGTATGGCATTGCGGCGGAGGAAGGGAAAAGTTGATGCCGCCGGAGGGGGATTCGGCCTGCCTCGTCGGAGGGGACTCGAACGGTTCGGGCCGCTTTATGGGTCGAAGGAGAATTTGAGGCTCAGGAACACCGTGCGTCCCCGGACGGAATCCCAGGTCTCAACCGCGCCTTCCTCGCCGGGTGCCGTATGGTCCAGGGATGGACCGCGGTCGGCCAGATTGAGAATACCTCCGGTGAGGGCAACCCCGCTCAGCCCGAACGGATCGCGCCACCTCAAAGTAACGTCGTGCCCCATCCAAGGCCTGTAACGGGCCGTTCGGCGTGTGTTTTGGTAACTGGAAACCGCGAGGACGTTCCAGCTCGCGGTGACGCTACCCCGAGTGGCGCGAAGGGATGCATGGACGCGGTTGCGCGGGAAGTCGCCCGGCTGGACCTCGCCGACGACCCTGCGCTGGTGCCGGGTCACGCGCGACCACCGGGTGTCGAATGCCATATCCGCCCAATCGGTTTCCCAATCGGCGCCAGCGTGCAAGTCGACTCCTGCGACATCGGTTTCCCCGCTGTTGACCCATGCGCCCTCGATCCGGGTGATGAGGTCTCCATCGCGTTCGATGTTCACACCTGGGGGCAACCGCCCTTCTGCTTCGAGGTCGACGGCGGACTGTGCGCTCAGTGCTGCCGGGACGTGAGACAAGTTGATCCAGAACAAATCCGCGCTCAGGGATAAGGGCCCCAGGCCGGTCACTGCGCCGAGGCTGAGGCTCTCGGCGTCATCCGGCTCCAGATTCGGATTACCACGGCTCACCCGCAATACCTGGTATTCGTCACAACCCTCCGAATCGGCGGCCAGGGTGCCAGGGTCGCAAATATAAGGATAGCCGATTGCCTCCTCCGCGTGCAGAGCGGTCAGGCTGGGCGCCCGGGAACCACCGCTCCAGGACCCACGGACCGCGAGGGCCTCGTGCAGGCGGTAGCGGCTCGCCACTTCGTAGACAAAAGCGTTGCCGACGTCGCTGTATTCATCGTGCCTTCCGAGGAGATCGACCTCCCAGTTGTCTTGCAAGGGAAGGGACAATTCCGAAAATGCCGACCAGTGACGGCGTTCGCCCGCGGCATCGACGCCGGCGGTCCCAAGCACGTCGCCCGCCTCGTGGGAACGTTCGAAAACGCTTAGATAGTCGTGGACGTGCAGCCAATCCTCGTATGCGAATTCGGCCCCCGCCGCCCACCGCGCGTCGCCCCCGCCAAGCGCAAAAGCCGTCCCGTCGAAGGAAACATGGGCCGTCGTGTGGTACTCGTCCCGATCGCCGGTCAAGTCGAGCCCCGTCTCGCTAATCGCTTCCAGGTGCTCGGGCGCCATAGAGAATGGGTTTTCGAGATCGTATCTCCCCTGCAGGATGGCCCATTGGACCGCGCTTTCGCTGACGAAAATTCCTCCCGATTCATCGACATCGTGAAGATAGTAGCGGAGGTAGGCGTCATAGCCGATGCCGCCCGCCAACTTCCCCTCAATTCCGAGCGTAAGGTCGTATTCCTCATGATCTTCAAGGAAGTCGCGGTTGCCATGGCTGACGAACCTGTGGGCTGCGAAGAGCCATGGCGGGACCCTATCGATTTCAGGATCTTCCAGCAGTTCCCCCCGGAGCCCTTCCGAAGGCACGAAGAGAAAGGTGCCGACCGAGGGGGCGTAGCGATAAGCGGCGTCGCTCCGGGTCAGCCTGGCGTCGAAATACAGATCCGTATTGTCACCCAGCGGGTAATCGAAGTTGAGAAACAAACTTTCCCGGTCGCGGCTCTCCCACGCCCACATGATGTCCGCGTAGGCGTAGCCGCAACCCGTGCCCGGGATGTTGTAGGGATCGGTCAGCATGCCGGTGTAGCCGCTTCCGCTGCAGTCGCCGATGGAACGGGAAATAAAGCCGTCGCCGGTGCGAATGAAGACGGTGTTGCCGCCCACCGATACGCCGGACGCATCGGAGAACGGGCCGCCCGGCGTCCACGAGGCGCGGCTGTAGTCCCGATCCGCGTAAAGGATCTCCTCCCTGCGAAAAAAGTCCACGCCGACGGTGAGGTGGCCCCGACCGATCGGACCGCCCCACAAGGCGCTGGCGTGCTCGGTATCGCCCCCCGCTCCGGTGGGATAGTCGGCCCCCACTCGAATCTCGGTCCCTTCGAAATCGCGCTTGAGCACGATGTTGACCGCGCCTCCGATGGCGTACCCGCCATGAAGCGCGGTGGCGCTGTCGCTCAGGATCTCGATGTTCTCCACCGCCGAGATCGGTATGGCGTCGAGATCGATTTCAGAGTCGGTAAAGTGGCGCCCGTTGACCAGAAATGCGAACCGTCCGGCCCCCAGAACCAATGGCCGGTAGAAGCCGAAGCTGTTGTAATGACGCCGTCCGGCCATCAAGTCCCAGAGATTCATCAGGCCGGACAACTCGATCTCCGTCCGGTCGATCACGGTAACGGGACGATCCGCGTCCACCGCCGCGCCGGGAATGTGGCTGGCCACCGAAAGTTCTCCGCCCGTCGCCCCGACGTGCGGGGAGGTCGCCAATGTGGCAAGGAACGCCATCAAGGCGGTCGCCGGACGCAGTTTGGAATGGGCGTGGGGTTTCCCAAACGGTAGAAGGATTGGCAAGGCAAGCGGGCCGATACGGGGTAATTTCATGGGATTGGCAGGATTCGCGAGGTAAGGATGACCATCGAATGAGGAAGGGGAAGAAACATTCAAGCGTTAACCTACCACAACGTTCTCGTATTCGGTATGCAAGGCGAACGAAATGACGTTCAGGGGTCCAGGGCGGTCCTGCCGAACGCCTTGACAGGACGGCGGCAACCCCCTATAGGGTCATGATTACTTTTGGATGGACTGAGTAGGAGGAAATGAGATCGGGCATGGGGTCACCATCTGGCAGAGATTCGAGGGACGGCGATTTCGCCTACCAGGAGCACATCCTGGAGGGCGTTTCCCGCACCTTTGCCCTCACCATTCCACAGCTCCCGCACCCGCTACGCGACGTAGTGGGCAATGCCTACCTCCTTTGCCGGATCACCGATACCATCGAAGATGAGCCCGCCCTGACCCCCCTTCAGAAACAGGCCTTCTCCGAGCGTTTCGCGGAAATCGTGGCCGGTCGCGAAGAAGCTGAGCCTTTCGCGCGCGAACTTGGCGCCTTGCTGTCGTCCTCGACCACCGAAAGCGAGCGGGACCTGGTGGCCCACACGGACCGGGTAATCCGGATCACCCGCCGCTTCAGCCCTACCCAGCAGAACGCGCTCGAACGCTGTGTCAGGATCATGTCCCGGGGGATGGCCGAATTCCAGCGGAATCAGACCCCCGACGGCCTCCACGACCTTCCGCATCTGGACCGTTATTGCTACCACGTCGCCGGGGTGGTCGGCGAAATGCTGACCGAACTTTTCTGCGATTACTCCCCCGAAATCAACCGACGGAGGGAAGACCTTCTCGCCCTCTCCGTCTCCTTCGGCCAGGGGTTGCAGATGACAAATATTCTCAAGGACGTGTGGGACGATCGCCGCCGCGGCGCGTGCTGGCTGCCGCGGGATGTCTTCCTCCGCGCCGGATTCGAATTGGGTTCCCTGCCCGCGGGAAAAACCCACCCCGGTATGGCGGCAGGATTACTCGAACTGGTTGGAATTGCCCGGCGCCATCTGGCCAACGCCTTGCGCTTCATCCTGCTCATTCCCAGCCGTGAAACCGGAATTCGCCGCCACTGCCTGTGGGCCTTGGGAATGGCCGTTCTGACCCTCCGCCGTATTCACGCCACCCCGCGGTTCAGAGATGGGCAGGAAGTGAAGATTTCGCGCCGCAGTGTGTGGGCGGTCGCCTTCGTCACCAGCGCGGTGGCTCGCTCAAATTTCGCCCTCAAGGTTCTCTTCAACTTCTTCACCCGAAGCCTCCCCTGCCCGGGAGGGAAAATGCGCTATTGCCCGCACACTTGACAGAAAATGCTACCGGTGTTGAAGTTTGGCTAGACTGTTTGCCAATAATATCGTGCTAATCGAACAGGTTTGGAAGGAAATGCTATGCGAGTCATATTAGCTCAACCACGCGGATTTTGTGCCGGTGTCGAACGCGCCATCGAGATCGTCGAAACGGCGCTGCAACAATACGGACCCCCGGTATACGTGCGCCATGAGATCGTCCACAACCGCCGGGTGGTGGATAAACTGAAAGCTAAGGGGGCCCGGTTCGTGGAACAAATCGAACAAATACCCAATGGAGCCATTACCGTATTCAGTGCCCATGGCGTTTCCAAAAAGGTCGAGCAGGACGCCTCGCTACGCCTACTTCAACCCATAGATGCCACCTGTCCTCTGGTCTCCAAAGTGCACAACGAAGGAAGGCGCTATGCTGCCAAAGGCCACGATATCATCCTTATCGGGCACAGGGGCCATCCCGAGGTTGAAGGCACCATGGGACAGATTCCGGGAAAGGTTTTCCTGGTCAGCGACCTGGAAGACGTGGAAGCGCTGAAAGTGAGCGATCCCAACAAAGTCGCTTACATCACTCAGACGACTCTCTCGGTTGACGATACCCGCGAGGTGATCTCCGCTTTGCGTCGGCGATTCCCCCTCATCCATGGACCGGACGTGAAGGACATCTGCTACGCTACCCAGAACCGCCAGGCCGCGGTGCGTGCACTCGCCGCCCAAGTGGACCTGATGCTGGTGGTAGGGGCCCAAAACAGCTCGAACTCGAACCGCTTGCGCGAAGTCGGCAAGGACAGCGGCGTGCCGAGCTATCTGATCGACGATCCTTCCAAGATCAATCCCGAGTGGCTGATGGGGAAAGAGAACATCGGCATTTCCGCCGGGGCCTCCACTCCCGAGGAACTCGTCCAGGAGTTGATCGAGAAGCTGCGCGAGTACGCCGAACTGGAAATTACCACTATGGATGGCATCGTCGAAAACGTTCGCTTCGGTCTTCCGGCCTCCTTGGACCAAATTCCCGCCACTGGGAAGTCCAAGCCTATCGGGGCTGAATCGGTCTGATCTCCCCATTCTCCCCCCTCTGCCTTCCCTGCATGCTCTCCCAGAGTCACAAGCAATGAGAAAGGCTCGTCGGTTTGAGAACTTTTTCCTTCCGGAGTCCTTCAATAACCCGAAATTATTGCGGGTATTCCAACAACGGCTCAGAACCTTGAATACCTTTTTCTCAAATTTTTTTTAAGTGATTTTCAAAACTCAGGTGTTGTTTAAGTGAAGAAGGTGCATTCCGTTGCATTTTCTTCTCAATGAAAATTAAGGAAACAGAGCCAGACATTATGAAGAAACTGAAACTAATTTGTCTTGTTGATTGGGGTAACCTGCTTTACCTCGTTTATTATTGGGGCACTCCTGGTTATCCGTCGTCTTAATTGCTTGTGCAGTGAAGGTATGGAATTGCAATTTAGCGGTCGGTAGTGAACTTTTTCTAAGATCGCCAATCCTGGAAAAATGACATTTCCTCCGTCAGCCTATGTCGATGGTTATGCAAAGGCAAAAGCCCGCCTCTCCGACCGGGAAGCAGTCGACAACTATATCAAGCACACCGTCATAGGCGATCCTGAACTCGATCCGGTGATGGAGGAACTCGCTTCCATGCCTCCCCATGACCTTCATCGGTTCATCGGGGCCGGAATAGAGCAACAGGATGAGGTTCTGAGCACGGCGCCGAAATCCCTGCGCGATTTTTTCAACAATCTCGAAGACCCACCCTGGCTCGACCGCGAAGCGTTTCGTCCGGGAATACGCGCTTTTCATGCAAACGTCGACCTTATGCTTACGGCTTTCGTTACGGGAGTGCTGGTGGAGGGATTTTCGACCCTGATCGCCAAATCCTTCTACCTTACGGGGCGAGTGGCGGCGACAAAAAGGCGTCTCCGGCAGAATAACCGCCAATTGCTGGAAATCTTTTACCCCGGGGGCTTGGAAAGAAACGGCGACGGCTGGAAGCTCTCCACCCGCGTGCGCTTCGTTCATGCCCGCATCAGGCACCTTCTGGCGAATTCCGATGACTGGAAACACGAAGCGTGGGGCACGCCGATAAGCGCGGCGCACCTGGGCTTTGCCATTTCCGTCTTTTCCCAGCGCCTTTTGGAATACTCGATAGCGGTGGGCGCGAAGTTCAACGAGAAAGAAAGAGAGAGTGTGCTTGCGATATGGCGCTACACCGGGTTACTCATGGGGATCCCCGAATCCATCCTCTACACCAACAGCGCGGAAGCGAAAAAAATATACCGGATCACCCCTATGTGCGAGCCGCCGCCGGACGCCCATTCGTCAGCCATGGCGAATGCGTTGATCCAATCCATTCCTGGGATTGCGAATATAACGGATCCGGATGAAAAGGAAAATGTGATAAATTTGGCCTATCGTCTTTCACGGGGGTTTCTGGGAAACCGACTGGCCGATCAGTTCGAATACCCGAAGACCTCTACCATGGGCGTCCTGTTTCTTTACCGGATGAAGCAACGTTTTCAGCGATTCCTGAAGGATACCCAGTTGATTCGATCGGAAAATTTCACTCAGCTTCTCCAAATTTCGGTCTATGACGATATTGGAGTGAGCTACAAGATGCCCGATCATTTCCGCCAGTCAAAATCGAGTGACTGGTAAGCAATGCCTGTGATGTTGGACCGTTACATCGCCGCCGTTCTGCGCTTCCGATGGCCGATCGTAGTCCTGGCCACGCTGGTCATGCTCGCCATGACGGCCGGTGTTCCCTTCATCGCCGTTACCAACGATTACCGGATTCTATTCAGCGAAGACAATCCGCAGCTCGCCGCCTTCGACGCCCTGGAAAATACCTATTCCTCCTCCAATGCGGCGCTGATTGCCCTTGCTCCCCGAGATGGCTCCGTGTTTACCCGCAAGGCTCTGGGGGCGATTGAGGAATTGACCGAAGCCGCCTGGCGCTCGCCTTATTCCAGTCGTGTCAACTCCCTTACCAATTATACCCACAGCGAAGCATTCGAGGATGACCTCATGGTCGCCCCGCTCGTCGAGGATGCGCATGAACTGAGCGATACCGAGGTGGCGCGCATCGAAGAAATCGCCCTGGGCGCGGTCGAAATCGCCGGACGTTTAGTCGCTCACGACGCCGCTACGGCCGGGGTAGCCATAAATTTTATCCTGCCCGAAAATCACGATCAGGCCGTGATTGAAATTACCGATTATCTCAATTCAGTCCTCGACCGGGCCCGCGCCAATCACCCGGATATCGATTACTACATGACCGGTGATGTCGTAATGAATCGGACTTTCGCCGATGTCACGCAGAGCGACATGCAGACCCTGACCCCCATCGTTTTTCTCATCATTGTCGGGGCCACAATTCTGTTCCTGCGTTCGGTTCTCAGCACGTTGGCTATCGTTATCGTGCTCGTATTTGTCATAAATACGACTATGGGCCTGGCGGGCTGGAAGGGGGTAGTGTTCAGCCCGACCAACGCCGGAGTCCCGATCATTGTCATGGTCATAGCAATTGCGGACTCGATCCACATTGTCACCAGCGCTTTACTGGGATTGAGGCGCGGCCTGGACCGGAATGCCGCAATTGCACAATCGATTCGCATCAATGCCAATCCGGTATTTATCACCTCGGTTACAACGGCGATAGGATTTCTCAGCCTGAATGCCTCGGATTCACCGCCATTTCACGTCCTGGGCAATTACGTGGCATTCGGGGTACTGTGCGCCCTCGTCTACTCCATGATGCTCCTTCCGGCATTGCTATCGATTTTGCCATTGCGACCGCCCCGTGCCAAGGCCCGGGGAACCGACTTTTTCGACCGCTTGGCGGACTTCGTCATCGCTCGGAACAAGCTCCTGCTTGGAGTCGTCTCCCTGTTTGTCGTCGTGCTGACGATCGGAATTCCCCGCATTGAGCTAAGCGACAACATGGCGCAGTACTTCGATGAGCGCTACGAGTTCCGTCAGGATACGGATTATGTCATTGATAACCTGACCGGCGTTGACAAACTGGAATATTCGCTGAGTGCGGGACGCGAAGGCGGCATTACCGATCCCGACTATTTGCGCGAGGTCGACGCGTTCGCCGAGTGGTACCGACAGCAACCCGAAGTAACCCATGTCCAGGCGTTTCCAGATATCATGAAACGGCTTAACAAAAACATGCACGGGGATGATCCCGACTACTATCGCCTGCCCGAAGATTCGGATCTTGCGGCGCAGTACCTGTTGCTTTACGAGCTTTCCCTGCCCTTCGGGAGCGACCTCAACGACCGGATCGACGTCGCCAAATCCGCTACCCGTCTGGTCGTTGTGACAAAAAATGCTTGGTCGCGGGATATACGCGAACTGGATAGGCGCGCCCAGGTCTGGCTTCGCGACAACGCACCCGCCTTTGCCCAGGAAGCATCCGGCCTGAGTGTGGTCTTTGCCCACCTGTCGCTACGCAATATCAAAAGCATGTTGCGCGGAACCATCCTGGCCATGGCCCTTATTTCGTTCATTCTGATCTGGATTTTCAAGAGCGTCCGGGTTGGGCTTCTCAGCCTTCTGCCCAATTTTATCCCCGCCATCATGAGCTTCGGTTTGTGGGGGTACCTCGTAGGCCACGTGGGTATTGCCTCCTCCGTGGTTATCGCCGTAGTCTTTGGAATTGTCGTGGACGATACCGTTCATTTTTTGAGCAAATACCTGAAAGCCCGGCGCGAGGGTCTTCCGGCGCCCGAGGCCGTGCGCTCCGCTTTCAAAATGGTGGGGCACGCCTTATGGACCACCACCGCGGTTTTGTCGGTAGGTTTTCTGGTGTTTGCCACATCGGGATTTGAGGTGAGTTGGGCGCTCGGACTTTTGGTTACGATCACGATTGTCTTCGCACTTGTGGCCGATTTTCTTCTTCTTCCCACCCTGTTGATTGCCCTAGACCGGAGGAATTCATGATTTTCACCCGATCCATGCTCCCGTATTTGTCCCTTTGTCTAATAATTTTGACTGGTCTCGGCCCTGGGCCCGTTTACTCGGAGAGCGCCACTCCCGAGGAAATGGGACTGAAAATCGCCCGGGAATCCCATGCCCGCGAGGATGGTTTTGGCAACTATACGGCCCGACAAACCATGGCGCTGCGCAATAAAAACGGGCAGGAGAGCCGCCGTCAGCTCCGGGTAAAGGTTCTGGAGGTCCCCGAGGATGGAGACAAGAGCCTGTTTGTGTTCGATGAACCGCGCGATGTCCGGGGGACGGCCCTTCTCATTCACGCGCATCGGGAAAGCGCGGACGATCAATGGCTCTATCTGCCTGCTCTGAAGCGGGTCAAACGCATCAGTTCGTCGAATCGCTCCGGCTCCTTCATGGGAAGCGAATTTGCCTATGAGGATCTCACCCCCCAGGCCGTAGAGAAATTTACCTACCGTTACCTGCGCGAAGAGCCTTGCGGGGGCGGGACCTGCACGGTCACCGAACGCGTTCCGGTCGACAGGAAATCAGGCTATAGCCGCCAAGTGGTCTGGCGCGACAAAGACGAACTTCGGGTGTGGAAAGTGGAGTACTACGACCGCAAGGATTCCCATCTGAAGACGCTGACCCTGGGGAATTATGAGCAGTTCCTGGATCGTTACTGGCGCGCCGGCGAGATGACCATGGAAAACCATCTGACCGGGAAAAGCACCGTTCTGACCTGGACGGATTTTCAGTTCCGCACGGATCTTGATGACCGGGATTTCACCCAAACCGGGTTGAGGCGAGTTCGTTGATGATACGCCGTTCCGTTCTTCGCTACGCTCTGTCCGGTGCCATCTGGATATTGTCCACGGTTTCCGGTTTCGTTGCAGGGGCCGGTAGCAAGATCGACCACCAGATTTCCGGAAGCTTCAGCATCGAAAGCCAATGGTTTCCGGAAAGCGCCGCTTATCCCGACCAGCGGGGGCATGCCACCGGGTTTGTCATGGAACCCGAGATCTACCTGGATAGCATCGAGGGGTGGAGCTTCATTTTGGCGCCGTTCCTTCGCTACGACAGCGCGGACCTGCACCGTACCCATGCCGACCTGCGTGAAGCCTATCTGCTGCTATTTGGCGACGTCGGCAATGATGAATGGGAATTGCGACTGGGCATCGACCGGGTCTTCTGGGGGGTCGCTGAATCGCGCCACCTGGTCAATATCGTCAATCAGATCGACCTCGTCGAACATCCCTACAAAGAGTTGAAGCTGGGCCAACCCATGGCCCATCTCACCTGGTCGGGAGATTGGGGCATGGCGGAATTATTTGGCCTGACCTATCACCGTCCGCGCACCTTTCCCGGCCGTTCCGGACGCCTGCGCCTACCGCTCGTGGTGGACAATGACCAAGTCTCCTATGAGAGCGCCGCAAAGCAGTGGCACATGGACCTGGCTGCCCGATACAGCCACAGTTTCGGACTTTTCGATATTGGAATAAGCGCATTCGACGGTACCAGCCGGGAGCCTTTCCTGTTTCCCGGCACGGATTTCACAGGCGCGCCGATCCTGGCTCCTCACTACGAACAGATCCGCCAGGTTGGGCTCGATACCCAAATGACGGCCGGTTCCTGGTTGTTCAAGCTCGAGGCTATTCAGCGTCTCGATGCCCGAGACCGTCTCGGCAGAAAAGTGGATTATACCGCTTCCGTTTTTGGCGGTGAATACACGTTTTACTCCGTATTGGGCTCGACGGTCGATATCAGCCTTCTCGGTGAATGGAATTACGACGGGCGGGGCCATAATGCGACCAATGTCTTTCAGAAGGATCTCTTCCTGGCCGCGCGGTTTGCTCTCAACGATGTCCAAAGCACCGAGATTCTCGCCAGTGTTCTGGGAGACGCGGACAATTCTTCTCGTATACTGGCTTTCGAATTGAACCGGCGCCTCTCTGACCAGTGGTCTCTGAATCTGGAGGCAATCGCTTTTCTCGATATCGATCCAGCGGACATCTCCTACGAGATACGGCGCGACAGCTTTATCGATCTGAACCTGATTTATAATTTCTAGCCCGCATTTCTACCAAAATTCGTCCCGAGTTATCGGCGCGGCAAGGATGCCATCGCCCTACCCACGTTATCGGCGCGGCAAGGCCCCAGGTAGGGCAAGAGCATCCTTGCTCTGCCGTTGGATTCTCCCGTCATCCGGAATTGACCAAACGAAATGCCAAGCTTATAAGGGGTCGAATGGAAAGGGAAAGGGTAGCGTTTGCATACTGCTAAGAGAAAGGAGCGATTATGAAGAAATCGATGATCTATTCCCCATCCGGATATCTCGCCCTGGCACTCGGTCTTTGCCTCCTCGCTTCCGCAGGTGCGGCTGATCCCGAAACGAGGCGCCAAGGATTCTATGCCGGTTTCGAAGTCGGGTTTGCCAATGCCGGGGACGTTGGGTCCGTCAATTCAGCGGTCAATCACCCGACGCCGTGCGACATATTGGTAGGAGGCGACCCCACCGGCCCGGGATGCTCCGACATGGTGGCAAGACCGTTATCGACCAACTCGTTTGACCTGGGCGCCCGTTTCTCCGGTGGCATCGCTTATGGGTATGCCCTGAACGAATTTCGGGTGGAATTGGAATATTTCAACAGGCCTCAGGGGGGGATTACCTCGCTCTGGAAATTGCCAGGGGGAAATGAAGCCTTGCAGAGCAAATCATCCGAGGTGAGCGCGCTCGACCCGCCCTCAGAGAGGATATCGGACTTCAATTCCCGTCAATTTTTCCTGAACGCCTACTACGACTTCCTGAGCGACTCGAGGTGGACGCCATACCTGGGCGGGGGCGTTGGTTGGGCCCGCACCGATCTTAACTACAGGGCCAGCTTTTTGCGCAGGACAATAGACCAAGGTTACCCTTCCGACAGGCCGGAGGCTGCCGCCGGTACGCTGAGTCTTCTGGATTCGGATTTCTCAGACACCCTCTTCGGGTATCAATTGCTGGGCGGCCTCGACTACGCCTTGACGGAGAAGGTATCCGTGGGAATCAAAGGCCGCTGGGCTTCTTTCGATGATCTTGAAGGCGACACGGTGTGGGATCTCATCAGGAGTCACGCCCCGGTTCGGGCCGACGGTGTAACTCCCTTCGACAGCGCTCTCACCTTCAGCAATTTGCAATACTGGGCCATCACGGCAGGATTGAAGTACGCCTTCTAGTGTGGTGTATCTTAAATAATCCATCACAAAAAACCCGGATATAAAAGAGGTTACGGCATCGCGGGGACGCGATTGCCCTACCATTTCAAAACGTAAGCGGTAGGGCAGCGGCATCCTTGCCGCGCCTGAAAAAAAGGCGCCGGGGGTGCCTCTTAGCGGTCTTTGCGAGAGGCTTTTCTTAATTCGATCACGATCACGATCACGATTAATTTTCATCCTTCTTCCTTCATCCTTCTTCCTTCATCCTTTTCCCTTCATCCTTTTTCCCCTCATGCCTTTAGTTGGGTGATGCGGAGCAATTCCGCGACCCGCTTTTCCATGGCTTCCCTTCCGGCCGTTTCCAGGCGGTCGCAACTGAAAGCTTCAACCGTCAGGCTGGCCGTCGCCGTGGCGTAAAAAAGAGCTTTTTTCAAACTGTCCAGGTCCGTCCGGCTGACCGAGGCAAGGTAGCCGATAAAAGATCCCGCAAAGGTATCCCCCGCTCCGGTGGGATCCCGAAGATCGACCACCGGGTAGGCGGGGACGACAAATAATCCCTCCGGATGAAACAGTATCGCCCCGGCTTCCCCTCTCGTGATAATGGCCATCTCCGGGCCCATTTCCATGAGTTTCCGGCCCGCTTCGACAATGTTGTGGTCACCCGTCAGTTGGGCGGCTTCTTCTCCGTTAATGACAAGGAGGGACAGGCGTTTGATCAGATCGAGTAAAATGCGCTTTTTCAGGTTGATCCATAGGTCGATGGTATTGGCAATTACAAAGGGACTTCCCTCCATCTGGTCCAAAACGTGACCTTGCAGTTCGGGGGCGATATTGCCCAGCATGACGAATCGGCTTTTTTTGTAATTGTCGGGAATGACGGGCTTGAAGGTTTCAAATACATTCAACTGAATTTCCAGAGTCTTGCGGGTTCTGAAATCTTCACTGTATTCCCCCGTCCAGAAAAATGACTTTCCGGTGGGGTCGATCTTCAACCCTTCCAGGTCCACCCCACGTTTTTCAAACCGCTCCAGATGGGCCGGATCGAAGTCATTTCCCACCACCCCAACCAATTGGGGGACGGTAAAGTAACTGCAAGCCAGGCAACCGTAGGAGGCTGAGCCCCCCAATATGTTCTTCCCTGTAGAGAAGGGAGTTATGATATTGTCGTAGGCCACCGAACCCACGATTAAAACAGGACTGCTCATAGGCCTAGAGGGGAAATGCGATAGACCGGGAGGGTCAACCGGATATTTCAGGGAATTGTTACGGGAAGATAAGCCTTCCCATACCAGCCGAAGCAACAAATTTCGAAATGGGCAGGATTTGGTTTGAGCTTTGGAAGCTTTTTCAGCATATCTTTTTAAACCCAAACTTATCCAATGAAATATATTTTCATAACCGGTGGGGTCGTATCTTCACTGGGAAAGGGGCTCACTGCGGCAGCGCTCGGGGCCCTGCTCGAACATCGCGGCCTCGCCGTGCGTATCCAGAAATTCGACCCATATCTCAATGTAGACCCCGGCACCATGAGCCCCTTCCAGCATGGGGAGGTCTATGTTCTGGACGACGGGGCCGAGACGGACCTGGACTTGGGGCACTACGAACGGTTCACCTCCGGCGAACTGAGTCGATCCAACAATCTCACCTCGGGGCAGATTTACGAAGCGGTCATAATGAAGGAACGCCGGGGCGATTACCTCGGAAAAACCGTCCAGGTGATTCCCCATGTAACCGATGTGATAAAGGAGCGTATCTATGAATCGGCCAAGGGGGTAGAGGTTCTGATCACCGAAATTGGCGGGACCATCGGCGATATTGAAGGCTTGCCCTTTATCGAAGCCCTGCGGCAATTTTGGACGGAAAACGGACGCCGTCAAAACGTGCTTTTTATTCACGTGACCCTGGTGCCTTACCTGATGGCAGCCGGGGAGTTGAAAACGAAACCCAGCCAGCAAAGTGTGGCAAAACTCCGGGAGATCGGTATCCAGCCCGATATTTTGATTTGCCGGGCGGAAATGGGCCTGGGAATGGAGGTCCGGGAGAAACTTGCCATGTTCTGCAACGTTCCGGTCGAGGCCGTGGTCGAGGAAAGAGATGTCGAAACCTCGATTTACGAACTGCCCCTCATGTTGCAGCAGGAAAAGGTGGACGATCTGGTGGTTGAGTACCTCGGCCTGAACGCTCCGCCAAAACCCATGGATGCCTGGATAGATGTGGTGCGCCGGTTGCGGTTCCCGGCCGAGGAGGTAACGGTGGCGGTAGTGGGGAAATACATCGAGTTGCAGGATGCCTACAAATCGGTTTACGAGTCGCTCACCCATGCCGGAATCGCCAACGATGCCCATGTTCATGTGAAAAGGATCGATGCTGAGGACCTGGAAACCGAGCACGGGAAGCAGGTTCTCTGGAAAATGGATGGGATCGTGGTTCCGGGTGGTTTTGGCGACCGCGGCACGGAGGGCAAGATATTTGCGGCTCAATATGCCCGGGAAAACGGGATTCCCTATTTTGGCCTTTGCCTGGGGATGCAGATCGGGGTCATCGAGTTTTCCCGGCATGTGGCGGGGCTCCACCGGGCCAACAGCCTGGAGTTCGACGAAAATACCCCTCATCCCGTCATACACTTGATGGAAGACCAAAAGGATGTGACGCAGAAAGGGGCATCCATGCGTTTGGGCGCCTACACCTGTCAACTCGTCCAAGGCAGCAAAAGTCATAGCGCCTATGGCTTGGATACGGTTCGGGAACGCCACCGGCACCGCTATGAATTCAACAACGCCTACCGGGACCTGCTGGAGGAGAGAGGATTCAAAATTGCCGGGATCAACCCCAGGCGTAACCTGGTTGAAATTATGGAAATTGAATCCCATCCCTGGTTTGTCGGCGTGCAGTTCCATCCCGAGTTCAAGTCCAAGCCATTTCAGGCCCATCCCTTGTTCGCTTCTTTTGTCGAGGCCGCTCTCCGGGTAAAAAAAGCCGCGGTCTAGTGTGGCGCCCGTAAAATAAACCGGCACAAAGGCACAAAGGCACAAAGGCACAAAGGCACAAAGGCACAAAGGCACAAAGGCACAAAGGCACAAAGGCACAAAGCGGGCAGGGTTAAAGCATATCGAGATTTGATGGTTTGGCAAAAGGGAATCGACTTGGTGTGGCTTCTATAAAATAAATCACCCCGGAAAACACTGAGGACATGACTCTGAATGCTCTATGATCCGGAAAAATTGTTGTTGGTAGCCGGGCCCTGTTCCCTGGAATCGATGGGGACTTGTCGACCCGTGGCCGAGCGTTTGGCTGAACTCGCCCAAAGGTGGCCGGACTTGAACATCGTGTTCAAAGGATCGTTCGATAAGGCGAATCGCACCTCCATTGAGGGAGCGCGCGGGACAGGTCTGGATGAGGGGTTGGCAATTTTGGCCCAAATAAAGGCCTCGTTCGGGTTTCCCATCTTAACCGATTTCCATGAATCCCACCAGGTGACGGCGGTATCGGAAGTGGTCGACGTATTGCAGATTCCCGCCCTGTTATGCCGGCAGACCGACCTGCTGCTGGCCGCGGCAAAAAGCGGGAAAGCGGTCAACGTGAAAAAGGGCCAATTCACCGCTCCTTCCGACATGACCCATGTGGCGGCCAAGCTGCAAAAAGGAAAGGCGGCGGAAATTTGGCTCACCGAGAGGGGTTCGACCTTCGGTTACCACAACCTGGTGGTTGACATGCGTGGGTTTTCCATCATGCGGCAAACGGGTCATCCGGTTGTTTTCGATGCCACACATAGCGTGCAGTTACCCAGCGCAGGCTCCGGTCGGAGCGACGGCCAGCGCGAATTCATCCTCCCATTGGGACGAGCCGCTCTGGCCGCTGGAGCGAATGGAATATTTCTCGAGACCCACCCCGCCCCGGATCGCGCCATATCCGATGGCCCCAGCATGGTGCCCTTATCGGAGTTGGCCGGGATGGTGGAATCTTTCTTGCAAGTCTGGCGTCTTTCCAAATCCTTGGCCGCTGAGAAATAATTCCTGTTTTTCAGAACAATGGAGAAATTTTTGGCCTTGATTCCCGTCCCCTCCATGGGAGCGACTGTCCATGAGCTTACCGTGATCGATCTCCACGTGGAAACGGGCGACGCGGTCGCCAAAGGGCAAACCTGTGCGGAATTCGAAAGCGATAAGTCCGCTTTCGATTTTGAGGCTCCCTGCGACGGGGTCATAAAAAATATTCTGGTGCGGGCCGGAGATATCGTAGATGCCAATGCCCCGTTTTTGGAAATCGAAACCGCCGATGAGACGCAAAAGCATCTCAAGATCGAGGGAGCGGTTCGTCCGGCTCCAACCTCCCAAGCCTGGACCGGGATGAGTCCAGCCGCGCCCGCCCCAGTCGGGCCGATAACGTCCCCGGCTCCATCCCCCCCCCCTCGACCTGTCCTGAAGCCGGCCGGGGGGCGGAATGGTATCAAATGGACCCCCAAGGCTCTGCGCATCGCGCGTGAAGCGGGCTTCGATCCCTCGCAGCTAACCTCAATCGATGCAACCGGGCCGGGAGGGCGCGTCTCCGGGGATGACGTGCAAGCCTACATTAACAGCCATTCCCAATCGATGACCGAGGCCGCTGCCACCATAGCGCCTGTTTCCGACAACAGCCGACAGACCGTATGTGTTGCCGGTATCGGTTATGCCGTTCCCGGACGGGTTCGGACCAATGAGGAGATCCTGGAAAGATTTCCCGACAAATCGGCCGACGAGGTCGTAAAAACTACCGGAATTTCATCCCGTTACATCGCGGCGGAGGGGGAGGACGTGACTACCTACGCCTCCCGGGCAAGCGAGCATGCCCTGGCCATGGCGGGCATGGACGTTGCCAAAATAGATGGCATTATTCTGGCCACCATTATTCCGGATCAACCCGTTCCCAGCGCCGCCAGCGCCTTGGCCAAGCATTTGGGCATTCCTCACGCCTTGGCTTTCGACTTGAATGCGGCTTGTTCCGGTTGGTTATACGCTTTGGAAATCGGCCGCACTTTCATTTTGTCCGGTAGCGCCCAAAATCTCCTGGTCGTGACGGCCGAATTATTGTCGCGCATTACCAATTACGAAGACTACAGCACTGCCTTCCTCTTTGGCGATGGAGCCGGGGCCGCTGTTCTCACTGACAGCCCGGGCGGGACCCGGTTGCACCGTATGGGCCTAAGTGGCGACGCCACCCAATATGAAGCCATTCAACGATTGGGCGGCGGGGCCAAAAAACCCATAGCCCATTCCGGTTGCGACGTGTCGGATTTTTACCTCAGCATGAACGGGGCCGCCGTTTTCAAGTATGCCGTGGTCGCTTTTGCCGACATGATCGAACAGACTCTGCAACGAGAAAACCTCGCCGTGGAGGACGTGTCCTGGGTTGTTCCGCACCAGGCCAATGAGCGCATTCTACGGGCGGTTTCAAAAAGGGTGGGCATTTCCTACGAACGTTTCGTCGTCACCATCGGCAAGTATGGAAATACCTCCGCCGCCTCGGTTTCCATGGCCTTGGGTTGGGCCGCGGAAGAGGAAATCTTCCAGAAAGGGGATAAAATCATCTTTTGTTCCGTGGGAGCGGGCCTCACCTACGCGGGCGGGCTTTTGGTCTGGTAATCCAGGAATTGGGTGGCCAGAGCCAGGGCGGAAACGGCCGCCGTTTCAGAGCGCAGGATATGATCCCCCAGGGAAACCCCTACGGCTCCGCTATTGTGCAGAAGTTCGTACTCCTCTGTGGAAAAATCTCCCTCCGGTCCGATGATCAACGCGCAGGTGGCCGGGCCGGGATCGAGGTTTTGCCAGGGAGTGGGCCTTTCCCGCAGACTGGCCAACAGGGTCAAATCAAAATCGAGGTTTGCGAGAAAACGTTCCAGCGGAACCGGGGCGGATAGATGTGGGAGCCACCCATTTCCGCTTTGCTTGCAGGCTTCGATACACTGCTGCTTCCATTTGTCCAATTTTCGGGGAAGGTTCTTCAACCGAACCTGGATTCTTCGGGATATGAGAGGCTGAATCCTGAAGGCGCCCAGTTCCGTGGCCCGGCGCACGATGGAGTCCATGGTTTTTCCTTTGGTCACGGCCTGGGCCAGGGTGATCTTTGTCCCCTTCCGGACCAGCCGGGCGCAGGTAAGTTTTTTCAGGCGGGAATTGCGATTGTCCGCCTCCACAATCCGGCAGGCGCATTCCATCCCCTTCCCGTCGAAGGCGATAGCTTCATCCCCGGAACGGGCACGGTTGGTTGTCACCAGATGGCGCGATTCAAAAGCATCGAGCTGAAAGGTTTCCCCCTCCGCGGCCAGGGAAGGGCAATAGGTACGGAAACGAGGCATGCCACACCCTGGCTTCGTTTCACCCCAGATGTCCAGCCCAGCCACGTCCCATTTATCCAACACAACCGGAATTTACCAAAAGCAAAGAAGCTCCGCTTTCGCGGAGCTTCCCTTGCTTAACAAACTACAAACTAGACTGAAACTATGAACTTTACTCCAAAATAGCCTATGGGCTATGTAACGTATGACGAGAAACCGTCGTGTTCGTTCAAAATTTTTCAGATATCTCCCAAAAAAATTATAGCAGAGAGAATATGGCGTTGGACCAAAGGACCCTAGAGTATAATTAAATTGCGATGAATCCATGAGGATTACCGGTGGAAAAGCGAGGGGAATCATATTGGATGCTCCCAGGGACAGGAAAACCCGTCCGGCCACCGACGGCTCGCGGGAAGCTCTCTTCTCCTCCTTGGGGGAATTGCCTTGCGAAACGCGCTTTCTCGACCTCTTCGCCGGCACCGGATCGTATGGACTGGAAGCATGGAGCCGCGGTTGCAGGGGGGGAGTATTCGTGGAAAAGAAACGGTCGTTGATTCCGTATCTCAAAGCCAACATCGGCCGCGTGGGAAAATCGACCGGAATTTCCCCATTGAGAATCCACGTCTTCCAAAGCGACGTTTTCAAATGGCATCCTTCCGACCACAATTCGTTTGACTTGATTATTTGCGATCCACCCTACGACAAATTGAAAGATTGGTCGGAACCCCTGTTTGCTTTGATGGGGGAATGGCTTTCCCCCTTTGGACGCATTGTCCTGGAACAGCCGGCCGATATGGAAGTGTGCCCGGCAGGGTTTGACCGGGTCAAGCGATTGGGCAAGAAAGGGCCTCAATCGCCCTCCCTGACCATTTGGAAACCGGCTCGATAGCTGGGGCCATGCTCTGGAAAAAAGATACCCGGCCTAATCGTCCTACCCACGTTATCGGCGCGGCAAGGATGCCGTCGCCCTACCCACGTTAGGCGTGGCAAGGCCCCAGGTAGGGCAAGAGCATCCTTGCTCTGCCGTTGGAAACTCCCATCCCGATAAGCGCCTCTTCGGTAAGGGCAGCGGAATGGGGGCTGAGGACGACACGTTTTTCCGCCACTAGCCCGCATTCGGACGCGCAGTAGAAGATTGGGAGATGCCGCATTCGCTCGGTAAGTGAGATATGCGGGCTAAGAAGTGGCTTTGACCAAGGGGTGGATCGCTCCCGATGTTTTGCGGATGAGTATCGGGAAACTGGGCAATTCCTCCTACGGTCGTTACCTGGAAACCTTGTTGAATTAAACAGGCCTGTCTGGATTTGCTCTCGCCAAGTTCGCCAAGTGCGCTAGGATCAGAGTCGATTCCTTTAACCGAAAACAACCAATTGCCAATTCCCCCTTTTCCAAGCATGCGCAAGGCGCTTAGCCTGACTGCAACGCTATAATCGAGTGTCGGCGCCTAATCCCAACCAATTGGCTTTCGATAGCCATATCGAGGCCTTTCCATCCGGTCGCGAAAGGCCAGTTTCGGTTTCTCGCACGACCCCTTTTCAATCGATTACAGATCGTGACGGCCCCCTTGAGTCTCTCCCTGAATCCCTCCTTATACAGGGAAACGCCTACCATGCGCTAGACCTGTTGCCCGAACGAAGCGTTCAGACGGTTGTGACATCTCCTCCCTATTGGTCGTTACGGGATTACCATATCGACAATCAGATCGGTCGGGACGAATCGCTTGGAGAATATATCGGCAGTCTTGTCGCGGCATTCGACAAAATCCGGCGGGTTCTGAGAACGGACGGCACCGTGTGGTTAAACGTGGGGGACGCCTACACTTCAGGTAATCGCCGGTATCGCGCTCCCGATAAAAAAAACCGGGCTCGTGCAATGTCGGTCCGCCCTCCGACGCCGGTTGGACTGAAACCCAAAGACCTGATCGGTCTTCCGTGGCGTCTCGCCTTTGCCCTGCAAGACGCGGGTTGGTGGCTTCGGTCGGAAGTAGTCTGGACTAAACCGAACGCTCATCCCGAATCGGTTCGCGACCGCCCAACCAAGGCTCACGAGACTATTTTCCTGCTTTCAAAAAACCAGGACTATTTTTACGATGTCGATGCGGTGCGTGGGCCTAATGGCCGCCGAATCCGGACCGCGTGGGACATCCCGACGGAACCTCGGAAACGCTCCTTCGGATCGCTGGACGATCACCCGGCCGTCATGCCGGCAACCCTTGCCCGAAGATGCGTGGAACTTACTTCCAAGGTTGGCAGTGTGGTATTGGATCCGTTTGCCGGATCGGGTACGACGTTGCTGGCAGCACACTATCTAAACAGGCGTTGGGTTGGAATCGAGTTGAAACCCGCCTATATCGACTTGATAAAACGTAGACTTGAGCGTTTTGACACTCTCGGAACTCAAGAAGCGGCTGGATAAGCTTTCCCCCACGGGTATTCGATTCGTCGCCCAGATGGTCGAATCCCTTTCTTCTCCTCCACAGGCCCAGGTGCGGGAACCAGGAACTTGGCTTACTCGGGAGTGGATCGAGTATTTTGGCTTGGCACTATCGGTACATCACGGAACCACCACGCAACCACCACGCAACCGCTTGCGCAGAAGGGCTTTGAAACAGTCTTCCGGAACGCATGTGAATCCGTCCGATGGGAAATCGAAAAGCCTGCCTCGGAAACTTGGCGATTTCTCGACCTGGTACTCAAACGACAGAATCGGGCAGAGCAAAAGCTCTCCCTGAAGTCAACGGCCCAAAAACGCCTTTCACCCCGCACGGTGCATATCTCCAAGCTGACCGAAGCTGCGTGGATACAGGACATGCGTACCGCGCGTGATCGTCGCTCCCAGACGCTCAACTTATTCCGGCAATACGTGCGTGCCGTGGACTCAATCATGATGCTGAGGGCTTTCCGAAGGCCCGATCTGCCTCAGGGGATACCGTCCAGGTATCAACTGATCGAGATCCCAACCGAGATATTTCGATCCCTTTTCGATGCCCCAACCCAGGCATTTGGCGCTGACGGACCAACGATAGATTGCTCCTATGGAGGATTTGACGTGGCAGCCAGGGTGTCCCTGGATCGGTCGGACGCCAAGATCACGGTAAAGGCAATTCAAATCGCCGCATGCACAGAACATGTAATTTGGGAAATCGATAAACAGTAGGTATTCCTGTGGCCAGTTGCTGGCATTGATACAAAATTCTCTACAAACCCCCTTTGACCAACCTATTATTCTGAAAACTGTAGACTGAAAGTCCGACGGGCTCCTGGGTTGCCATCGCCCTACCCACGTTAGGCGCGGCAAGGCCCCAGGTAGGGCAAGAGCATCCTTGCTCTGCCGTTGGAAACTAGCCCTCGAACGGGGTAGAGCTACTGAATCGGTGTGAAATGCAACTCCAAGGCCTGAATGAAGTCCGCATGTCCGAGGTCGATAGATCCTTCCGCGAGAATCTGGTCGGAGAGGAGGATGGCATGCCTTCCAATGACGTCGTCATTAAAGAAATCCTCGTCGACCGCCGTGACCTGCAGAACGTCCCCCGCATAGACCGTCAGTACTCGCTGCGACTCAAAATCCAGCGTTCGCGAATCGCTGTCCAATGTACGGGTTTGGCCATAGATCAGGGCTCGGTTGAAATTACGCTCGCTGACCGCTTTTTGCAATTCCCCCTGCACGTCGCTCAGGCGATTCTGGAGAGATTGCAGTTGCGCCTCTTCCTCGGCGGTCAAGGGCGGTCCCGGCTCACGCCTGCTCTCCTCTTCCTTTCCGTTGATCCGTCTCAGTTCCGCCCCGAGCGCTATTGTCATCTCCTCCGCGGTCATCCCAGCCAGTACTGCGCGCGTTTTGAGTTCCGCATCCGTGAGGGGCGGTCCCGGCTCAATCTTCGATTGCGCTTCCTTTTGCTGGAGCGGACCCGACTGGCTCTTCAACTTTTCGACTTCATCGCGGAACTGGCCGATCCGTTTGTCCAGAGCATTGATTTTCTTCTCCACGGCCGGGTCCCGACGTTTGACTCTCACCTGGATATCGGCCGAGGATGCGGCGTCCCAGTTCGTTTTACTGACGACGAGTCGGCCGACTCGAAGCTCATAGCCCTGATTCTGTGCCCAACCCGCAATCGGCAGAAGCAGCACGACAACGCAGGCTGCAATAATGCGCTTCATCGGGGTTTTTCTCCTACTCGTCCACGCGTTCCAACCCGGCCCCCGCCGGTTGAATTTATTATTCATTTTCATGCCTTGTACCTGATCATTAATTCAATACCATAAGAAAGTCTGATTCAAGTGAGAGCTGGGTCGGCCAGCGCATTGGAAACGCCCCTGCTTGTCAGTTCCGGACCGAGCGCCTGGATGAGCACCTGCTGGGAGCCATCCCTGATGATAAAACCGCCGATCATGACCTCGTCCCCCGTTCCCACATATGCGCGGGTCGAGATATTGACGAATTCGCTAACCTGCGCCGAGGTCGGCTGCAATATTCCCAGCAGTCCGGCCAGGATTAGAAGCATCGCGCCCGAGCGGCGGGCCAGAGAGTTACCATTTGTATAAACTGTCTTTTTTTCTTTCATAAATCAGTTTCCAATTGGTCCGGCCGGCAGGGATCGTTATGCTGGCCGATTGAATTCAGTTTACTGTAATCGTGTTCTCACTGGAGTAATTGCCGCGCCTGCTGCCGATAGAGATATCCGCCACCAACCGATACTCGCCTGGGGAGGTGGGGTTGTAGGCGCACAATCCTCCTTGCTCCTCGGTGCCGGGGACATCCTCCCAGGCTGAGGAGGCATTGGCCCTGCGCTGCCACTTGGAACTGTGCGTGGTATAGGTCACGCCATTGATCGTAGTGTTGCTCAGCCGGATACAACCTCCAGCGCTGAAGAACGAGTATTGAACCCGACCGGCCGAAACACGTAATCCCTCCAGCGGCGTGTAATTGTCCTGTGGAGGAGGTGGCTCGGTTACAGTGACGGTAAATGTGAGCGAATCGGTGTCGCCATCGGCATCGGTCACGGTATAGTTCATCGAGTGGGAGCCGGCGGTGGTTGGTGAGCCGGTGAGGCGGCGGGTGGTGGCGTTGAAGGTCAACCCAGGGACGGAGGGCGAAAGACTGTAGATCAGAGGGCTGTTGCCGCCGCTGGCCTCGGGTAGTGTCAGAGCGCTGATGGTTGTGTCGACGGTGTAGGATTGATTGCCCGGCTCGCTTCCGGTAGCGAAACTCGGGGAGGTGTCGGTCCCACCACCGCCCGGCGCCGTGCCTTGCGTGGTTTGAATGATCGTTCCGGACGTTACGGCTCGGTTCTCGATCACACAACCGCCGGAATTCTGGCAGGTGTAACGGAAGTTGCCTTCTTCGATGAACCCGCCGTTGTTGAGCCGAACGGTCGCGTTGCCTCCGGACAAAAGGAACGATCCGCCCGAGGTTACGTCCGGGGTCCAGGAGCCCGTCGGCAGGTCGGACAGGGTGGCGCCGATCCCGTGGGTTGTTTCCTGGCTGCCGCTAGCAGAATCGATCCTCCACACCTCGACGAGGGCAATCCCGGAGGTTCCATTCTTTCCCTCGACAATGGCGGTGTAGTTGCCGGGTTCGAGAGTGAGAACGGCAGCAGAGCTGTTGCTATTAGCCGTAAAGGGGAGGGCGGGTCCCCAAATATCGCTTAACAATTGTCCCTGACTGTCATTCCAATCGTCGTTGAACATCAGTTCCCTGATATTTCCCGGGTCGGTGGTGTCGATGACCCTGAGAACCGGATCGGCCAACGCATTGGAAACGCCCCTGTTGGCCAGTTCCGGGCCAAGCGCGTGAATGGCCACTTGCCGGGGTCCATCCGCAAGGATAAAACCGCCAATCATGACCTCGTCTCCTGTTTTCACCACTGCACGAGTCGAGATATTTACAAATTCGCCATCGGCGGCTGAGGTGAGCTGCGAGACCCCGAGCAGTGCCGCCAGGATCAGTAGCATCGCGGCTGTGCCGCGGGCCAGGGGGTTTGGGTTTGTATAACCTGTCTTTTTTTCTTTCATAATTTAGTTTCCAATTGGTCCGGCCAGGCAGGGAAAATCGTACCGCCCGGCCGGACCCATGTTATTTATATTCCACTATAAAATTGGAGCCGGGGCTTCCTGCCCTCCCTCCATTCACAGATTGATCGGAATGGATTCCTTTGGAGACCCCTGCACAAAAAGGACCTTGAAACGGAAAGCCGGATCGGACCCCGCCTTCGGACCGACTAAAATGACAGGAATCCGGAGGCTTATTATTTTGCGGAGAAAATAAGGCGAAGCCCCGCCGCAAAACATGGCCTTGGCCAAAGGCCACGCGCCGAAACACAGGTGCAGTGGGGAGCAATTTTTCGACGTCGAACACAAGAAAAACGGAAGTCCTTATATAAGAACAAACCCCGGCGCGGCCAAATCACCTAAAAGAAAATTCGTCTAAGGGGCATTTTTCAGAATTGAAGGGAGAAGGATGCGCCAAAAGCTTGTGAACGCATGAGGCAAAGACCTGCAGGCCCTCGGCAGAAGAGGAGTGAAAAGGCAGGAAGAATGGGGAAGAAGGTTAACCGCAGAGGACGCAGATCAGCGCAGATTAGATGCTGAGAGAACAGAAACCAGAGAGGCCACGGAGAGCACAGAGAAGGGTGGAGGGGCTGAGGCGCGGCAAGGATGCCGTCGCCCTACCCACGTTAGGCGTGGCAAGGCCCCAGGTAGGGCAAGAGCATCCTTGCTCTGCCGTTGGAAACTAACTCTCGAACGGGTCAAGGCTACTGAATCGGTGTGAAATGCAACTCCAGTGCCCGAATGAAGTCCGCATGTCCGAGGTCGATAGATCCGTCCGCGAGAATCTGGTCGGAGAGGTGGATGGCATGCCTTCCAATGACGTCGTCATTAAACAAATCCTCGTCGACCGCCGTGACCTGCAGAACGTCCCCCGCGTAGACCGTCAGTATCCGCTGCGACTCAAAATCCAGCGTTCGCGAATCGCTGTCCAAGGTACGGGTCTGACCGTAGATGAGGGCTCGGTTGAGATTGCGCTCGCTAACTGTTTTTTGCAAATCCCCCTGGAGGTCGCTCAGGCGATCCTTAGAAGCAAAAGGACGACATAGGCGGCAATAAAGCGCCTCATCGGAGGGTTTCTCCTACTTGCCCAAATTTTCCACCTCAGCCCCTGCCTGTTGAATTTATTATACATTTTCATGCCTTGTATCATAAATTTTTTAGAATCTTTGTAACTACTCAGATGGTTTTTTGGCTGACCACGACGAACGGCAGAGCAGGGATGCTCTTGCCCTACCACGCTTGAATTTATTGGTAGGGGGACTGCGTCTTCGTAGCGCCGCTTTTGGATCTTTATCATTCAATAGGTAAGAACTCCCATTTTTTGAGGACTTAAGAACAGCGTTCCGAAAAAATACCCGCTGACCGTGGGTATTCAAAAGTCATCGCAACCAACTCGGCGCAGGTAGACGCCGGATACGAATCCTCAATGAGGTCCTGAGTAGTTACTCGCGGAGAAAATAAGGCGAAGCCCCGCCGCAAAACATGGCCTTGACCAAAGGCCACGCGCCGAAACACAGGTGCAGTGGGGGGCATTTTTTCGGTGTCGAACACAAGAAAAACGGAAGTCCTTATATAAGAACAAACCCCGACGCCGCCAAATCACCTAAAAGAAAATTGGTCTAAGGGTCATTTATTTTGTTTGGAAGGAGCAAAAAAGGGGTCCAAAGGTCCGAAAATGCATGATGAATGACCTGCAAGTTGTTGAATATCTATTATTTGCATGTCATATTGAAGCGGATCGCCGGGGCCTGTTTTTGATCCTCCGTTGGGACAATACCAATCTCGTTCAACCTATGAGCTAATGTGGTGTCCCAGAAATTTCCTAGCGTGTCCGTCGGGGTCATGCCGTAGAAAAGTGATGCCTTGCCAAAGAAAAGGGTCAGGTCTTAAAAACTGTATTCCGTTGTACTCCATACACTTTTGCAAGGCAACCGACCCTGAAAGGCATAACTTTTTACGTCTTGACCCCTTCCTCCAAAAGGCATCACTGCTCGATAAATTCAGGGTTCGCTCAGGCCTTTGAACCGATAACCCGCTTTCGCGATGGCGGCTTGAACAGCGGATACGTCCAAATGCTCCGCTTCCACCCAGGCCAGATTTTGTCCGGCATCGGCATCGGCGGATATGATGCCGGGAATACCGAGCAAAGCCTTGCGGACCTGTGCCGCGCAATGGCTGCAGTCCATGCCTTCGACCAGTAGCGTTTGTCGCATGGAGGGTTGGATTTTCCGGAAACCGTACTTTTGCCAGAGAGGGAAGGCAAAGGCCCATGTCATCATGGCCAAAAACCCGATGGCCGAAACGAGTTTGACCGGCCCGGCCCGTTGGTCCGGCGAATGATGGGCCACTTCTCCCAGGTTGAAGCCGGCGCCCAGGTAGTCCATTGTCCATCCACTGACCCAGGCTATGAGAATTATGGTAACCAGGTAAATGGCGATGGTCCGTCGGCCGAGAATTTTGAGTAAGGTGGTAACCGTTGCCGCATTGGTGGCCGGTCCCGCAATCAGAAAAACCAGGGCTGCCCCGGGAGTCGTCCCGGAGGCCAACAAGGCAAAAGCAATGGGGATGGAACCCGTCGAGCAAACGTAAAGGGGGATGGCTATCATCGTGACGGCCAGGTAGGTCAACCAGGGACTGCCCAGATAGGATTCGCCCCAATTTTCCGGAAGGATCACGCCGAGGAGGCCGGCCAATAAAATGCCCAGAAGGAGGGGCTTCCCGATGTCCTGTGGCAGGGTGAAAAATCCATAGCTTACGGCGTTCATCATTTTCCGGCTCCAGGAACTTTGGTCGGGCTGGGGCGCCACTGAACCTGGTTCGGGCCCAGGATTGGAACGACTCTCCTTGGCGAACAGATCCACCAAAAGGCCGGCCGCCACCCCGGATAACAGGGCCACCAGTACCCGGACCCCGGCAAACCAGGGATTGATCAGACCCGCCGTGGCGGCGATCGAATCGACTCCGGTTTGCGGAGTGGAGGTCAGAAACGAGGTAGCAGCCCCCTTGCTGGCCCCCCTTTGGTAGAGCGAGGAGGTCACCGGTATGACCCCACAGGAACAAAGTGGCAGCGGGATTCCCAACAGGGAAGCTTTCACCACCGAGGAAAGGGTCCTCCGCCCCAGCAATTTTTCAATGACATCCGGTTTGATGGTGACAGCGAGCAAACCAGCCAGAAAAAACCCCAGCACCAGGTATGGGGCCATTTCCAGTAGAATGATCCAGGTTTCCTGGAGGAGGTGAAGGAGCCAGGATGTCATGCTTTTGTGGGCGATTCCCCCGCACCCTGAATGATGGAAGTGTCAGAGTCAAGGGAACGACTTGAGGCCCGGAGGTGACTGCGACAGGCTGGGCCACACCGGTAGTCTCATGGTGGAAGTTTAGCGGAAGCGGACACGCCACGAGAAGCGGAGGGCAAGACGGATACGCGGCTCATTTGACTTGGTACCGGATTTGGGATCCGGTCAAATGGAGGTAATGAAAAACTCAACGGATGTTGAGACAATCGACAAAGATCATGGCCCTTAATTCCCACCTGCATGAGTTGGTCAAGCGCGCTTTCTCGCTGGTGCGGGTTCGGATCAGGGGCGGTCCATTGATGGGCGCCAAGTGGATTTTGCCAACTGGTGTTCACTTTATCGCCGGCACTTACGAACCGGAGAAGACGAATTGTATTACCGAAACCACCAAGGAGGGCATGGTGGTTCTCGATGTCGGCGCCCACGTCGGCTATTTCTCGCTGATCATGGCGCGGCTGGTCGGTCCTAAGGGTAAAGTTTTTTCCTTTGAACCCCGTGTTCTAAACCGGCGGTTTCTTGAAACCCATATTCGCTTGAACGGTATCCGCAATGTGTACGTGTATCCCAAATGCGTCGGGGATCATGACGGCGAAGTTATGTTCGAGACGCGAACTGGCAGTGGAACCGGACATATCTCAAGCGATGGTAATACTACGGTGCGGATGACGACAATCGACTTGCTGGTTCAGTTTGGGGGTATCCCGTCACCCGATCTCATAAAGATTGACGTAGAAGGGGCTGAGATGCGTGTGCTAAGGGGCGGTCTTGAAACTATCCGCAATACGCTCCCTACGATAATCCTGGCGGTGCATTCCGAGGATCTTGAATGCGAATGCCGGAGGTTGCTCGAGCCCTTGGGCTATTCGTTCCAGGATCTCGGACAATCGAAAGGGGACCGGGAGTTCCTTCTGCGGCTGACCTCCGAATGAAATTGTCTTTGCCGCCAAAACCAGGCCATGCGATTTATTGTCTTTCCGGGGATGTGAACCCGTTCCGTTAATTCACCCGGTTCTTCAACTGCCGATAGGCATCGGTTTCCTTGAGGGATTCGTTCTCTTTCACGTAATCCCAAGGAGTCTTTCCGTCCTTGTTTTTTGCGCTGGGATCGGCGCCGGCTTTCAGTAGAGCGGTAATAACGGTGGAAACGGTGGTGTAAGCGGCCGCCTCATGCAGCGGGGTTTCGCCCAGATGGTCTCGCTCATTGAGGACGGCTCCGGCCTTTAACAAGGCATCGATGACATCGGGGTTATTGTTCCTGGCCGCTTTGTGCAAAGGGGATTCTCCGGAATTTTCCTTTGCCGTGGGATCGGCCCCAGCCGCCGTCAGGGCGATGACGACGGCGACGTTCTTGTTTTCGGCCGCCGCCTCGTGCAAGGGGGTGACGCCGTAAATTTCTTTTGCCGTAGGATCTGCGCCAGCCGCCACCAGGGCTTCGATGACGGCGGGTGTAGTGGCGTGAGCGGCCGCCTTATGCAGCGGGGTCTCAGCGTAGATTCCCCATGCGTTGGGATCTGCCCCGACTGCCACCAGGGTCTCTATGATGGCGGGGTTTACGTTTTTTCCGGCGGCCCAGTGCAGAGGGGTCTCTCCGGAATTATCCCTGATATTGGGATCTGCTCCGGCCGCCACCAGCGCCTCGATGACGGCGGTGTTCCCGTTATGAGCGGCCGCCAAGTGCAGGGGGGCCCAGCCGTTATACCCTTGCCACCCGCCTGGGTCAGATCCGGCCTCGAGACAATGGGCCACCATCTCCGCAGTCGCGGTTTTCCAGAATGCTACCTTATCCCACTCTTTGCATTCCGCCGTCGGACCCTTACCTGGAAAGCAGGCGGTAAGGAGGGCCAGGACAGTTCCGGTTGCAAGCAAAAGGATTCGGCCCTGGGGGTGAGGTTTCCCGCCCGATCCACTATCGGCATTAACCCTAATCAAAGTCGAAACCGACCGAACTTCGCCTCCCATTGGCGGCGGTCGAAAACTGCCTCTATTTTTAAACATTGGAAGAAAGCCTCAAGCGGTGGGGGAATCTGGTGAATTTCAGAAGCGGGGATGCCTGGGGTTGCCGGGAAATGGTGAACGGCTGGGTTTAACCGTCCGGGCCTTTCCCGGCCCCCAGGACTTTTTCGCCCGCCCCGGGAGGAAAGTGGAATAACCCCCCGGGGACTTGTTTTCGTTTGCTGACTGAACCCCCGATCCCCGATCCCCAGGAAATCAGATGGTCCGGCCGGGCAGTGAAAGTCGTGCCGCCCGGCCGGACCCAGGTTATTATTAACCCACATAACCCAAATTGATTACAGGCTCTCCATCCCCTGTCATGGTAAGCCCGGGGCCCGACTACCGGGCCGTCCGCGTCCACCCCGAACCCCTCTCTCAGAGGAGCCGCGGTCGGCTGCCAGGACCAAGAGCCCTGCCGCAAAACATGGCTTTGGCCAACAGCCAGGTGCCGAAACACAAATTTGGTGAGGAGCATTTTTTGGACGTCGAACACAGAAAAAGTTAAGGGTATACAAAGAGAACAAACCCCGACGCCGCATAATCACCTAAAAGAAAATTCATTTTTTTTCTTGGAGGGGCAAAAAAGAGTGCCACAGGCCCGAAAATGCATGAGGAATGACCTGCAAGTAGTTGATAGACAAGTGTTTGTCCCTCAACTAAAAGCGAGCTGAAGGGCGGGTGACGTTTTGACAGACCCTTTCAAAAAAATTAACCCCGGCGACCCACTACCAGGATCGCCGGGGCCTTTTGTTGACCTTCCCTCGAGACAATACCTATCTCGTTCAACCTATGAGCTAAGGGAGGTCTTCTCGAACTCTAAGCGAGAGTCTGCCTCTTTATCTTGCCAAGCTCGGCACAACCTTTCTACGGCAAGGGTTCAGGAAATTCCCCGGTGGGCTTATTTTTGAAAAAATCATTTATTGCCTTTCTTAGGCTTTTTCAGGGGCTGAAAAAAAATTTCGGATGGATCCTAGTAGTTCATACTTGCGCCAACGTATATCTGGCGGCCGCTTCTTTGGTAGGAAGTCCAATTGGTTGAAATGTCGTCCACCGACAAACCTCTCTTTGCAAAATCGCCGCTACCTCTGAAGCGACGGAGGTAGGGGAAGTTGTTAAAATTAACGACGGAAATTTGCATCTTCAGGTTCTCCGTCACTTGGTAATACGCGGAAGCTTCAAGGCTTTGAATGCTGTGGCGATAATCCGTCCCTCTCGTCCTGAAGCGATTGCGGTAATTGAAGGCGGTACGAACGCCGAGTCTATCGTTCTCATAGAAGAGAATGGCGTTTCCTGAACGTTTTGATGTTCCTGGAAGCGATCGCCCGTCGGAATCGGTTTCACTATCGGTATAAGTGAAATTCAAGGAAGCTCCGAATCCTTTAACGTTGAGAATACTGAGGTCTCTCTGGAAATTCAGCTCCAACCCTCTAACCGAAGCGCCTCCGCCATTTACAGCCTGTTCCACCTCAAAAGTGACATCTCGAACGATTCCATCGGGTCCGAGAATCGGAATCGTCCTTTCAAAAACCTGCTCGGCATCGATGAAATTTTCCACGTCTTTGTAGAACAGGCCAACCGCAAGCAGTCCATAGTCTCCCGTGTAGTATTCGAAACTGAGATCCAATTGATTCGCCATGAACGGATCCAAGTCGGGGTTGCCGTTATCACCGGAACCGCCGGAAGTGAAATCGATTGCACGGGTATTGGGATCCAGGTTGAAATCGAGCTCGAAGTAAGGGGTTTGATCGCTGATCTCAGGTCGCCGCATGACCCTTGCGGCGGCGAACCGAGCCACAACATTTTCCCTTAGGTCAAACTTGAAATTCATGCTCGGCAGAACTTCCGTGTAATCGCGGTTCTCCTTGATCCTGGTGAATCCCCCCAGGACATTCCCCTCGACGTCAACGGGAACTCGCCTTATCCCGCGGCCGTCATCGTCGAGTGACTCGGCAAAACCCCGCAACAGGCTGTCGTCATTAATCAACCGAATCCCGACATTACCCGTTATGGGAACGGTATTCCAAACCTGGTCGTAATTTGCCATGACGTAGGCTGCGGAAATATCGCGTCGAGCAAAGTACTGATGGTCTACTCCATCGGAGTAGAAATCCATTTTAGAGGGATCTTTGGTCTTCAATCCGGCATGAAAGGTCTTCAGGAACGGGGTCGGCCCGATTCCATCGATCAGCGATGTGGTTCGGTTTACTCCAATGCCTCTTTCTCCAGTGTTTATCACTGCGGCCAACATCGCATCCCTGGTCGGGTCTTTGATGACGTTGCGGAAGCTGTCCTGCCGTTCCTTCACCTCCGCCAATTTTACGCCAAACTGAAGGGCGAAAGTTTCAAATTCCTTAGTGGCATCGGCCTTTACGGATTGTTCCTCGCCTTCGGTGAGGAGTTCACTTACCCCATCGTTCACCTCACCCATTCGATAATTGGAAGGATCGGAGAAATCATAGAGTCCGGTAAGGTCTTCAAATCGCACCCCGGAAAAGTCGGAGTTGCCTATCCCGAAATGGACGAGGGCAATGGTGTCATCCGGATCATCGGGGGTCAGTTCGTAGTCGCCCCCATTAAAATCATTCCCAAGTAGAATGGCATCCGTATTAAACTGGCGGTTGAGAGAGTAGGCAGCCTCGATGGTCAGTTTAAAAGTGTTGGATAAGGTCCAGTTGGCGCCTCCGAGAAACGTGATCAGCTCTTGTTCGCCTAAGCTTGAACGCCCGGTGAAATGCAAAGACCGAAAGTTTTTGAGAGGAACAGTGGTTAAATAATTGTCGGAATTTGCTGCTATCCTGGGATCCGATGCATTTATCTCGTCATCGCGAAAGCCAAGGTTGAATTGGGTTGCCTCGACGTCGTAATCCCTTCTGGAAAAGATCCCATCGGCATACAGTTCGAGGGTATCGCTCGGCCTTAATTGAAGGGTGGCCGAAACGCCGTAATCTTCGTTGTCCTGATTACTCGCGTCCGCCCTCACTACCTCCCGGTAGATAAAATCGGTTCCACCCAGGCCGCGGGAGCTGTCATCTCCATCGACAAACTGGCGTTGAATCTTCCTGTCGAAATAATAGCCATCGATGGAAGCGCCCAATTTGCCGTCATTGTACACATTACTGGCGAAACCGCTCAAGCGGGGTGTAAACGTGTCCCGAAGGCTGTCATGAACCCCTTCCACCGTGGCGGAGAATCGTTTTGATCCCAGGTCCAAAGGCCGAATCTTCCTGATGTTTACCGTGCCGCCAAGACCGCCTTCATCCATATTTGCAGAGGGGGATTTAATAACCTCAAGCGAGCTTGCCAAGGTTGGCGGAACGATTGATAGGTTAAAGGCCTCCTGCCCAAACCGTTGAGCGCGAGATGGGGTTATGGACTGGCCGTTAATGGTAACCTTGGTAAAGGTCGGATCCAATCCGCGAATACTGACAAATGTCCCCTCGCCTCCTTCCCGCCGAATTTGAACACCGGTTACAGACTGCAGGGTTTCTGCTATACTGGTATCCGGTAGTTTACCGATATCCTCGGCAGAAACGCCATCAACAATATTTTCAGAACTTCTTTTATTTTTGATAGCCGTGGCAATAGCCATGGCAAAACTGTCGGGATAACCACGCATCTCATACCTCTCGAGTTCTACCATGGATCCTTCCGTTTCTTCTCGAGCGCCCACCTCGGGCTGACCCGTGGCCAGTTCTGTCTCTTCTTTGGTTTCGGGTTCAGAAAAATGAGTTGCCTGATCTGTTGACGGAATCACCGCCCGGGTTACGGCAAAGGCTCCCGATTTAAAATCCTGTTTGAAAACCAGGGGCGTTCCGTCAAGCATGCGCCCAAGCGCTTCGCTAGGTAACAACATCCCGACGACTTCCTGAGTCCGAACTCCCTTCACGCTCCCGGGATCGAAGACGATACCCACCTTAGCCTGTCTGGCGAATTGCTTCAGCGCCAGACCAGCGTCATTTGCCTCCAAATCGAAAGACTGGATTTCCGAGGCCGTTAAATTAGCGGAGCACATAAGGAGAAGAGCCGCTTTAGGCCATAGCCTTTCCCAAAGTCCATTTACCAAAACAAGCATGTGGTGAAGAGCGTTTTAGCCTTGTCGAAATTAAAAAGATTAAAGGGTGTTCATAGAGAACAAACCCCGACGCAGCATTTTCCCCTAAAAGAAAATTAATCTAATGGTATTTTTTTCGATTTGGGTAAGGTGTAATCCGGTCCGGCAGGATCACAGTTCCCGGCAATTCTTGCCGCCCGCGACAATTTTCGCGACCGGGCTTTGCGCTCCTACCCGTTTATGATTTTCATGGCCGGCAAAAAATAAATGGTCACTGGGCGGATCGCAGAACGATCTCCCGACTCCCCTGCCATTCGGTTTGCATGCCGAAACTGGATTCCATCAAGCGGACGAATCCTTCCACATTATCGGACCAGAAAGAGCTGCTCAGGCTGACCGTATGGAGGGACGGGTCCCCAATCACCACTTGGATTGGATTGCAGCGGTTGAATGCATCCACAATCTCCCCCAGGGGCGCCGCGTCGAAATCGAGTAGTCGTGGCTGCCAACGCGTAGCTTCCTCTATCTCCGGTTCACTCAAATTTATCACTTCGACCTGAGGGGTTTCGCTCCACAGGCGGACAATCGCTTTTTGCCCTGTCTCCACCAAGGACCCCGAGGGCAATTCGTTTGCATCGGAAGTTGAGGCGGTCGGCTCGACACTGACCATGCCCCGCGTGACGAGGACGTCGACTTCATCATCGGACAATTTCACGTTGAAAATAGTCCCCACCGCTCGAACATCGACTCCGGCCACGTTGACGATGAAGGGCCGATTCGGGTCCTTGGCCACTTCGAAGTTGGCCTCTCCCTTTTCGAGGTAAACAAGCCTCGTATCGGACGGATACGCTACTTCCAACTGGGCACCGCGATTGATTTCCACCCTGGACCTATCCTCCAGGGCCCGCCGCTCGATGCGTGCCATCAGCTCTAAGGAAGGTTGGAATTCCTGGCCTTCCGGTTCGGCATCGGGCCAGAGCAAAATTACCGTCAAGGCCAGGACTACAGGGATGGGGAGGGCGGCAAACCACGGTATGAACCTGAATTTGGCAGTTGCTTTGGGAGCATGGCCGGTATCCGGCGCCAACAGGTCCGGATTGATCTGGGCATAATGGGTTGTTTGCAGCCCAGCCAACCGGTCGAATTCCTCCCAGCCCCATTGGTATAATGCCATGGCTTCGCGATGGCGGGGATCCTGGGCCAGCCATTCGGTGTAGTCGTCCTGCTCTTGCGGTGTCAATCCCCGGTCGATGCGTAGCGTCCAATCGGCCGCCATCTGCTCGATACGTGATAATTCAGGGTTTTCTGATGGTGAATCTTTCATTTTTTTTAGTGTGTGAGGAAGCCATGTTGGCGGAAGTAGGCGATGCACTTGCGCAATCCAATAATACCTTGCGCCTCAACGGTACGTACCGATATCCCCAGTTTTTTGGCTACTTCCTTTTGGGATAAGCCATAAATCTTGCGCAGAGTCATGACTTGGCGGCAACGATCGGGCAACGATTGGATGGCATGGATCAAATGTTGCAATTCTTCTTTGATAACCATCGCCTCGGGCGGGCTGTTCACCTCGTCCAGGATATTCAAGGGATCGACCTCCCAAGCGCCTTTGGGCCAATCGTACCTGAGGTGGCGCAATTGATTTAAGGCCAGATTCCTGGAAACCACGAACAGATAGGCCCTCGGATTGACGATCGGCCCCGAGCCATAGGCCTTGAGCAGGCGTGAATATGCCTCCTGAACCAGATCGTCTACATCCTTGACGTTGGGGAAACGGGACTTGAGCCAGTCGCGAAGGTCCCCCTCGTGAGGCAGCACCTCATCCACAAACCACTGCGCCTGTTCTGTTTCCCTATCTTTCATTGAGAAGAAAATGCACTGGAATGCACCCCCTTTACTAGATCAACACCTGAACTTTGAAAACCACTTAAAAAAAATGAAAAAAAATTAAGTTCAGGACCTGACCCGTGGTTGGAATAGGGAATATTATTTGGGGTGCCGGTGGATTTAGAAAGGAAAAAGTTCTCAATCCGACGGACCTATCTTTTTGCTTGTGACTCTGGCACATTTGCCGGCGGGATTTTTAACGCCAAAGCCAAGTCGGACTTCAACCTCATTCTCCTCGTTATTTGCGGCCCGTTGGCAGACGGGAAATCCGCGAAAAAATCAACCGGTTGGTGCCCCCGCTGGGAATCGAACCCAGATCAGCGGTTTAGGAAACCGCGGTTCTATCCATTGAACTACAGGGACCGGGCTGAAATGCACCTCAAATAAGGAATCTCAATTGGTGAATTTCAAGCGCATAAGGCGAGCTTGTCCGGGCTCGACCCGACGGTCCGGCCGGATTCAGGCTCTCGGCAATTGACACAACCTTGGCCCAATGACCGAATTTTTGGCTTGCTTCGGAGATGGATTCAATTTTGCTACCCCCCTTTTATGGCTAATGATACCAAACCAAAGCGATCCTGGAATCCGATGGATCTCGATTTCAGGGATGCCGAGATCTTGTCCCGTTACGTAACCGAAACCGGCAAGATATTGCCCCGGCGTGTCACCAAGCTTTCGGCCAAGCAACAACGGCATATTACCAAGGTCATCAAGCGCGCGCGCAACATGCTTCTTTTGAAGTAGGGCATTGGCCCGTTGGAGGGGTCGATACTCATGGCCCGTATACTTCACTCCGACCCCGCACATCTCGATCTCCTGGCCCATCACCTCGCCGCGGGTGGCATTGCTGCGGTGCCGACGGAAACCGTTTATGGTTTGGCGGGCCATGCCCTCGAAGCCGTCCCCGTGGCCAAAATTTTTTCGGTGAAGGGACGGCCCCGGCGGAATCCGCTGATCGTCCACGTGTCGGACTGGGAGGGAGTGGAGGCCATAGCTCATGTCACCGACCTGGATCGCATGGTTGGAGAGCGCTTCTGGCCGGGACCGCTTACCTTGATCCTCAAAAAAAAATCCACCGTCCCGGCATCGGTCACGGCGGGTCTCGATACGGTGGCGGTAAGGATACCGTCCCATCCCCTGGTTCGTGCTCTGCTGCGGCGGTGTTCCTTCCCTTTGGCCGCTCCCAGCGCCAATCCGTTCGGTTACATCAGTCCGACACGGCCGGAGCACGTTGAAACCGCTCTGGGCCCATCCATCGACTACATTTTGGACGGAGGTATCTGTGAAGGCGGCATCGAATCCACCATCGTGTCCCTGCTCGATCCGGACGAACCGAAATTGCTGCGCCAGGGGGCCATAGGACTGGAATCCCTGGAGGAAACAATCGGCCAATCCATCCGCCTTTCCACCGATGCTCCCGGGGAAAAGCCCACCCGCGGGCTCCTTTCCCCCGGGCTGATGGAACGGCACTACAGCCCTCACACCCTCCTGCGGACCTTCAGGGGCAGCCTGCCCAAAACGGGCAAAGGGGATGCCATAGTCTTTCTCAACGCGGCCAGTTGCCGCGGGGCGCATCATTTCGCCTTGTCGGCTACGGGCCAATTGGAGGAGGTGGCCCGCAACCTGTACGACCGGTTGTATCGTCTCGATGAAAAGGGGTACGGGACCCTATTTCTGGAGGTCCCGGAGGGCGATGGTCTGGCCGCCGCCATTCGGGACCGCATGGGCCGGGCTTCGGCTTCGCCCTAATTCAGTTTTTCGGCCAGTTCGCGGTTCGAGGCCTGCCGGTAGCGGTAATGGCGGTATTTGTAGTTTTGATGGGAATAATGATAACCCGACAAGGATAGTTTCAGTTGGTTCAGGACCGCGCCGAGTACGGGGACATCGGCCTCCAATAGCCGCCGGACGTTCGCCACCATGATCTTTCTCTTTACGGCATTGAATTTGATGGTGTAGAGCACCCCGTCCACCAAGGGCAGGATGATGAGAGAATCGCTCACGGCCGAAATGGGTGGAGTATCGAGGATGATGCGGGGATACCTTTCCCGGGCTTCCTGGAGCAATTGCCCGAACCGCTCCGAACTGAGGATCTGGGAAGGATTGCCGGCCCGCTTGCCAGTGGGGATCAGGTGCAATCCCGTCTGTTCTTCCCGGCGCACCACCTGGTCGAAATCTGCTTTTTCAAAGCAGTAGTCGGCCACCCCTGGGGCCTTCTCGATCCCGAGCAGGCGGGGAAGGTTGGACAAGCGCAAGTCACAGTCGATAAGGAGGGTATTCTCCCCATGGGAGGAGAAGGTCAAGGCCAGGTTGGATGAGAGGAAGGATTTGCCTTCGCCGGGAATGGTCGAAGTGACCAGCAAACACTGGGCATTCTTACCCTGGCTGTTCAGCATCAGGCTGGAATACAAGGACAGGAAACCATCGAAAGCGTCGCTCTCCGAACCCGAGGCGGCCACCTTGGCTTTTTCCATGGAAGGCAGGTTCTTTAATTCGGAAATGGCCCCCAGAAGAGGCAGCCCCACTACTTGTTCAATTTCCGAAGCGCTCTTCACGCGGTCGTCCAGATGGGCGATGATCAGGGCCACACCCACGCTCAATACCACCCCGCCGAAAATTCCGGCGTTGAAAAAAAGGAAAAAGTTGGGCCAGTAAGGTTTTTCAGCCATGACGGCCCGGTCCAGGGCGCGGACGTTGGGGTTGTCCAGACTGGAGCTGATGTTGGTTTCCCTCATTCGCTCTACCAGACGCTGATAGATGACGGTGTTGACCTCCGCTTCGCGCTGCATGGTTTCGTAGTCGACGCTGAGCCGGTCGATGTTCATGAGCAGGTTTTCCTGCTGATTTACCGCAGCCTGGGCTTCCTCGTAGCGCGCTTTGGCTCGCAGCAGATCCGAATATACCTTGTCTACTTCAGCCTGGATTGCGGTGAGGAGTTCATCTTCGACTTCCTGCAGGGACCGGAGAAGGGAGATCATGGTCGGATGTTTATCCCGGTAGCGCTTGGAGAGGGAGGCGACCTCTACCTTGCGGGTGGAAAAATCCGCATTCAAATGCTGCACCAATGGGCCATCGGATATAAAACTGAGTTCCATGAGGTTCCTGCCTTTCTCGCGGTAAGTCCGGATCAGATCCCACTGGAACTGTACTTCGTATAAAGCGGTTTCCGCTTCCGTGCTTTTCAGATTGAGGATGCTCAATTTCTCATTCTCGATGGCTGACCTTTCATCGAATGAAACGGTTTCATGCTCCTCCCGGTACTCCTGCAATTTGAACTCCATCTCTTCCAGTTTCCTGCGCTGCTGATCGGCCCGGATCTGTAAATCTTCAACTGCCTTGAGGGATGCCTCCAACTGTTTGCGTTGGTTGAAACCGATATATTCGTCCATGAACAGGTTGGTCGTTTTGGCGGCGATCTCGGGGTCCGGGTGGATGTATTCAATGGCGATAATGCGGCTGAGGCGCTGGGGAATGATTCTCCGATTCCGGTAGAGGATGAGGGGAAGCGATACTTCGGCGGGATCCTTGCCTTTCAGGTAAGGCTTGAGAAATCGGCCTCTTTCATCGCCTTTGAAGCGCGCCGCCACCTGTTCGATGATACTTAAACTTTCCAGAATTTTGACTTCGGTGTTGAAGTCTTCCATTCCCCGCAGTTCCTGGCTTTCCACTTCTTCAAACTTTACCACTGTATTTGCTTCCCGCTTAACCTCTACCGTTCCTACCGATTTGTAGAGAGGGGTTTGGTACAGGACCGTCAGGGTAGTGGAAAGAAGGACGAGCAAAAATATGGCCAATACCCACCAGACGCGCTCCCGAATTATCAGCAGGTAGTCTTGAAAACCGCGTTGCCGCCCCCTTTCCTCCCCATTGCGGTAGGCATAACCTCGGGGATAGGGGTACCCTGAGTTGTAACCGTAAGGGTAGGGGGCCTCCGGGTCATTCAGTCGTTTGTCGGGCTCCCTCACCGTTAGAATACGCGTTCCGGGATGAAGATCACATCGTCTTTTTGCAGGTCCCAGCGCATGGCATCGTCCCCCGCGATCAGTTTGCCGGTGTCTATGGTGAAGGTCTCCGTTTTACCGTCGAACAAGGTGCGGGTCAGGGTGACTTTCCGCTTGTCGGCCAGACGGTTGAACCCTCCCGCCAGTGAAATGGCTTCCAGCAGAACCATTTCTTCCTCGGGAGGGAAAACCACTATGCCGGGGTTGTTAACCTGACCGATCACGTTTACGCGTCGTAGCGCATAGTCCACGATGGTGACGTTGATTTGCGGGTTCACCAGGTAATCCCGGTTGTAAAGTTCCGTTATCAACCGCTCCGCATCGAAGATGGATTTGCCTCCAATATAGATTTTCCCGATCAAGGGCAGCAGGATGCTCCCATCCTGAGCGAGGCGCACCTCGCGGAACAAATCCGGCTCCTGAAAGACTTCCACACGCAGAAGATCGGATGGATTGAGCCGGTAATTGCCCGCCTTATCGGATATTTGCCCGGCGCCATGGGGGTTGGCGACAAAAATCAGCGTGACGGAGAGGATGTTCTTCAGCCAGTTTTGCATCTTGGTTGCCAAATAAAAAGGAGGCCTCGACTCGCCTCCGACATGAAATAATGGGGAAACTTCAATAGCGTAAGTTTCCCGAGAGATTGAACACGCTGCTATCGAAGTCCGCGCTCTTGGAATTGCTGTTATTGTTGTAGACCACATAGGCGAGGCTGATGGCCGAGTGCAGGTTAGGCGTGTAGGTGAGGCCCACCTGTCCGAAAAGAGCCTCGTCGTCCCTTCCGGTGAAATAACGGTCGTCCGAATAGCGGATAGTGGCAAATCCTGCGTATTCCTCGTTGAGTCTGGTTCTTGCGGAAAGGCTCAAATCACTCGACTCGATGGAGCTTCCAAACGCGTCCGAGCGAAAATCCCGGGTAATCCGCAGTGTCCCGGAGGTTTTTTCGGTGGCGATCCAGACAACCCGGCCCTCTGCGGCAAACATATCCCGCAGCACTCTCCCGGCAGTGTTGGATTCTCGATTCTGCATACCCACTTTGATTTCCCCGCTCGTCTTGGGGCCGATTTGTCCCCGAACCCCGACGTTGAGGAAGTGGTCCTGGTAAGAGGAAGGATCCTTTGGCCCATCCCCTTCGAAGACGGTTGGAAAATTGTAGTCGCGGCTGAATGAAGTGTGCCGGAAACGATAACCGACGCTCATGTCCAATTTGGGGGAATATTCCCAGTAATAATCCAACGGGACGTGGTAGGACTGGCGGTCATGGAGGTTGGCCGCTTCGTAATCGACTTTGTCCATACCGAGGCTCGCGGCCAAGGAAGACTTTGCGCTCATTTCCCATTCAGCCCTGACCAGGCTGTGGAATTGGTCCCTTCGGGCAATGTTTCCTTCCACATTGTTAGAGGCATCGTTTTGGGAGCGCTCCCGAAAACTCATGGAGTAATTGATCCGGGCTTTGGGCCATTTGGAATGGCCCTTTACGGCGACCCTTACGTTGTCGCGGTCCAAGGAATCGGATTCAAAATAGTGAACAAAATCGTGGATGTAAACGACGTTGGTGTGGGAATTGGAATTCGTTCCCCCCAGGTTCAATTCCGCCCCGGGTGAAAATACGACTATGGTGTCCCCTCTCTCATTGGCGCTATCGAGGAAAATATTATCGTGATACTGGATGGCTCCGCCCAATCGGGCAATGATGTTGCCGTTGTCTCCAAGCGCCATCATGGGAGACGCGTGGCCGGCAGCTATGGAGAAAAAGACTGCTATGATGGGGGGGAAGCAGTTTTTACAAGTCATTCTCCAGTATTGCCCATGGAATATGGGCGAGTCGGAAGGTTCGAAGGAGGCCCAGCAAAGAACAAGCCTAAAATACCGCCAATCGGGTAAGGAACCGCCCCTTTCCCGATTATAAGACTGGCTCGGTCGGATGGCGCTACCTATAAGTTGCCTTTTTCCCCTCGGAGCCGTGCCAATCCGCCTATGCGGAGCATAAGGGAAGATGGCAGGTATCCGGGCTGAAGCCGCTTTTAACAATGCAAACGAGACCGAAACGAATTCTTGGAATATTGGCGGGGCTGGCCCTTGTCCTTTGGCTGGGCGCCTCGGGAGGGTTGTATTATTTTATTCAATACTCCAAAGGCTATGATGCCATTCGCTTCACCGACGTGGCTTTTCCGTGGAATTGGAGCCGGATTCGACCCAAATGGGGAGACTACTTTATAGAAAAGGGCCTTAGGCACCGGGAGGCCGGGGAATGGGACCAAGCCTTTTATTTTACCCGGTTGGGGGTGGCAAAGTCTCCGGGAAATCTGGAAGGCCGGCTGGCCATGGCCGATATGTTGTTTCAGGCCAATGAAGTGGTTCGGGCCGTACAGGCATTGGAAGGGGGCCTGGAATACGCGTCCCGGAACGAGGCTTTCTGGGAAAAGATGATTCGTTACCTGGAATACTATCAGGCGGACCGGGTCATCATCCGGATTTTGGAAAAAGGGCTGGAGGAAAACCTGGTGCCCGATTCCGGCCTGGCCACAGCCCGATCGGCCTTGGCCAATGCCTATTATCATCAGGCCGATTACGCTATGGCGGTGGAGGTCATCGGGCGCGCCCCATCCATTTCCAACCGCGTCTTGCGCAGCCGGATCCACTATGATCAAGGCCTGGAGGATCTCGCCCTGGCGGAGTTGGAGGCGCTCCGCGCCACCTATCCCAACCATCGCGAGGTCGTTACTTCCCTTACACGGCTTTACCGGCAATCGGGCGAGGGGGACAAAGCGGTGAAGCTGGCCCGCCAAACCTACCTGGGCAACCCATACTCCGTTGAAACCGCCGTAAATTACTTTGGCGCTCTCGGCCCCGAGGCGAAACCCGAGATCGAGCGCTTCCTCGAACGCGTCCCCGAAATATACCGGGACCAAGGTTCCTTCTACGAACTCCTCAACTATCTCGCGGAAGCGGGAGAACCCGATCTCCAATCCCTCCTTATGGATCGAGCGGAACCCTCGACCGCCCAGTCTCCCCTGATGTGGTTCCTCGTTCTCGAAGCCTCCATCAACGGCGGACGGCACGAAGCCGCCAGGGCCATGCTGGCCCAACCCCCCAAAACCGTCAACCTGCGGATTTCCCTGCACCATATCCTCTTCCACAGCCTGTCCTTGACCAATGCCTATGCCTTGGGAGTGGATGATGAGGGGGATGTGGCCTTGAAGGAGCTCTTTTCAGCGGGACATATCCGCCCCTCCGCCCTCTTGCGAATCGGCCAGAAATTGCTCGACATCGGACGCCCCGACCGAGCCAGGGACATCACAGGGTTTCTTTTGAAACAAAATCCGGGAAATCAACCCGCTCTGGCTTGCCAGATTCAAGTCGACTTGATGTTGGGCGACACCCAGGCCGTATTGTCGCGGAGCAAAGGTATGGTGGACCGCAAGACCCTCCCTTTCAAGTTGAAGCGGGAGATTGTGCGGCATCTGGCCTCCGATGAAAAAATCTTTGTCCCCGAGGCCGGAGAAATGGTCGGGCGGATTATGGATACCCTCACACCCTCCCAAAGGGTTCAACTCCTGGAAAGCCTCTGAGGGTAGGGCCGCCAGTCGGAGTCAGGCCTTGATTTTTGACATGTCCCCATGTTGAAAATCCACGCCTGATTTTACTCGCCATTGGCCGGAGTCAGCCGAACTTTGGCGGAAATCAAACGTTTTTCATCCACTTTAACGGCTTCGATTTCCAAATTTTCTATGGCGACCTTCTGCCCCGCCTCCGGAATTTTTCCCAATGCGGAAGTCATCAATCCGCCGATGGTGGAGACTTCCTCCTCCTCGATGCCGATCCCCAGGCGGTCCTCGATTTCGTGCAGAGGGGTCAATCCATCCACCATGAACACGTCTCGCTGCAGTTCCTCGATATGTTCCTCCTCGGAGTCGAATTCATCCTGAATGTTGCCCACCAGTTCCTCCACGATGTTTTCCAGGGTCACCGCCCCCACCGTTCCACCGAATTCATCCCGCACCAGGGCCATGTGCAGCTTTTCCCTCATCAACTCCTGCAAGATACCCTCCAAGGTTTCGTCCGGACCGGTATAGACAACCGGCCGGGCCATTTTCCGGAAATCGATCCGGTGGCCGGGAAGATCGCTCCGGAAGATATCCTTTATGTGAACGATGCCCACGCAATTGTCCAAATCCCCCTCACATAGGGGAAACCGCGTGTGCCCGGTGCGTTTGGCCAAGGCGATGTTAAATGCGTTGCTGTTGGAAATTTCGAAAAACTGGATCTGGTTGCGGGGCACCATGACGTCCTGAACCACCAAGTCTCGCATCGATATGACATTCTTGAGCATTTTTTGGGAAAATTCCGGGACCTGCGAATCCTCTTCCAAGCTCTCGATCTGCTCCTCCACATCCAGGAGGTTGAGGCCGTTTTGCGAATCGAGGCGCAGCCATCCGAGGATGGGGCGGGAAGCCCAGTCCAACAGTACCAGCAAGGGATGGGCCAGCACCTGGCAGGCCCGAACACACCAGATGGAACTTCTCAAGGTCTGCACGGGATAACGCAAGGCCACCGCGCGCGGCACCAGTTCTCCTATCACGTAGCGAATGGCCACTGCCCCCAGGAAGGAGGCGGCCAGCAGCAACAACGAAATCTCCGTTGTCACGGTCAACCCCAGCCACTTGGTGGCGGCTTGAACAAAGGGGAAAGTGAGCAGGCCCAGGCCCAAGGTGCAAAGGACGATGCCCAACCTCAAGAACCGGAAGGTCCGATCGAGCCGGGTCAAGAGGTAGTTGATTCCCTTCTGACGTTCCAATTCCTCCAGAAAGTCCGGATTAAAATGACTGAAGCGGAGTTTGATCAGACTGAACTCACACGCTACGAAAACGGCATTGAGAAATACCAGGACTACCGCCGCCACCGTCAACAGGGCCCAATACCCAAAATAAGCACTCACTAATACCCGTTTACCAAAAAAAATTCAGGACAGCCCGAGGACATTTTCCAGCTCCCGGCAAAGCCTTGCGTTCTCGGTTTTTCTTCCCACCGATATTCGCACGTATTCAGGCAAACCATAGGGCTCCATCGGCCGCACTATGACGCCGACTTTTTGCAATTTCCGGAACACGTCCCTGCCCTTTCCCACTTTTATGAGCATAAAATTTCCATGACTGGGAATGTAGTCGAGCTTGAAATTTTCACAAAAATCGGAAAATTCCCGCAAACCGGCCCGGTTGACCTCCCTGCTTCGTTGGACAAAGGGGTGGTCATCCAATGCGGCCAGGGCGGCGGCCTGGGCCAGGGAGTTGACATTGAACGGCGCGCGGACCCTGTTCAGGAGGGAAGCGCAATCGGCCCCGCAGTAGCCGTAGCCGAGGCGGAAGCCGGCCAATCCGTAAATTTTGGAAAAGGTGCGAAAACAAATGATCTTTCTCCCTTCGGCCATGAGCGGGCGAAGGTCGACCGGATCATCCAGGTATTCGCAATAGGCCTCATCCAATCCGAAGATCACGTGGTCGGGCAGGGAACGGGCGAAGTCGAGCACCTCGGCGGGCTCGTTGATCGTCCCGGTGGGATTGTTGGGGCTCGGTAGAAAGACCAATTTGGTCTTCTCCGTTATGGCTTCTCCCATGGCCTCCAGATTGTGGGTAAAACGCTTCAGGGGCACTTCCACCGGCGTCGCCCCAAACAACAGCGTGACCAGTTTGTATACGATAAACGCTTGCTCGCCCATGACCACCTCGTCCCCCGGCATGAGGAAGGCGTGTCCGACCAGCTCGATAACCTCGTTGGAACCGTTCCCGAAGACGAACCGATCCGGTGGCAAACCCAGTTTTCGGGCCAGTTTTTCCCGCAACAGGTAACAGCCGCCGTCCGGATACAGGTGGGCCTGATTGAGAAAATCCCGCACCGCCGCGAGAGCCTTTGGGGAAGCTCCCAGCGGATTTTCATTGGAGGCCAGTTTTATGGTCTCTTGCGGATCGAGCCCAAATTCCCGGGCCACCACCTCGATGGGCCTACCCGGTTCATAGACGGGCTGCCGGTGTACCGCCGGGTTGGCCAGATCCGCATAGGTCGGTTTTACAACAGGCATGTTCAATAAAACAAAGAAGGCGAGAAGGGATCAAACGCTGATTTTTTGCAAGGTTGCAATATTTTCGATGTGGCGGGTTTGCGGGAACAAATCGAAGGGTTGCAACCGGCATATGCGGTAGCCGGACTGCTGGAACGCGCCCAGATCCCGTATTTGCGTGGTCGGTTGGCAACTGACGTAGATCACCCGGGCCGGACCAAAGGCGAAGAGTTGTTCGAGAAACTCCGGGCTGCAGCCCTTGCGGGGCGGGTCTATCACCACAACCGTATCATCGGAGGGGAATTCCACCCGGTGGAAAATCCGCGCCGCATCCCCCACCTGGAATTTGCAACCCTCCAATCCGTTCAACTGCGCATTGTTGCGCGCATACCCGACGGCCTGTTCACTTATCTCCACTCCCACCGCGCCCTCGAAGTGTCGCCCGACGGACAGGGCAAACAAGCCGGACCCGCAATAGGCGTCGATCAGGTAGCGCAAGCCTTGAGCGCGGGCCTGTTGGGAAACGTGTTCGATCAGTTGCGGCAGCAAATAGGGGTTGTTCTGAAAAAACTCACTCGCCTTGAAACGGAATTTCAAATCCCCCACCGCTTCCGTGACGATGGTCCGGGGATCCGTCACCACCCCTTCTTCAACCTCTCTCAGCAACAGGGTGGCTCCGTTCTTATAATTTCCGGGATTTACCAGAACCGATTCCCGCACTTCCGGCAAAGCGGCGTTAATTTTCTCCGTGGCGATGGGGCATTGCTCCACGTCCACCAACCGGCTGCGGCGGCCCACCTGGAGAAAGCCGATTTTCAATTCCCGTCCCCGCCGCGGCTTATGAAAATGGGGGGTCAGTTTGGACCGGTAGCCATAGGGGCGGGGCGACCCGATGGCGGGCTCGACCCGATGAGGTCGCTTCAACTCCCTATCCACCAACTCCTGCACTTGGCGGGTTTTTCGCTTCAATTGTCGTTCGTAGGCCAAATGCTGATACTGGCAACCCCCGCATTTCCCGAACAAGGAGCAGGAAGGGCCCACCCGGTGGGGCGAGGGGCGCAAAACTTCCATCAGGTCAGCGTCCGAGTAGTCGGCCCGATTGCGGTAAACGCGCGCCCGGACGCGTTCGCCCGGCAAGGAAAAGGGCACCCTGACCGGCCAACCGTCGAATCGGCCGACCCCTTGACCCAGGGGACTGAGGTTTTCGATCTCAAGTTCGATTTCCTGGTGGTAGGAAAACCTTTCCTGGGGAAGTCCTCTGGGTGGGCCGGCCATAAAATGCTTTTAACCCCATTAGTGAAGTCCTACCCTCCGCCCTGATCAATATCGGATTGCCCGACCATGCCCCTGACCGAGATCGACAGCCTCCAAAACCCGCGGATCAAGCTTTTAAAGGGCCTCATGCGAAAACGGAGGCGCGACCGACTTGGGCTCTTTCTGCTGGAGGGAGAGCGTGAAGTGGCCCGCGGCTTGGAGGCGGGGCTCGAAGCCACTCAAATTCTCCTCTGCCCCAAATTTTTTAAGCACGGAGCCAAGTCCGAGGCCCGGCACCGGGAACACCTCAACCGGGGCACACCCGTTGCCTACCTGTCCAAAAGAGTCTTTCGAGCATGTTCCTACCGCGAAAATCCGGACGGATTCCTCGCCGTGTGCAAGGTATTCCGGACATCGCTTGATGACCTGCCGCTCTCTCCAAACCCGCTCATCCTCATCGTGGAATCGGTGGAAAAACCGGGCAATCTGGGTGCCTTGCTCCGCACCGCCGATGCTACCGGGGTAGATGCCGTCATCCTGAACGACCCGGTGACCGATATCTTCAATCCCAACGTCATCCGCGCCTCGGCCGGCGTGGTCTTTGCCGTTCCCTCCGTCGTCGCTACCCCCTTGGAGACCCTCCAGTACCTCAAAGCCCATCAAATGGCCGCGGTGGGGACCCTGCCGACGGCCGGAACCTCGCTATTTCAAACCTCCTTAACCGGCCCGACAGCCATCATCCTGGGCAGCGAAAAAGCCGGCCTTTCCAACTTTTGGTTGAACGGGGCAGACGTGACTACAAGCATTCCCATGTCGGGCCAGGCAGATTCCCTCAACGTCAGCTCGACTGCCGCGGTCCTGCTCTATGAGGCCGTCCGGCAACGAACTTCGCTATAATATTAAACGCTAACCATCCCAGGGAAACTCTCCATTTATGAACGAGCAATCGGAACACCCGCCATCTGAACCGCAACCTGGAGGAGAATCCAGAACTTACCGGATGTCTTTTACCGGCACGGCCGGAGAATATTTCCGGATCTGGATTGTCAACCTCCTCCTCACCGTCGTTACACTCGGCATCTATCTGCCATGGGCCATCGTCCGAAAACGCAAATACCTCTACGGCAATTCCTGGCTGGCCGAAGATAATTTCGGATTCCATGCCAATCCGGTCGCCCTTCTCAAGGGCTACATGATTGTCCTAACCTTTGGGGTAATTTATGGTCTCGGCGGGTACGTCAGCCCGATCATCCCGGTGATCGTTCTTGTCATAGTCCTGCTTTTGTATCCCTTCATCATCTGGAAGGCCATACGCTTTCGCACCCGGAATTCGTCCTACCGCAACATTCGGTTCAACTTCAGCGGAACATTGCCGGTTGCCTATAAACGGTTTCTGCTCTGGGCCATCCTGATCCCCTTTACCCTCGGCCTCATTTACCCCTACCTAGCGTATTTGCAAAAGGATTACATGCTCAATAATTTGTCTTATGGGGATCTGGAATCCGAATTCAAGGGCCGAGGCGGCAAGTTTTATCCCCCCTATCTGGCAGCCGTTGGCATTGGGGTTATCGGGGTTTTTGCGTCTTTTAATTTTTTTTTATTTTGTAACCAGTTCGGCGGGGCTTTTATCCCAATTCCAGCCGCCCTGGGATTATTACTTTGCATGGCAATTGGATATGGGGCGATTATTTTTTCTTTTACTACGGGGAAATCTCTGATTTTCGTAAGGATTCAGAACTATGTCTGGTCCAAAACGAAACTGGGGGGTGGAATATCCTTCCACTCGGTTTTTAAGTTGTGGCCTTTCCTGAAGATCCAAGTGGTCAATGGACTGGCCATATTTTTCAGCCTTGGGCTGGCCATCCCCTGGGCAACGGTGCGAAAGCTGAAATACCTGGCCGAATGCATGTTGGTTACCGCGGATAAGGATCAACTCGACAAGGTCGTTCAATCCGCCATTGCCAAAGAAAGCGCTGTGGGAGATGCGGCGGTTGATTATTTGGACTTCGATATCGGGTGATGATACGCTTTTCCGCCAGGTATTTCGACGGTAAATCCTCCGCCGCAAAAACCGTCGAGGTGCTCGCTCTGGACCCTTCCATCCTCGAGGTTCGCCATGGGAAGCATTTCCGAACCTATGCCATAAAGGACTGCGAATTTGAGGCCCCGCTCGGCCATACGCGCCGCGTCATCCTCTTGCCGGATAACGGCCGGCTGGAAACCGATGACTTGGCCCGGTACGACGATCTGCAGAATTGGCTGCATCCCGGAATGGGACTCAAGTGGGTTCATCGGCTGGAAACAAGGTGGAGATGGGTTATGGGCAGTCTGGCCGCATTGATTGCTCTCATAGCCGCATTTATAATATGGGGCGTTCCCTGGGCCGCGTGGTTGGTCGCTCACCGAATGCCGGTTGAATGGCATGATCAATTGGGCGAGGGCGTAATGGATACGCTGGACAAATACTTTATGGAACCCTCGGAGGTTCTCCCCGAGACCCAAGCTGGTTACCGGGCTTGGTTCGATGAGATGGCGGGGGATTTCGAAGGCGAACACACCTATGCCCTTCATTTTCGATCCTGGGATATGGGAGCCAACGCCTTGGCCCTGCCCAATGGAATCGTGGTGGTCACCGATTCCCTCATCGATCTGATTTCCATCCGGGAAGAATTCGAGGCCATTGTTGCTCACGAAATCGGTCATGTCATTCATCGGCACGCCATGCAAATGGCGCTTCGGGATGCGGGAATATTCATATTCATCTCCACCTTTTTGGGGGACTTGGCCTCCGCCTCCTCTCTCGCCTCCGCCATACCTATTATTCTCATTGAAAGCAGCTATTCCAGAAGTCTCGAAAAAGAAGCTGACCTGGTATCCGGAACATGGCTGCAAGCCAAATACGGATCGACTGAACCGTTAAAATCGATTCTCATCAAACTGCACCGGGGCAAGGGCGGTGTGGAAATCCCGGAGTTGTTGTCGACCCACCCGGATCTGAAAAACCGCATCCTGCTTTTGGAGAAAACATTCCCGCCCACGGAGGGCACAAATGGCGAAGATTGACCACGGATTACACGGATGGACACGGATTTAAAAACGGAGGGGGGACATTCCTGCCTGCCACGGCGGGAGGAGGGTCCCCCAATTATTACGGAAAACGGACGGAATTAGGAATGGGATCTCGCAAAGATCGCGATGGTCGCAAAGACGGGGATGAGGAACCGGAGGCCCCTTACCCGCATTTCTCACAAATTTCTGAGTTTCTGCTCTGAGGCGGCCCATCAGCGGGCCCCGGACCAACTCGGCGAGTTCCAGCTAAAATTTTTCTCTCTTTTTCTCTCAGATTGGCCAAAACGATGCTCGCAACAACCGTGTCGACTCCGGGCAGAACCAGATCGAGCGGAATCGAAGCCCCGAGGTGCTGCTTGACTCTGATCTTCCGCTAGCAGTGGTATCGGCGGACGCGCGGTCGACCGATTGGTCCCCAATTTCAGTCTCTGAGCGTCGACGCCTGCCCAGGTACGAGACAGGCTAGGTTCTCGACGGTCGGCAAGGCGAACGGGAGATCCAGTGCATCGATTTGGGATTCCACATACTGTCGTGCGCTCGCAATAAGATCCGAGACGTCGAGCGCCGGGTCGGCATCGGTGAAGATGGGGCTACGGGGTTTGTCGGCAAGTGGGTTCAGGAGCTGCATGAGTTCCCAATCACGAATGAGGTTCCAGTTGGCGTCTGCACCCGATTGCGCGGCGACGAGGACGCCGCGAATGGGTCCATTGGAGCCGGTGATTCGATCACGCACACTGAAAACGAAGATGGGAGCGTCTAGGCCCCGGATGGTGGCGAAAGCCCCGGTCAGTTCGACAGCATCCCGAACCGCTCGGTCGACAACCCGTAGCCCGACCCCTGCGACATCCTCCCCCTCTTTGGGTTGCGGTTCTCGGGCGAAGAGAAGGTCATAGCGGTCGGTTGCTGCGATCAAGAAGTCGTCGTTCCAAGCCTCCGGTGGACGGAAGCTCAGGCGAAGGTTGTCCGCTTGGGCGGGCCGCCGGCCCCGAAAGGCGAGGACTGCTTTGAAGAATGGCACCAGATCCGGAAGATCCACACGCGGGATTTGATCCGCCACGGTTCCGAAATCGAAGCGAGCTACATGGCCGATGAGATTCTGTACGGTCTGCACCGCGTCCTCACTGCCGAATGTCGCGGTCTCGGCATCGAACCAATCGTCGAGCGTTTGGCCCCTGAGTGCGGAATCGGCGTCGGCGAATACCTTGGTGAACATGCTTGGGGATGCCATCCCGATCACGAGCTGGCGAATGTCCTCGGGATCGTCCATCGCACCTTGGAAAGCCAAGTTGATTCGCATCAGCTTCTCGTCCAGAAGATCCCAAATACGACTCTCCACGGTGTTCGGGTTCCGCACCGTTACTACATCGACTGGATCGGTCTGGCCGTAGCGGCTTAAGCGCCCAACCCGCTGGTGCAGGCGCATCGGGTTCCAAGGCAGATCCACATGAATCAATGCGCTACAGTTTTCCTGAAGGTCGACGCCCTCGCCAGCGGCCTCCGTAGAAACGAGAAAGCGAACTTCTCCCCGGTTGAAACGCACCGCCGCAAGGTGTCGGTCTTCCGTCAGGCGAGAGAATTTGCCAAACGAATCTCGCACACCCTCGACGAAGCCATCTCCGTTGATGAATGTCACACATCCGTCACCATAGCGGTTGTGCAGCGCACTCATGAGTAGCGCCTGGGTTGCCTTGTACTCGGTAAAGAACAGCACAGATCTGTCGGCGAACGACTCGTCGACCACGGACAGGATACGCGCAATCTTCGTCTCGTCGGTGACATCATTTGCCGACGCGAGTAATTCCTCCAGTGCCGGGATCTCATTCGGGTTAAGGTCGACTCCGCTTATGCCTTCCGCCACCCGTTCTTCCAACCAACCGATCTCGTCCATGTTCGCCGGGTCATCCTCAGCCCGTAACTCCTGTAGGCGGACCAGATCCTCATGCGATTCCTCCAGCCGGGCTTTCGCTTCACGGAGCCGGGCGAGTCGTCCAGTGAGAGCCCGTTGCACTGCTGCCACGGAACTCGACGCGAGCTTCTGCATCGTAATCAGTATTAGGATCACCATGCGCCGATCCTGGGCACCAAGGCTGGAGGCATAGGCTCTCCCAGTCACGATGAACTGCGTGAGTTGCTCGTAGAAAAGCGTCTCTTGTGGTGAGTAGGTGTACGTCTCCCGCCTTGACCGCACTGGAGTGAACAGCGGGGTGCCCGACATGTCCGTAACGGATTGTTTGTTGTTCCGAATCATGACGGTACGGAGTTTTTCGATCTGTTCTTCGAGAGGCTGTTCGGGATCGAAATCTTCGGGTCGAAGCAGTTTCAGAATGGAAAGGAATCCTGTGTCCTTGCCACGATGGGGGGTACCGGTGAACAGCACCATAGACTGGACCTTGCCACGTTCCTGCAGGCCCTCGACGAGCTGATACGACAACGTGCGGTGGCCCTGCTCATCCACGTTCATGTGATGGGCTTCGTCGATGAGCACGAGATCCCATGATATGGCGTCGAACAGGCGCTCCCAACGATTGCCCTTGTCGAGCCGCAACGTCTGGGCCGAGGCGATCACCCGGTCATGGGTATTCCAGAAGTCGGAGGTTTCTGTGTCAGCAGCGGCGACGTAGATCGAGAGCCGGATGTCGAACATTTCGCGCATTCGCACCTGCCACTGTTCGACCAAGCTCGCGGGGGCCAGTATCAGCAGCCTGCGCACGCGCCCGGAAGACAGCAGCGGCGTGAGGATGAGGCCCGCTTCGATGGTCTTGCCAAGCCCGACATCGTCGGCCACCAGCCAGCGCGTGGGCCACGATTCGAGAACGCGCTTGCAGACCCAGAGTTGGTGCGGCAGCAAGTCGATGCGGGATCGGGAAAAAATCCCCCAAGCATCGTTGACAGAACGAATGCACTCGCCGAGGATTCGCGTGACGACCTGCAGCGCGGAATCGAGCCGTCTGGCAGCCATCCGATCCGTCAGACCGTCGATGGGTTCGAGGTCGGCCGCCAGACATTCCTCTATCCCGTGCTCAAAGCGGGCAACGACGCTCTTGCCTTGATCCAGCACGACTTGGCCGGAACCAAAGCGGGGATGCCGGATTGCCGCGTTCGTACTGAAAGGCGCCATCACTGCACCAAGCCGAGCATACGACGCAGATCCGGGTTCGAAGCCACGTGGCGCATAGGTATGTCGAAGGTACGATGGAGATTTGGCGTTGCCGTATCTAACTCGGACGCCATAAAGTTGAATATGGCGCGTGCCTTCTGCGGGTTGGACATGCCGTCATCCGGACGGTCGAGGCCGAAGTTGTCGTGAAGAAAACGAAACACTTGCTCTGATGGCATCCAGCAGTCCGGGTACAGATGCTCGCCCTCGACAACCTTCAGACGCACGAGTTCGCGTAGCACCCAGTGGCGACCCATATCGAGCGGCGCGGGCGGTGCATCGAAGTGCGTCCCTGCTCCTGTGAGGGCTGGGTCGACTCTCGGCGTAAGCAAGTGATTGATGTCGTACATTGTCACCGGGCGTTTTCCAGCCGACTTGAGCAACCGAACATATACCTGCCGATATCGACTAAGTTGGTAGATCGCTGGAAACAGTGACATCCACTGCGCGTAGGTCAACCCGTCCAACGCGTCGTCTTGCCATTCCCGCAACATCCGCATCCAGGCACCCGCATCGTCGGGGGCCTGGAATACGTCCCACCATCCTTGCTCGTGGACCAACTCCAGGAATGAACGGTGATGATCGTCCTGTGTACGGCCAATGCTTCGGCACGCGCCCAGAACCAGCAGTGCAAGCCAGTGATCTTCTGATTCGGCTTGGAGCCGGTCTGAAATGTCGCCGTCTCGCCGCAGCCACTCCGGCCAAGCCCGGCTTTCGTAGACAGTGAGCACTTTGGTGCGCGCGTCAGCATCGTTCCACCATTCCGATAGCTGGTGGAAGAAGTTGGCGGGGCCGGGCGGCGGTCGAGGCGGCGGCACAGACTCGGAGAACTGCTCGGGAAAGAGGGCACCCAGAAGTCCCTGGCGCCGCCAACGTTCCTTGCAAATGCGTTCGAGCATTCGGTGGACCCCATCAAAGTCCAGAAGCCACGACGGGCGGGCTTCGAGTGGAATGAGGAGCGAAAGAACGGAATTTCGCAGTCTTCCGTCCAGCAAATAGCGAAGCGCGGCGGGGCGAAGATCCTCCTTGAGGTCCCTGTACCAATTCGCCACTTCGGCGGCATCTACGCGATGCTGCACGCGAAACCACCGAAATAGGATCCAGTCTTCGGGGCATACGATGTACGCCGGGTCGAGAATCCGGGCGTTTGGAGCGAAGGCAGACCGCAGGAACTCGTCGCCAAGGTCTTCGTCAGCTTGGTCACGCAATGCGGAAGTCTTTTGCAGCAGCAAACTTTGTAGAAGTTGGGAGCTTCCGGCAGCGGAGCGCGCTTGAAACCTGTGGTGCCAACGTGCGCTACGCTGAACGTTGGAAATCAAGTCCCAAGCCGCAGCTTGTACAAGGGGGCGCAACGCGTGTAGCCGCGTCGGCGTCAAGAGGCAGTCCCACCTTTCGGCCAGTTCCGCCAATAAGTCCCATGGGCTAACCTTGGCCGGAGCGATGTAATCGCCGTCCTTTCCCACGAGAGTGCGCAATGGAGCGAGGAGTTGGTCGGTCTTGACGGACACGATGCGCCGACTGCCGACGAGTGATCGGAAGTCTTCATCTTCGATTTCAGCTAGGGCGGAACATAGATGGAGATCGTCCAAGCCATTGGTCGCGACTTCCCACGACATCCCTGATCTCAGCGGGGGAAGCAGCGGTGGGAATGGCGCCGGAAGATTGGTAGGCACGACCGGACGCGCGGCCATCCAAGCCGATATGCCCCGACCGTTCCCATGCAAACGGCGAAGAAACGAGCGACGCAGCGTATCTGCGTTGCCCGTGCCGGAGGCGAGAACTTCCCACATGGACGATAGGAAACGCTGACCGTCACCGCCAGGAATTGGGCAGCGCTTCGCGTCCGTTGTCCCGTTGAGGATATCATGCAACTTGATCAGGCCCTGCCCGAGTTCGTTGCCAAGACCAAGGACGGCCTCAATGGTAGTATCCTCGTCAAGCGAGACGTGGGTACGGCCAGGGTCGAGCTTGAAGGGTCCGTTGACAACATATCCGCAGGCCCATTTTTCGCTCGTTGGGGTGACGTTCCAAAGAAACGGCACATCTGTTTCGAAGGCGGTCGGAACGCCATCTCGGAGACCGAGGGCTAAAGCTGCGGTACCCATTTCTCTCCGTCCTGAGTCCGCGGGTCGGAACCGTAGAATGCGCCACGAACCGCCCTGATTGGGCATCTCAGTTTCGACGCTGATCGACCATGCAGGCGCGCCTTCTATGGGTTCGCCGTCAAACACATGGACCCCCGGAAAGGGTCCGCCTTCAACAACGACCTCCCGCACTTGGCGCGCGAATACTGGCAAAAAGGTACGGGCGTAGGAAAAACGATCAAACAGCCTCCGGATCAATTTGTTTGCGTCTGTGTCCCGCCGCAGCGGCATCCGAACGAGGGTAGCTCGACGATCTTCAATCATCCATGAGTCGGCATCCTCCGGGACTGCTTCCTCCAACGGTAGCAGACCTCCGGCAATCCTGAACGCCATGAACCCGCTAACCACGGACGGGGACGACGAGAGAAGGTGAACGGACTTGAAACCGAGGCCGAAGCGACCGGTGGTCGAGGACGCCGATGCTTCTCCAGGCGCCTCGCCGGGCTTGCCGCTCAGATTCATGAGCATCATGAAATAGAGGTCCTGGTCCCACTGACTTTCCCTCCCAGCGGGGAAAGCCGCACCACCAGTGTCGTTGATAGGACGCCCCCAATGCTTAACGTCCACGGTAGGCATGCCATCAATCTCCTGAACCCTAACGAGGAAACGGCGGGCGCTGAGTGGCGCCGGTCCGCCCTTAATCTCGGCCGCCTGCGCAAGCGCGTCGTCCGCATTCTGGGCGAGTTCCAATAGCACACCATCGCTTCGGTAGCCGTAGCGGCGCATCAGTTCGTTGACCCGCATCCAAAGGAATTTCTGATGCTCGGGCGTCTCAATGAGATTCGCCAAGTAGTCCAGGGACTTGCGCTCCTTATCAACCGCTTTGAGCGAAGGCTCCTGCTCACGTTTCCTCTGTGCCCTCTGGGCCTCCCTCAGAGCGTCCCGGAGCGGTGCGCTATTCCTGACATCAAGTTGTTGAAGCGTGAGCGGCAAGTGCGCCTTGATAGAGGCGAGCACGGGACGGAGATCTGCTTTGGAACTCTCGCCCCACTGGGACCACCAATGGTTCACTTGCTCCCGGTCCAGATTGAGGTACTTGGTTGCCCATCTTTCGACGGAGCCGCCGAGCAACTGTACGAGTTCGGATCTGGTGCGACTCTTCGGGTCGACGTCACGCAGACCGATCTCCCAGAAGGGGCCGAGGGGTGCAAGCCACCCCTTTGACTGGGGATACTTAACCGGATCAATGGAGAATAGCGTATTGGCGTCGGGTTCGGCTTCCATCTCCATAGACTCTCCGATGACGTTGACCGCATGAACTCGGTCGCCACGCTGGACTATCCCCGAGATCCATACGTTTACATTGGCAAAGGGATCTTCTTCATTCCGGCCGACCAGCTTGTTGCGCATACCGTCAATGCTGACGTCTTCGCCAAGCCATTCCTGGGCGAGATTCCCAATTACGTCGCGCAAGCCGGGCCCCAGCAAACTTAGGAACGCGCCCACCGCGGTGTGGGGGAGTCGACCACGCCAAGGCTCGAAGTAGGTCCTCAACGTGTCCAACACGGAGTCATTCCTATACTTCCCGACAGGGCTCGGTCGCGGTATCCCATCATCGTTATTCAACCCGAGAATGGGACGGAGTTCGGAAACCAGACGGTGCCGCCGGGCGACCCCGATTTCGGTTCTGGCAGCATCGCAGCTCGGGTGCCATTTGCCGTCCTGCATAGGCAAGTCGAGTTTTGGCAATACATGCTCAAGAAATCCGCTGGTCCTCGCGAAACAGTCCAAGAGTCGCCTAAACATGTGCCCGCCCGGAGAGTCCTTTGCTGGCCTGCTGTCGGAAAGCAGTGTCAGCATTTCGATCTGCCATTTCGGGGGGACACACGCACAGAGCGACCTCGCCAAGCAAACGAGCAGTTGGCCATCCCTGTCTCCCAGGACTTGGTTGACGACATGCACGAGCTTCCAACCGGGATGGCTCCCCACGAGGGTCGTTTTCAGTGCGCACTCGATCAATGAGGAGTCGACCAGTGCTGGCTTCGACATGACGAGCCAAGCGCCGCCATTGACTTGCTCCACGCGCTCCGAATCTAAGGCGCTGATCATCCGCTCTACTTGGCGTCCGCGCCCCATGCGTCCCAGAATCTCTCGAACCACCGGCTCTGCCGTGTGCCAGATCTCCAGATCGACCGCATCGGGAAGCCGCTTGTCGCCGAAAACCCCGTACCCGGCTAGATCGGCGATGGCATTGAGCACTTGTTCGGGACAGATAAGCACTGCGTCAGGGGCGAGACCCCGGCCATCGCGAGCCGGCAACCAACAGCTAGCTCTCAACTGACGGCGAAGGTCACGGCTAGGGGGTAGGCTCACTGGACCATCGTCGGAACGAATATGTTGCACGATCCGTCCGGCGAAACGCCACGGGCGCGAGTCCTCCAACATCAACCGAAGAATGCCATCACGGTCCAACTCAGGAACGGCTTCATAGAGACGGGAGACTTCGGAATCCGGGTCGAGTAGTCGTACACCTGCGCGGAGTTCCCGGGGCAACGCGAATTCACTTGTCCTTCCCGTCGAACGCAGTGCACGATCGTCGAACGCCCCGCGCATTCCGTCGATATCCCGGTGCAGGGGCATCCTGCGCCAGCGTTGCTGAGCTTCCGGATCCAACCTGTGAAAGTGCCTCAATAGGTGCACTGCCTCCTCGTCACTTAACGTCGTCCAGTCCACTTGGCGGCGATCCAAGCATTCATCGAGTAGGCTATTTAGTGCTTCGAGATCGGCCTGATCGACGGAAAGGGCCTCAAGGTTGTCTTGCGAAAGCGAGCCCGCTAACTGCCTGTCAACTGCGCACCACGACCGGTCGAGCAGGCGCAACAGAATGAGCAGCACGCGCCGGTGTAGAGCGCGAATCTGGAACAGTTTGGTGTGAGGTCCGACTACGTCGACGGCACGCCCGGCAAGGAGCACACGCGCTGCCAAGCGAACATCGGCGTTTCCTGAAATGTTCGACACGAGGCGACGAAGCAGGGGCGTTCGAGAGCCGGGTTCGGCAAACTCATTGGCCTGCAGCACCGCACCGGCTAAAGTCTCGGGCTTGGGTGTTGGCACATCGGCGGCAACGAACGCCACTGCGTCGCCGTTCACCGACCAGACGGTCTCGTCGAGCGCCCTCGCAAGTTCCACGACGGCGGCTTTCGGGTCGGTGGCCCGTTCCGACCGCATTCCGCTTGTGCCGTCGTCCTCATGAGCGTCGGAAGGCGGACTGGCGAATACCCGGCGGTTCTTGATCTGGCAACGAAGATTGGCGACAGACCAAGCTTCCTCCTTGTCCTCCGGCAACCTGATTGCTCGGAGAATCGGCAGCCCACGCAGACGATCATCCATAGGACGGGAGGGACGCGTGGAGAGTAGTATTTCGGCGAGGAGAAGCCGGGAGTGCCGCAATCGCTCCGATTCGCCGCCCACTTCCAGCTTTTGTCCCAAGGCCGTCAGCGCACAGTCCAGCCGTTCGGTGTCACGGTCCAAAATCGGTCGTGAATCGCCCCGCCGCCGACCGACCGGCAGAAGCAACAATCCCTCGCCGATCACCCCATCACGCTCAATGAGTTCTTCTACAGCTGGTAGAGTGTCCACCGGTGTTTCCACCAGCCATGCCCTTGGGATGGCTGCGCACAGACCACGCCATGCCTCCCGCAAGTCCCCGCGCGTTTCTGATGACGCGGATCGGCGGATCGTGGGTCTAAGTGCGCCTTTGCCGATCTGTCCCGCAAGCCACCGGACGAAAGCTGCCGCACGAACGTGCTCGGAACGTGCGTCCGAACCGAGTACATGACTGACAACTCCTTCGATCCACCGTAGAGACTGCTTAGATGCGAAAGCATCGACCGGAATGCTGTTCAGGAGGCATTCGAAGTGGTCGATGGTCCACTCGGCGAGTTTGCCTGCCAAAAGAGGTGCAGCGTCATCAATGAACAGCACATGGTCCGTGTATTTCCGGCAAGAGGCCAAGAATCGTGTGCGAACGGCCTCCGGTGCCTGACTCCAATCGGGGATCGACAGGACCGGGCAGGAATTAGCGGGTGTCGCTTTCCATCGAACCCCGTTCGTCGCAACGACTGGGACCAGCCAATGTCGTCGCGTGACGAAGGACATCCGATCCTCGAGTATGTCCGAGCGGACAACCGCGTCCAGCAACCCTCGAGCCGCCCGCTCGTCGACACCGACAACTGCATTGGCGAGGGCGCTTGGCAGCAGAGGAAGCAGCAAATCTTCGCATAGCGTGCGATTCCAACGGCTTCGCATGTCGCGATCACTTGCGGCATCGTCGTTCTTGTCGGTGACTCCGGGAATGGACTTCCGATCCTGCGAGGGCCAGAAGTAGCCGTGCAAGATGATCTCCCAGGCAGGCGAGGGACCCTCGCTATCGACGATCGCGCTGGAATTGGGCGCGGGATGGTCGTCCAGGGGGAGAAACGCGGCCCAGCGAAGCCGCGTACCCAATGAGTTGGCGTCGCGGTCAACGGGCCGTAATACCGTAACCGCGGCGTGAGCGAGCGCTTTCCGCGGGACCGTGGCATACCGACCGTTCCAGCTTTCAATGGACTGCGGCCAATCGGGGTGCGATCGGAGGTCGCGGAGACTCTTGCCGCCGAGAGATTCGATTCCGACAACGGACCACTTGGACACTTCCGACGCAATTTCGCCCTCAAACGCTCGCTCGGGAAACTGATGGCTTTCATCCGGATAACGTCCCAACCATCTCTTCGTCCCGCGAGCGACGCGTATCAGAGTCTCGCTGTCGCCCAAAGTCACAGGGTTCGGCGCACGCCGGACATCGATGGTCTGAAGATGTCCGCACTGCGCCAACAGGAGCGCGGCGGGCGTTGAACAGCCGAACCAGGAGCGTAGTTCTTGAGAACCCGGGCAATGATTGGCCAGACAGAATCCTTGCCCGTCGGCCCCTCGATCATGCTCTTTGAGCCGCAACGGAATCCAAAGTAGAAGGCCGCTGTCCGTCTCCCCAAGCAGGGCCGTCATGGCGACCCGAAGCCGATCCTCGTCATCTTCTCCGACGTTGTCCCAATCGGGATGAAGGGGGTCCGTATTTCCGTTCTCTCCAGTGCCGAACCATGGATTCAGCACGCCGGGTCGCGGCTCCGATTGTGCGGCACCGATGTAGAGGAATGCTTCGCAGATGTGGAAGACGCTCTTCAGCCCAATTCCGAACGTACCGATCTTGGTGACATCGTTCTCCTTCGATCCGCCAATGGCCTTATGCAAAGCCTCACGATCCTTGTCAGGAAACGGCCCGTCGTTCGCCACCAGAAGTGCGGGGCCGCGAAGAAGACGGTTTTGCGCATCTCGCCAGCCGTGCTCCAGCACCAAGAGCCTGAGCCGTCGTGCACGAGAATCGTCGGCGTTCTGAACAAGCTCGCGGAACAGAGTGCGTCCATCCCCGGCGTCCTTGTAGAGATCCGCTAAGAGAGTCTGGATTGTCTTGATCTCATCGAGTGGCCTGCGGACTATGCCGGCATTTCGCGGGACATCAAAGTCGCGCGGGCGCTCGTTGTCATTACCTTCGTGCATGTTTGCGGTCGGTCATCTAGTGTTGTGTCCCTGAAACAGATGCGTTATAAGGGGTGGCTTCTCAAGCAGGAAATAGACTACCATTCCACGTGGACGCCCACTTCCCCCTCTGCTTCTTGACGACGACCAGCGGGAACAACTCCAAGCAGTGGCGCGATCCTCAACGCCCGGAGCAGTTCCGACATGGCTGTAACTCCGAACGGCTTTCCGCCCACCCTAGGGAATACGTATGGGCCTCCGCCACCGAGCGCCCGCGTCTCCTCCAGGATCTCCAACGATCTTCGGCTCAACGGAACCCGGTGCTCCCGATTCCCCTTCGTACGCCGGGCCGTCGCCACTTCGCCGTGAGGCAACGCCCGCAAGTGTCGCACGGCGTCCCTTGGGCGGCGTGGGTGGTCGCTCATCGAATGCCGGTTGAATGGCATGAACAATTGGGCGAGGGTGTGATGGATTCGCTGGACAAATTCTTTATGGAGCCGTCGGAACTTCTCCCCGAATCCCGCGCTGGTTACCGGGAATGGTTCGACGAGATGGCGGGGGATTTCGAAAGCGAACACACCTATACCCTGCATTTCCGATCCTGGAAAATGGGAGCCAACGCCTTGGCCCTGCCCAATGGAATTGTGGTGGTCACCGATTCCCTCATCGATCTGATTTCCAACCGGGAAGAATTCGAGGCCATTGTTGCTCACGAAATCGGTCATGTCATCCATCGGCACGCCATGCAAATGGCGCTTCGGGATGCGGGAATATTCATATTCATCTCCGCCTTTTTGGGGGACTTGGCTTCCGTCTCCTCTCTGGCCTCCGCCATACCTACCATTCTCATTGAAAGCAGCTATTCCAGAAGTCTCGAAAAAGAAGCTGACCTGGTATCCGGAACATGGCTGCAAGACAAATACGGATCGACCGAAGCGTTAAAATCGATTCTCATCAAATTGCACCGGGGCAAGGGCGATGTGGAAATCCCGGAGTTGTTGTCGACCCACCCGGATCTGAAAAACCGCATCCTGCTTTTGGAGAAAACATTCCCGCCCACGGAGGGCACAAATGGCGAAGATTGACCACGGATTACACGGAT
>JAJDZZ010000033.1 GCA_022824405.1 Opitutales bacterium
AAAGAAAAGCGCCTGGCAGGCATCACCACAAACATCAACAACCTAACTCAATCAACCTATCAACAACCGTGATCTCTCTGCCTAAGGGTGGGTCAATTTTAAACCGCCCGTACTGGGTCAATTTTAAACCGCCATTGACACTTTTTGTGGAACCCCGTTGGGGTTCGTTGATTTTAGCAATCGATAACCCAGCGTGCGATGCGCGACGCTGGGCTTTGGAGTTTAACGCCGTTGGCGTAAAAGGCTGATAATGCTGGGGATATGCACACGGAGAAGGATTGATTGCCACAGATACATGAGTAACTCAAAATTCTTAATTCCTAATTGGCGCCCCTGGGCGCCTCCCATCCGTGGTTTATTCCTGGATACTCGATGCTTGATGTTGGTCACTGAATATAAAATTTGTAACCCTGCCGCTCACCCCGCGCGTTAACCGTAACAAATGAGAAAATTTCAATCCCCTACCTTTATGAAGAACGTAAGAAGCCCCTTTATTTTTTCTTTTATCCTGCTCTTCTGCCTTGCATCCCGGATCGGCGCGGCCGAGACGGCGTCCTGGCCGACTTGGCGGGGTAATTCCCAAACCGGGGTAATCGAGGGAGAAAAACCGCCGCTGCAATGGAGCGATGATTCCAATATCAAGTGGAAAACCAGGATCCCCGGGGCCGGTTTGGCATCGCCCATCATTTGGGGCGACCGGATCTTTCTGCTCACCGCCATAGCCCAGGAAGGGGAATCCGGTCGGCAGGTCGATACCCGGAGGCAGGCCCGACCCGGAGCCGCCGATCGCCCGCAGCGAGGGGCTCAAGCGCGCGGCGGTCAACCCGGCGCCAGACCCGGTGGCGGACCTGGAGGCAGGGAAAGGTTGAACCGGGAAGAACTGCTCCAGCGTTTCGACAAGGACAATGACGGCCAGCTCAACGAAGAGGAGCGGGCTGCCCTGCGAGCCAGTTTCGGCGGCCAGCGTGGAGGTCGCGGCGGTCAGGCCGCCGGGCGCCAGCGTGGAGGTCGTGGAGGAGCAACCCCAACCGTAGCCCAGCAATTTACCGTCATGGCGCTCGATCGCGGCACGGGCGAAGTCCTCTGGCAACAGTCCGCCCGGGTGGAAGTTCCCCACGAGGGACACCATCCCACCAATACTTACGCTTCCGCATCCCCGATTACGGACGGGGAATACCTGTATGCCTTCTTCGGATCGAGGGGCTTGTATTGTTACGATTTCGAGGGTAACCTGGAATGGAAGAGAGACCTGGGCAACCTCCAGTCGCGAGCCGGCTTCGGAGAAGGAGCCTCTCCTGCCCTGGCCGGAGACCATCTCTTCATCAATTGGGATAACGAGGGGCAATCCTACCTCATAGCCCTGGATAAAGGCAGCGGCGAAGAGATCTGGAAGGTGAAACGCGACGAACGAACCTCCTGGGTGACCCCCACGGTGGTGGAAGTGGATGGACAACAACAAGTCATAATGCCAGGCACCAACGCGACCCGCAGTTACGATGCGGCAACCGGGAACCTGATATGGGAGGCCGACGGCCTGACCGGCAATGTGATCCCCACGCCGGTGGTGGGAAACGATAAGGTTTACGTCATGAGCGGATACCAGGGACGGTCCATTCAGGCCATCGAGTTGTCGGCCAAGGGGGATGTTTCCGATTCCGGTGCCATAGTGTGGAGTGTCCGTCACAGCGCTCCCTACGTCCCATCGGCCGTATTGTCCAATGGCAGGTTGTACGTGAACAAAGGTAACGACGCCTATTATACCTGCCTGGACGCGGAAACCGGGGAAGAAATTTTCCGCGATGAATCCCTCGAGGGGATCCGGGGGATTTACGCTTCCCCCATTGCCGCCAACGGTTATATCTACGTGGTAGGACGGGAGGGCACCACCCTGGTTTTGAAAGACGCGGATACCTTTGAGATTGTGGCCACGAATAAATTGGGCGACCGGTTCGACGCCTCACCGGCCATCGTAGATAACGAGTTGTTCCTGCGTGGGCACGACTACCTGTATTGCATCTCTAAAAAGGCTGAAGGCTGAAGGCTGAATGTGCTGAGATTAATCGTGATCGTGATCGTGATCATGATCGAAAAAAGGATAAGATTCTCGCAAAGATCGCCAAGAACGCTAAAAAAGGCACAAAGGGCGCGCGCGGAAGCGCGCCTTATCCGTGCTTATCCGTGTAATCCGTGGTTTATCTTTCTCCTAATTCCTAATTGGCGCTTCCGCGCGCCTATCTGCTTCGGTTATTGGCGATTATCTGCAGGGCCTGGAGTTGCAGTCGATCCGCTATTTCCGGCTTTGAAGCGATTAGATCCTCCGTTTCGCCCAGATCGTTTTTCAAATTGAACAGGGCCCATGGCTGCTCGAACCGTTTTCCTCTCGGTTTTTGCCGACCGCCCGAACCGTTGCCCAGCACCAGCTTCCAATCACCTTGGCGAATGGCGAACATACCTCCGCCCGAGTGGTGAATGACCGGAGCGCGTTTCCATTGATCCGCCCCTTCCTCCAGAAGGAGCGGCAAAAAGCTGAAGCTGTCCTGTGCCGCCTCCTTCTCAGCCGGCAGCTCGGCTCCGATCGCCTCGGCGAAGGTGGCGAAGAAATCGGTGTGGGTTATGGTGCGGTCGCAAATTGATCCGGCCCTGACTTTTTTCGGCCAGCGGACGAAGAATGGCACCCGGTGGCCCGCTTCCCAAATATCGGCCTTGGTCCCGCGGAGAGGTCCGTTGGCCGTATGGTTTCCTTCATAATAAGCCTGGATGGTTTCGTCCGCTACGTGATCCGGTTCATCGGGGTCGGTCTGGCGGTACATGAAAGAACCGTTGTCGCTGGTGTAAATGACCAGGGTATTTTCCGCTATGCCCGCATCGTCGATGGTTTTCAGAACCTGCCCCACGGTCCAATCCACCTGGACGATGAAGTCGCCATAGGGGCCGAGATCGGTCGTTCCCTGGAAACGGGGATGCGGCAGCACCGGTTTGTGGGGCGCGGTGAGTGGAAAATAGAGAAAGAAGGGTTGTTCGGTTCCCGCTTGTTTTTCGATGTAGGCCTGGGCCTTGTCGGTCAGGTGATCCAGGCAATCGAGGATGGAAAAATCGGAACCCAACTCGCCCTTGCGCAGGAATGCGGGAAACTTGCTGCCCGGGTGCATGCGGTCGGGCAGCCCCGTGATGGTATGCCCTTCCACGTAAAGGTAAGGCGGAAAGTCCAATGAAGCAGGAATAACCAGGGAATACTGGAAACCGACGTCGACCGGGGAGTAATCCACATGTTTGGTCCAGTCCCAATCGCCTCCCGTTTTCTGAAAACCCAGGCCCAGGTGCCACTTGCCCACAATTCCGGTGCTGTAGCCATTCTCTCCCAGAAAGGAAGCCACCGTGGGCCGGTCGGATTCGATAAGAGGACGTCCGTATCCATTCTGCACCCCCCGCGTCAATTCCGTCCTCCAGCAATAGCGGCCCGTCAACAGCCCATAGCGAGTGGGGGTGCAAACCGCCGAAGGAGAATGAGCGTCGGTAAAGTTCATTCCTTCCTCAGCCAGCCGGTTCAAGTGTGGAGTGGGAATTTTGGACCGGGGGTTGAGCGCTTCCACGTCCCCGTACCCCATGTCATCGGCCATGATCAGAACGATGTTGGGAGGCGTTTCCCCAGCCAGGGAAATGAGCGGCAGAAAGAAGAAAAGGATGAATCGGACAGTTTTCATTGAAGGAAAAAGAAATTGACCACGGATAACACGGATAAGCACGGATAATGATTTAAAAAGGCACAAAGGCACAAAGGCACAAAGGCACAAAGGCACAAAGGCACAAAGGCACAAAGGCACAAAGGCACAAAGGCACAAAATGAGCATCATCAGAGCATATCGAAATCTGATCGTTTGGCAAAAGGGAATCGCGCCGGGGGCGGGAATTGCTAGATATAATTCCCCAGCATCTATTGATAACCTATTACAAAACTGTAAGAGCGGCTTTACGCCGCGATCCCAGGAAACCCGCGCTCTTCCCAAGAGTCACTCCCTCCAACCGTCAACTTCCAAATCGAAACATTCCTAATTCCTAATTCCTAATTGGCGCCCTCGGCGCCTCTCCCCTCTGTGCTCTCTGTGTCCTCTGTGGTTTTTTTCTTTCAGCCTTTTCCCCGTGAGATCCGCGGAATGGGCCGAAATGTGACGATTTGGTACCGGCCTTGTGAAAACGGGTGAAATCAAAGTGAATTTTTTTCTTGATTGCTCTTAATAATTATTAATTTTTAGTTTCCCCATTGTAGACGAATCGGTGATTTCACTTTACCCAGATTTACCCTGCCGAGGTGGGTTTTACCCCCATCTGCGGCGGATGCAGGCGCAGCTTCCCGTTTGCGGTTAGATATTGCTCCATGAACCCCTTTCTCAAACTCAAACGCTCCATAACTCCCCCACGCCGATAGCATGCGTCACTTTTTGCTGTTTACAGGTAGCCTGATTCTTTTCGGCGGGTCACTCCTGGCCCAGGAAGAGGATGAGGATCAGGGTGAGATCTACCTGTTGTCTCCCTTCACCGTGGATGCCAGCGGGGACCGGGGTTACCTCTCGACCAATTCGACCTCGGGCACGAGCCTGAATACCTTGATCAAGGACATCCCCATGGCCATCGAGGTGATAAACTCCGAATTCCTCGAGGACACGGGCGCAACCGATTTCGATGAAGCCTTGAGGTATTCATCGGGGGTTTTCCTGAACCAATTTTCCGCCTCGGACGGGGTTGGTGTCGATGGGGCTAATACGCCGGGGGCGAACCAGGTGGACAGCTCGGACCGTTCTCCTTCCTCCCGGGGGGGGACCGGGGGTCGGTTCGCCAATGTGACCATCATCAGGGGGTTCAACGTTCCTTTTCAAAACCGGGACGGCTTTCGTTACGGCGGCCTCATCGCCCAGTACGGCACCATTCTGGGCGGTATTATAGATACGGTCAATGTGGAGCGAATGGAAGTGGTTCGCGGGCCCAATTCGTTGCTCTACGGCATCGGGGTTCTCTCCGGCATCGTCAACGTCATACCCAAGCGACCGCTATCCGCCCCGGTGCAGGAGGTAACCATTGGAATTGGTAGCGACGGTTATCTGCGCAGAACCATCGATGCTACGGGGCCGCTGTCCAAGGATTTTCTGGGAGGGCAGTTGAACTACCGCTTCGCCGCCGCCCACGATGAGCGCGAGCACTGGACCGATTGGCGGAGTTCGGAACTGAAATACTACGTGGGGCAGGTGCAATGGCAGACGGAAAAGGTATCCCTTCTGGTGGAGGGACAGTATTTCAACAAGCAATTTAACGGTATCGGGGCTCAGCACCTGCACGACAACCTCAATGCCGCCATCGACCTGAACGCCCGCAACGAATTTGGCGAGCAGTACAACTTTACCAAAGGGCTGGGGGGGTTGCCTGAATCCTATCGCATCACCGGTCCGGACACCTATCACTTTCGCAAAGAGGAAAACCTGCTGGTCAACCTGGATGTTACCCCCATCGAGAACCTCACCGTATCGGCCGGCATGTTCCTCACCAACGCCCGCGAGGAGATATTCAACGTCAATCTTTCGACGATAACCAATATCGAACGGGCTTTGGACGTGAAGGGAGTTTTAGCTGGGCGGCCGAGCGATCCGAATACGGAAAACCCCCAGGCGATTCTCGATTGGTTCGACGAATACGTCACCATCAGCGAAAACGCCCATATCGAGAAGCGTCCCACAGACCGGCGTGACCTGCGCGACTTTCGTTTGGCCCGTTATTGGTGGGAGAAAGATCCGGAAACGACCACCTCGGATCAGTTTCGGGTTCGGGCAACCTACAATTTCGAAACGCCTTTCCTGGGAGGGAAGGCCAAACATACCTTTTTGGTCGGGCGTCACGATATCAAGGACGTGGCCGACTTTACCATCGGAGCGGAACGCATCGACTGGCAATATGCCAGCAAGGCGGAGTTGGCCGACGATGATATTCTGATCGAGAGGAACATCCACGACCACAGTGTGATCCGCTACAATGGCGAGCCCACCGGAATGCCGGGCAGGGAGTTCCGCAATGTCGAGGTCTGGTTCACCGGTCATTACGCCCTCTACCAGGGCCAATTTTTTGACGATAAACTGGGGATGATCCTGGGCGCCCGCCACGATCGGTACCACTCGCGGGACCGCAAGTACGACCGTTTCGATGAATTTGCGGCATTCGGCCCCGGTTACGCCGGTCCGGCCCTGGAACTTGCCTCGCCCGACGGAGTGGTGCTCAATCCGGATAATGAAACGTTCGGGTTCTTTCCCTTACCCGAGGGAGTGAGCGAATACATTCCCGATCCCACCGGGGCGGAAAAGACCACCACCCAGACCATCGCCCTGAACTACAAGCTCCGGGACGATCTCACCATTTACGCAGTGAGCGCGGAGGGTCTGACACCCAATACGGGTGCCCGCGACGGCAACCTGGAGGGCCTCCCCTCCGAACAAAGCCTGAGCCAGGAGATCGGCTTGAAGTTCGACTTCTGGGACGGCAAGTTGTCCGGCACGGTCTCGGCCTACCAGATCAAGCGGGAAAATGCGGTGTGGTTTTACGAGGGCGCTCCCGCTCCGGCCGAATGGGTGGGAGGCATTCATGCCCTGGATCAGGAAGGTAATGACGCCAATGGATTCGATCCGGCTTTGGTGGTCAACGGCGCTCCGGTATCCTACCCGTTGGACTCCCATTACTTCACCGAGGAGGGCGTCGAACTGCAAAAAGTATTCAAAATCATACGGGATGATCAGGGCAAAATTATTGGAGCTACGATTGATTGGCCCGAGGGCCTTCTCGGTATCGAGGGGCATCGGTCGGACACCACCAATCCTCGCAATTACGTCTATCTGGACTACGCCAGACTGGACCTCCCGGCCATCGACCGCCATGGCAACGAAACTGGAAAGACTTGGCGCTATTACCTGGAAAAAGCCTTTGCCGACCGCAGTCGTAGCGCTTCTTTATATCGATCCCAGGCCGGGCCGGATGATTTCGATCCCATGCCCTACAGTCGCTCCCGAGGCACCACCCTGGGTTTGAACCCCAGTGTGCCGAACTCGAGCGGGACCAATATTCTCTACGACGATAAGTCGACCGGTTACGACCTACAGCTCATTTATTCGCCCCTGGAAAACTGGCAGTTGATTTTCGCTTACGCTAAAACAGAAAGAGAAGTGGACGGTTCCTTCAAGATGGTTGACGCCATAGATCCCGAAAGCGGAATGGCTTTTGGGACGGAATACGATATTTGGGTGCGCACCTTCGGACGGGAGGCCTTCGGGCTGGAGGAAAACGATACCGATGGAGATGGGGTGGTGGATTCCGTGACCAAGAATGGTCAACCGATTGCCTTGGGCGATGTCAGCCCCACCGATCTGGTGGGCGGCTTGGAAGGCGTCAGTCTCTATACCGGGGCGGAAGACGCGGCCTCGCTCTGGACCAGATACGGCTTTTCCGAAGGCGTTCTCAAAGGTATCAACGCCGGTATCGGTGTGATCTACACCGGACCCCAGCCGACCTCCATCCCCATCGGGGGGAACGATCTGGCCTCCAATCTCTTTCGCACTCCCGATACTCCCGAACGCTACCGGGTCAATTCCTCCTTACGCTATTCCTGGGATTGGAAAGATCATTTCTTCACTCTCAGGCTGAACGTTTACAACCTCCTGGACGACCAGAAGGGACAAGCCTTCGCCATCTATACCGATGCCATGGATCAATCCCGCGTGCAGCGCCGCACCGACGTCTACTATACGCCCCGTAGTTATCGGCTTACCATGACCGTAGATTTTTAATTTCCCCCCGCCTTGGACCGCCCAAAGCGAAACTAGAAAACCATAAACAGATATTAAAATGAAAAAAACACTACTGACAATGATCGCGATCTTTTGGGTTGGTTCGCTTTTTGGCGAATTCGTAAAGATCGAAGATTTTGAAACCTACACCGCAGGCGAGCCTCCGGCAGGCGCGAGCATGCCGGGGGACGGAATAGTTGAGATGCCCATGCCCAACCCGGAAGAGAGCCCTTGGTGGAATGATTTGGATGTTGAGGCGGACCGCGCCACCAACCCTTCTATTCGAGTGGTCGAAGACCCTTTCAACTTGAATCAGGGTAATGTGCTGGAAATTTATCCCGGTGTGCCATTGAGCACTTCCAGCCTCAATCATACCATCACTCGGTCCCTCGCGGATGACCAGGCCATCCAGATTGACTTCGATGACGTCAGTCAGGTCTCCACCTTCTACTTCAGAGTAGGCCGCCCCTTGGTCAATGGAGTTCCCGGTGAAGCGGACTTGACCTGGGGAATGACGGCGGAACCGGAGGGCAGAACAAATGAGGATGGATCGATTAACAGAATACACGCCTATGGCAGCTATACTGTCTTGGGGCGTATTGAGGCCAATGGCGGTATTGATATCCGCGATGGTGGAAATTATATTAATTTGCAGGATACGGCAGCCGGTGAAGCCATGGAGACCCAGACTTGGTATGAAATCTGGTTTGTCGTTAATCCCTTCAACAGAACCTTTGAGCAATACATCAAGGGCGGAACAAATTATCCCGAACAAACCAAGATGACCTGGGATGGCAATCCCGATGGAAACGCCGCATTCCGCAATCAACTCCTGGCTCCACTCGACACCATTTTGTTCATCACCTCCGCAGGTAATACAACGGCCATTAAAGGCAAGGACTCCATGTATGTGGACGATTTCTATGTCGATACCACCGGCAGGAACCTGACTTCTCCCGGGGTTGTTTCCGGCTTGGTAGTTCTCGATTTTGAGGACGACACGGTGGGTGAGCAGCCCAATGTGAGCGGGGCCAGTTTTTCGCCAAGTGACGGAAATACAGAAACGAACGGCGCGGTGGTTATCGATAGCACTTCCGATCCGGCCAATCCCCTGGAAGGGAAGAGTCTCTACATCTACGATCGGGCTGGCGAACCCAACGGTGCGCCAACGCATTTTCGGTTTCCCATCGATGGTGGAAACAATCTACCCAATGTCCATTTGAGTTTCGATTTCCAAAGGGCTTACGCAGTTGAAGAGGCAGATACCGATACCCGGGTTCACGTCGCCTTGGGGCGTGCCGGGAATAGTCTGAACAATTCCGATTTCCGGCCCTTTGAACTCAGGATTTTGAATAACGGCAATGTGGTGCTCAATTCAGGGTCTGACCCGAATACTACTACAATTGGACCCTACAACACGGATATGGCCAATAGTATCGACGTTTTGGCCAACTCCCACGACACCGATACGGTGGATTATAATCTGGCAGGTTTGGGCATGGGGACGTTAATGCCCAATACCCTCCATCTGTTTCTCAATGGGCAAAAAATGGGGGAATTTGATTTTCACGTCACCCCGGATCCGGCCAATGCTCCGGAGATCGTCTTCAACATGGAGAATAACGATCTGGGGCAATTTGCCCTTTACCAGGATACCAAGCGGGAAGGAGGAATCGTATTCGATAATATTGTGATTAATCCATTGAAGTTCGTCGCACCGCCGCCGCCCACTGAAGGCAAGTTGGTTAATATCTCGACCCGCGGATATGTGGGAACGGGAGGTGATGCCATGATTGGCAGTTTTATTATCCGCGAAGGCGCCCAGCAGGTATTGATTCAGGCGATTGTTGGCCAGGTACTGATGAATCGTGGCGTTGCCAATGTGTTGGCTGACTCTGTTCTCACCGTAACCTCTGGTGATGGCATGGTATTGATGGTTAACGACGACTGGGAAGACTCTCCTCATGCGCAGGATATATCCGATCTTTGGGGAGGCGGAATCTCAAACTATTTTATGGAAGGCGGCCCAGGTTCGGCGGCCCTTCTCAATCTCGAACCCGGCACTTATAGCGCCAAGGTTGAAGGAAAGGATGGAACCACCGGAGTTGCCCTCGTCGAGGCGTATGAAATCGATTAAACGCCTCGCTTCCTTACGCATAAACCGGTAACAATTATTCTTCAAATGGCCGGGGTAGGCGGCAGTCCTGCCCCGGCTATTTCTGCCCGGTGTAACGGTTGAACCGTCACCCTGGCTGCGAAGACGGGTTCTTTATAGCCAGGAACAATAGCCTTATGTTCCCTTTGTTCCTTGCTTTGCGACCTTTGCGCTCTTTGCGAGAGTTCATTCCCACTTCCTTCCCCATCTTCTCCCCATTCCTCATCCTTCATTTCTAATTCCTAATTGGCGCCGCTAGGCGCCTCTTCCCTCTCTGTGCTCTCTGTGTCCTCTGTGGTTAACTTCCCCATCCGTGGTTCAAAATACAGTGGCCCGTGGCTAATCGGCCTGGCCTTGCTGTTTTCCAGTTGGGGGAATGCCCAGCCGATTGCCGATCCCGTTCCGGGGGCGGCCGCCCCTAGCGGCATCACCTTGCAAATCGAGGAATTCGTCCGGATTCCCGGAAGTTCCGGATCGGCCCCTCGGGCCAGGATCAATCATTTGAAACCCATGCGGGATGGACGGGGACGGGTCATGGTGAACGACCTGAACGGGCCCTTCTACGTTATCGCCGACGGAGCAGTCAGCCTCTACATGGATTTCGGGGATGAATTCCCGCGTTTGGCCACCTCACCGGGATTGGGCACCGGGTTTACCTCCTTCGCCTTTCACCCGGATTTTGCCAACAACGGCAAGTTTTACACGGCCCACAGTGAACGTGCCGGGTCGGGTCAGGCCGACTTTACCGGTCCGGTAAGCGGGGCGCCGATCGCCCTGCAGGGGGTCATTGTGGAATGGATTGCCGCCGATCCTTCGGCCGGTGAATTTTCCGGAAGCAAGCGCGAAGTCATGCGAGTGGATCTCACCCATACCATTCACGGCATGCAGGAGATCGCATTCAACCCCAATTCCGTTCCGGGAGATTCCGACTACGGTCGCTTGTACATCTGCATAGGAGATGCGGGCACGACCATTCGGGGTTATCCTCTCAATACGCACCGGCTGGATTCCGTGTTGGGGACCATCCTGCGAATCGATCCCGCGGGAAATAACAGTCGGAACGGAAAATATGGCATTCCCGCGGACAATCCCTGGGCCACGGATGGGGATCCCAATACGTTTGACGAAATCTGGGCCTACGGTTTTCGCAATCCGCATCGCATAAGCTGGGATTCCGCAGGAGACGGGAAAATGCTCAGCGGGGATATCGGCGAACGGAATATCGAGGAATTGAATTTGATCGAACCCGGACGCGATTACGGGTGGAACAAGCGGGAAGGAACCTTTGTCATCAACCCGGATTTCGAAAATAATCCGCAAAACGGGGAGAGGGAAGAGGTTTTCGCCCTGCCTCCCAATGACGAGGAATTCGGCTACACCTACCCGGTTGCCCAATACGATCACGACCAAGGGCCGGCCATCGTCAGCGGGTTCGTATACCGCGGGTCCCTGGCGGGTGCTCTCGCGGGAAAATTCATTTTTGGCGACATCGTGGACGGCAAAATTTATATGGTGGAAGCCGATACCCTGCAGCAGGGGACCCAATCGGAAATCAAGCAACTCGAGTTGGAACTGGCCGGACAAAAACGGACCATGCTTCAGATCGTGGGCGATTCCCGGGTAGACCTGCGCTTTGGTATCGACCACGACAATGAACTGTACCTGCTGGAAAAACGATGGGGCAGGATTTACAAAGTCGTAGGACCTCGTTCGCAGCTGCCGCCTACCGCGGGCAAGTTGGTCAATATCTCGACCCGCGGATTTGTGGGAACGGGCGATGAGGCCTTGATTGGCAGTTTTGAAATCCGTGAGGGCGTCCAGCGAGTATTGATCCAAGCGATTGTTGGCCCGGTACTGGCAAATCGTGGTGTTGCCGATGTGCTGACCGACTCGGTTCTCACTGTAACCCAACTCTCCGATGGCATGGTATTATCGGTCAACGACAACTGGGAGGACACTCCTCGGGCGCAGGATGTATCCGATCTTTGGGGAGCCGGCGTTTCAAACTACTTTATGGCCGGCGGCCTGGGTTCGGTGGCCCTTCTCACTCTCGATCCCGGCAGCTATTCCGCAAAGGTCGAAGGAAAGGATGGAACTACCGGAGTCGCCCTCGTCGAGGTATATGAAATCGACTAAAGGAGAAAAGGCACAAAGGCACAAAGGCACAAAGGCACAAAGGCACAAAGATTATAAGAATTAGGAAAGATTGGCCACAAAATGCACAGAACTCACAAGATGAGGACCGGTAGGGAATTGACTCTCGCAAAGCACGCCAAGGACGCAAAGAGGGGAAGAATTTGGAATTGGGAGAGAAAAACCACAGATGACACAGAGGCGCCAATTAGGAATTGAACATGGATAAACAGGATAAATGGGATTTAATAAAGGAGGGGGTACATTCCTGCCTGCCACGCCGTAGACCCCTAGCGAAGGTGGGCCTGCCACGCCGGGAGGCGGGTCCCCCAAAAATCAGGAATGAGGGGACATGCTCCTTCCCGGACGTACAAAGGTACGAAGGGGCCTCTTTGCGTTCTTGGCGATCTTTGCGAGAGTCAATTCCTAATTGGTGCGCCTGTGGTTGATTAAAAGAATGGCCCCGAAAGGTATCATAAAGTTCGAGCCCAACCGGGTGTGGCGAACCTATCGGGGTGGCATGTTTCTCGACCGGATGGAAGGAAAGACAACCGTGGAGGATTCGCACTTTCCGGAGGATTGGATCGGTTCGCTGGTGGAAGCCCGTAATCCGGGTAGAAACCGGGATGAGGAAGGATTGACTTATGTCCAAGACGGTTCGGGGGAACGAATTGCCTTCAGGGATTTGTTGGGCCAGGAAGAGGATTATTATCTTGGTCCATCATCCGGCGGTAGAAGTGTACGGGACAGGCTGCCTTTGGTAAAATACCTGGACAGCGCCACCCGGTTGCATTTTCAGGTCCATCCCACCGCTGCTTTCGCCAGGGAGCGCCTCGGGAGCAATCGCGGCAAGACGGAAGCCTACGTCATATTGGCCATCCGGGATGGCGTGGAAAATCCCTATGTTTACGCGGGTTTTCAGAGACCTCCCGGCAGAGAGGACCTCAAGCGTTGGATACTCGACCAGAATATTGAAGCCATTGAAAAATGCTTCACCCCGATTCCGGTAAAGCCGGGGGACGTGCTGCTCATTCCCGGGGGCAGGCCCCACGCCCTGGGGGAAGGCATCCTGATGCTGGAAATCATGGAGGCCTCGGATTTGGCCGTGCGGTTCGAGTTTGAACGCGACGGCTTTGTCATTCCCGAAGAGGCGCGTTTCATGGGCAGGGATATCGAAATGGCTCTGGACGTCTTCAATCTGGAACCGGTGGAGGATGATCGAATCAATGCCGTCTTCCGCTGCGCCCCCAAAATTCTCCAGTCCTTTGGTTCGAACGGGCGGTTGGAGGAGTTGATCGGTCATGACCGGACTCCCTGTTTCGCGGTCCGCCGCAACATTGTTTCGGGAACAATTGAAAAAACCATCGACGAGGGATTCATCGGCATCGTCACCGATGGGGAGGGAACGGTCGTCCAGGACGGCTTTGCCACCCCCTTGAAGCGCTGGGATCGTTTCTTTTGTCCCCGTGGGGAAGGACGCCTGCAATACTCGTCCCGAAAAACCATGACCGTAATCGAATGCAGAGGCGGAAAATTTAACCACAGAGGCCACAGAGAGCACAGAGAGAACCACTGATTACACGGATGAGCACGGATTTTAATAACCACAAAAAGCGATCCGGGCATAAAATATACATGGATGCTAAGGATGGGCAGGATATGGGAAAGGAAGAGGGGATTCCATTGACCACTAATATGGCAAATAGCCACATAATGCACAAAAAACTCAAAATTTTTAATTCCTCCTCCTCTTTGCGTTCTTTGCGCTCTTGGCGAGAGTCAATTCCTAATTCTATTTCCTGAGGTTAGTTAACAAAAACCGATTATGAAAAATTTGCTATGCCTTACCCGTCGCGAGATAGAGACCTTTCTGCCAGACGGTCGATTGGAGGAAGCAAGGTCGCTATTGGAGCCGGTGCGGTGCGTCGATCCGCTCTCCCTGGAAAGCGAAGAAGCCTGGTTCGGCCTGTTGTCCGAGTGCAACCCGGAGATATTGGTGGCGGCCTGGAAGACGCCCCAACTCCCAGAAGATTTGCCCGCCGTTGCTTCCGATTTGAAGTACGTGTGTTATTTGCCGGGATCGGTTCGCCATTTTCTGCCCCGCTCGGCCCTGGAAAACGGATTATTGGTGACGAATTGGAGTTCTTCCGTGAGCCGGACCGTATCCGAATGTGCCCTCTTGATGGCCTTGGCCTGCATGCGCAGGGTGCGCTATTGGACTGAGGAAATGCATTCCAACGGAGGTTGGAAAAACGATAATACCGAGACCTTGTCCCTGATCGGGCGACGCGTCGGGCTGCACGGCCTGGGGTTGATAGCCCAGCAGTTGGTAGAACTTTTAAAGCCCTTTACCAGGAATATCAGCGCTTTTTCCCCCAGTGTTCCCGACTCGATATTCGAGGACCTCGGGGTGCGAAGGAGCGCTTCCCTGGAAGATCTGTTCTCCCAAAACGACGTGATTGTGGAATTGGCTGCGTTGACGGATAAGACGCGGGGGATGGTGACGGAAGATTTGCTTGGATCGATCCCGGTCAACGGGGCATTCGTGAATGTGGGTCGTGGGGCCGTGGTCGATGAGGCGGCCCTGGCCCGGGTAGCAAGCGAGCGTTCCGATCTGCAGATCGCGCTCGACGTCTACAGCATCGAACCGTTGCCCAAGGATTCCCCTCTCCGCGGTATGAAAAATGTGCTCCTGTTACCCCATCTCGGCGGACCCACGACCGATAGAAGGCGGGATGCCGGGGATCACGGATTGAAGAACATCAGGCGATACCTCCGTGGGGAGGATCCGATCGATCCCCTCGACCTGAGCATGTATGATCGAGCTTCCTAAAGGCACAAAGGCACAAAGGCACAAAGGCACAAAGGCACAAAGGCACAAAGGCACAAAGGCACAAAGGCACAAAGGCACAAAGGCACAAAGGCACAAAGGCACAAAGGCACAAAGGCACAAAGTGAGCGGGGGTAGAACATATCAAGATTTGATGGTTTGGCAAAAGGAAAGGACTCTCGC
>JAJDZZ010000046.1 GCA_022824405.1 Opitutales bacterium
TTTGTGCCTTTGTGCCTTTGTGCCTTTGTGCCTTTGTGCCTTTGTGCCTTTGTGCCTTTGTGCCTTTGTGCCTTTGTGCCTTTGTGCCTTTGTGCCTTTGTGCCTTTGTGCCTTTGTGCCTTTATCAGTAATCCAATCCCTTGGCGCTGGCTTGGCAGGAGATCTGCCAAGCTTCCAATTGGAAGCGCATTTTCTTCAAGATTTCCAGATGTGTGTCCGCCAGGTTGGTGGTCTCTGAGGGATCTTCAATCAAATCGTACAGCTCCCATTCGGCCACGGGGGTCGATCCATTATCGGAATTCAAACGCTTCCCGTTACGATTGTGCACCAGCTTGAAACGATTATCATTTAGGGTGGCCAAGCCGTGACCCTCGAATGCGATGGGGCTGGGACGTTCCTTCATTTCTCCCTCAATTACCGGAAGTAAGGACAATCCATCATAAGGCCGGGTGTCCATCTCGGGTATTTTATAACCGAGGACCTCCAAAACGGTGGGAAAGTAGTCGCTCGTTACGGCGGGAAAATCCGTTTCACCAGCTGAAACCTGGGCCGGCCATTCCAGGATTCCCGGTACCCGAACACCCCCTTCATAGAGCGAGCGCTTGCGGCCTCGAAGGTCCCCGGCCGAACCCTGATACCGCCTCCTTTTTCCCGGATTGCCTTCCGGTCCGTTGTCCGAGCAAAACCAGATCATGGTGTTATCTGCCACCCCCAGCCGACGGAGCCCGGACCGCAAACGACCCACCTGCTCGTCCAGGGCCGTTACCACCGCGTAATAATGCTGGGTGTCTTCATCCTGTTCCGGGTACATGGCCCGGTATTCGGGACCCCCTATGACCGGGGCATGCGGCGCATGAAACCAGATCACGGCAAAAAACGATGTGTCGTCAGCGACCGCTTTTTCAATGAAGGGCAGCGCTTTATCCATGATGATGCGGCTGTCGCATCCCACCAAACCTTCCGCCTTTCCATCCACGATATTGCGTCCATTTTCCCAATAAAGCACGCGCGGGTCCTTCACCCCGTTGTGGGCATTGGCCGGGTCGTAGGGATCCCAGGTCGCCACGGCGTACTCGGTGGCAAACCACTCGTCCGATCCGGATGTTCCGGGGGTGGCATAGTTCTTGGCCGGCTCCCGTCCCTTCTTGCCCGAGTATTCGGGGGTCATCGTCCCCAAATGCCATTTTCCGAAATGCCCGGTTCGGTAGCCCTGCCCCCGCAAAACTTCCGCCAAGGAAACTTCCTCCTCCTTCAAATGCCCCTTGTTGGCCGTTGGTATGCCGTAACGAAGGGGATGCCGCCCGGTCAGAACGGAGCCCCGCGTGGGACTGCACACCGGGGCGCCCGCGTAGAACCGGTTGAATTTGAGGCCATTGGCCGCCATGGCATCCAAGTGGGGCGTCTTTAGGACCGGATGCCCGTTATAAGCCACGTCTCCCCAACCCAGATCGTCCGCCATGACCAGGATTATGTTTGGCAGAGTTCCTTCTCCCTCCGGGCTGGGGTGAGGGTGCGCCAATACCTTCTCCCCCTGGGAGAGGGCGAGGATGGCAAAACCTGCCAAAAAAGAAAACCAATGGAGCGAAAAACGGATCATGCCCCCCATTAAAACCCCGGACTATCCCGACTACAACCGCCTTTTCACTGTGAACTCAACCTGGCAGGCAGTACCGGGTCGGGGTCATGTTAATGTATTCACAAAAACGGCGGACTAATCGACTCTCGCAAAGCACGCAAAGAGCGCAAAGGGATCCGGCTTCGCCGGAACAGGAGTTAACGGAGGGGGGACATTCCTGTCCCCCCCCTCTCGAAAGACATGGCGGGGGCCAGGAATGTCCCCCCTCCTTTTTTAAATCCGTTCCCATCCATGCAATCCGTGGTTCCCCTTCTCGTCTTTGTGAACTCCGCGATCTCGGCGATCTTTGCGAGAGGCCGTTTGTTGGGATCGCGGCGTAAAGCTACTCCTACCGTTCGATCGGGATTTGGCTCTACATGCCACGCTGTAAGCTGTGGCTGAGGCTCTACTCTCTCTCGAAAAAGCAGTGGTGGTCCGTAATTTCGGAGAACGTTTTCTTGCTCATCAAAATTGGATGGCGTATCGGTTCTGTATGGGAGCGTATCGGTCTAATTCAGCTTCTTCCCTTTCATACAACCCGACCCTTTTCGCCGTGCCCTGAATTCCACTGATGAATGAATATGAATAAACTGATGATCAAGTTGATCTGTCTCCTGAGTTTCCTGCTGTATGCTTCCATAAATAAAGCCTTTGGTGCGGATCATCGACCCAATATCATCATCATCATGGTGGATGATATGGGATACGCCGGTCCTGGTATTGCTCCGTATTCAAACCCTCGTTACAAAACACCCGGCATGGATCGGTTGGCACGGGAAGGATTGCGATTCACTGATTTTCATTCCTCCTCACCGGTTTGTTCGCCTACCCGGGCAGGATTGGTGACGGGTCGATATCAGCAACGAGCTGGTATTGAAGCGGTAATCCATCCCAGTCCTACACATCCTGAACATAAAAAGGGTTTGAAGAAAAGTGAAGTTACTTTTGCGGAGCTTTTCAAAGCGAGTGGTTATTCGACGGGATTGGTTGGCAAATGGCACTTGGGATATCCGGAAGAAACACCTGAGTTTCACCCTCACAACCATGGCTTCGACTATTTCAGGGGCTACCACAGCGGCAATATCGACTATATAAACCACTGGGGGGATCACTACGAGCACGATTGGTGGCACGACGATACGGAGGTCGAAGAAGAGGGCTACACCACTCACCTGATCAATAAATATGCATTGGAATTTTTAGAAAATAACAAGGACAAGCCCTTTTGCCTCTATGTAGCCCACGAATCCCCGCATTCCCCGATACAGGGACCGAATGATCCGATTCAGCGCGGACCGGGAAAGGCGCCGCGAATAACTCCCCATGAGGAAGCTATGAAGCAAATGATCCTCGAAATGGACCAAGGCGTGGCGCAGATTCGCGATAAGATTGTGAACCTGGGCCTGGATAAAAACACCTTCATCCTCTTTTTCTCCGACAATGGCGATGCCCCGGGAACAGCCACCGGCAGCCCACTTTTTCGTGGGCACAAGGGATCGGTCTACGAAGGAGGACACCGTGTACCTGCAATCGCCTGGTGGCCTGGAAGAATCGAGCCGAATAGCCAAACAGACGTTTTGGGAATCAGCCTCGACGTAATGCCTACGATTCTATCCATAGCCGGTATCGAAAAGCCAAAGGAGCGCCCCCTTGACGGCGTTGATCTTTCACCTGCAATTTTCGAACAAAAGCCATTGCCCAAGCGGGCGCTTTATTGGGGTTACCTTTCCAACCGGGGAAGTAGATCGGAAGCCATGCGGGATGGTCCATGGAAATTGGTGGTTTTGCATCCTGGAGCCAGAGAAGGGACCTATGAAAATGAGAAAGTTGAACTCTATCGTCTGGACAACGATCCCGGTGAAACAATCGATCTGGCTGGGCGGGAGCCGGAACAAGCTTCCAAGATGTTGGCGGCCATCAAAGCCTGGCTGAAGGATTGTCAGGAAACAGCGACGCCTCAGCCTGGGGGATGGATCGAATCCGGTCTGACCTCGGAAGAAACTGAAGCGTCATTCAGGCAATTCAGAGACGCTCGACAGAATTCTTACTCAAAACTTCCTTAAATCGTGACCGTGATCGAAAGGCAAGGAGGGATGGAGAGATGGAATGATGGAATGATGGAATTGGGGGAAGGAGAAATGTAAGCGGTAGGGCGGCGGCATCCTTGCCGCGCCGGGTGTGAAGGCGTATGTTGCGGCATCGCGGGGACGCGATAGCCCTACCATTTGATTCCCCTTTTACCGACATACCGGAGCGCAGTAGAAAATTTGGTAGATATGCGGGCTAAAACCGAAGAAGTCCGTACAGTCTCAGTTGTCGCGGCTCTACGGGATGAAAATGGATATCTTCAAATCCTCCATCTTCCCCAGGCAGCCTGCTTTCGTAATAATATTCGATATCGTTGTCGTCGCGATCGAGAATGTTAAGCACATCCAAACCTACTTCCCAATTATTTTTTCTGAATCCAACACGTCCATTCAACATAAAGCTGTCTTTTGATTCAATGGATCCACTTTCCTCAAGCGGGCGGGCGCCAAAATAACGCGCTCGTATACTTCCAAACCACCCTGCACCATTGTCAACCGTCACACCTGCGGCAGCTGAATGGTCAATGGAGTTGGGGATTCGGTCAAATCCTGGTTCTACCCCGACAAATTTTGCATCGACATAGGCGTATTCTGCGTCAATGGCCAGCCAGTCTTTTGGACGCCAGTAGGAAGTTATCTCGATTCCCCACCTTTCGGATCCGTCGCTGGGCTCTGTGCCACCGCCATCCCCAACAAAAACGAACTCACTGTCATTTTCCAAAAACCAGAGTGTCGCAGTTAAGTCCATGTGTTCAGAAAACGAATTCCGCATACCGATTTCTGCCCCCATCGTGCGTACTAACGGATCAACCGAGTCAACAGGGGTTACACCATCATTCGGATCCACCGCGATGGTCACTCCGCGAGCATCGTTGCTGTGGAATCCGTAACCTGCATTCACATAAAATTCCGTTTCCTCATAGGGCCCAAACACAAGGTTCACTTTGGGACTAATGATCCCATCGGATTCATTGCTGGAATTGAGGGAATTATCACTGTTTACATCGAATTCGAAATTATCGGCACGAATTCCAAATCCCGCTTTAAAAGTGTCGTTGAACTGGGTTTCGTTTTCCACAAATGCGCTGAAATTCCCTGAGTTGACATCGTCCTTCCTCACCGTGCTCAACCTTTGGCGATTACTTGAAAGGTAGAGACCCAAATCACTGATCCAGTCATAACGGGTTTGAATCCCGATTGAAGTTTCACTTTCTGCTCCATTCAGCTCATGCTTTGTTTTACGCTTAAAGTTGAATCCGCCGTAGTAACGACCGTCATTTTGCTCGAATTGGTCGCCGTTTACCGGATCGTTCAAATAGTATGTGAAGTTCGAATATAACTGCAGGTCGTAGAAACCGAACCAGGCATCCAGAGTGTTTACCGAATTACCAGCCTCCTGTCTCCAGTTCAACAACACACTATGGCGTTCCGTTTCTCCGCCCGTAGACTCATCCAGAGTTCCAAATCTATCAACCAATCCGGATTCGACACCCCGTAATGGTATTTGATCGGATGACAACCACTCCCCCTCGTGTATGAGTAAAGTTATATCGACGAAGTTTGTTTTGTCTCCTCGATGGTAGCGACCAAAGAAGTTCAGGCGGTCATAATCATTTTCCCTCAACCAGGGTCCATCCTCATGCGAATATTCAAAACCCAAGGTCAATGATGCTTTTTCAAGCTCAAATGTATCACCCAACAACACGCGGCGATACCCTTCTTCACCTATACTGAGACTCGCTATTCCAGCAGGCAGCTCATGGAAAAATTTATACTCGGCGCCGCCTGCAGTAGAGAGATCTCCATAATCTACAAAGAACGGGCCTTTGAAATACTCCAGGCCTTCTGTGAACTCCGGTATGATGAAATTAATATCCGCATAGCCTTGGCCGTGAGCATGATTTCTGAAATTCACCGGCATACCGTCAACACCGACATGAAAATCTGTTCCATGATCGAGGTTATACCCGCGTATGAAGTACTGGTTCGCTTTGCCCCCACCGGCATGTTGAGTGACAATCATCCCGGGAACAACCTCCAGCAATTCTCCACGCCTCTGAACGGGCCTTTGGCTTAACTCACTGTTGTTAGCGGCTCCAATGCTGCTCGCCACGGTGAGGCCAATCAAATCGTAAGCCTTTCCCCGAATCTCAAACTCCTCGAGGTCTATGATATCATCTCCGAGGACCGGATGGGAAAAGAGTTGTGGTATGGAAAGTAATACGGCCAGGAAAGCCGTAACAAATGAACACCGCAATTTTTGATGAAGCATGACAGGAACGAGATAATACCAGACCGACGGGGATGTCTTGGAAAAAGTTGAATTAGGCAAGCCCAAAAGGCACCGCTTTTTCACGGCATGACCCCGACGGGCGTCCATGCACATCCGCCACGGGGTCAGTCCCGGATTTCCGTTTATCCAATTATTACTTGCCCTACGGGCCATATACAACCAAAATGCCAAGCTCCGTTTGAATCGATGTCAGTGGATTCAGACCTCTGAATCAGGGCACGAAAACCGAAAATAAACTCCATTCTCAGTCTACAACGAAACACAACTCATGAATGACCAAAGCAAACTATTACCGTTCTTAAAAAAGTCGAAGTCCTTCCTGGCAGTTATCCTGGCATTACCGCTGGTTGGCGCCATTTTCCCCATCCAAGCCCAGGAAGATGGGGAAGAGGAAGACCTGAGTTTATACGAACTCGCCACTTATGAGGTCGACGCCGGCTTCGCCGGCAGCCTGGCCTTCTCCACCGAAGCCAAACGCCGCGCCCCGGTCATCCTCGAAGTCATCTCGGCCGAAGATATCGGGAAATTGCCCGATAGCAGTATCGCGGAAACATTGGCCCGCCTCCCGGGCCTCACCACCCAGCGCATCAACAGCCGGGCTCAGGATATTGTGGTTCGCGGATTGACGGGAGATTTCAGCACCGCTCTGCTCAATGGCCGGCAACAAGTATCGGCCAGTGGCGACCGGTCCGTCGAATTCGACCAATACCCGGGAGAACTCCTCAACGGCGTGGTGGTATACAAGACGACCCAGCCGAATCTGGTCGGCCAGGGTCTGGCCGGGACCATTGATATGCGCACGGTCCGACCGCTTGCACATGGCAAAAAAACCTTTGTGGCCAATGCCTTTTACGAGTGGACCAGCATGAATCAACTAAACCCCGATGTCGATATTAATGGAACCCGGTTCTCCATGAATTACATCGATCAAAACGATGATGAGACCATCGGCTGGGCCTTCGGCTATTCCAACACCAACCAACCCGGTCAAGGAGAACAATGGAATTCCTGGGGATTCCCTGCCCGAGGCGATGGCAACCTGATCATAGGAGGCGCCAAGCCTTTCGTTCGCTCCAGCGAGTTGGACCGCGACAGCTTTTTGGCCGTTTTCGAGTCCCGTCCCAACGACAACCTTCACACGACTTTCGATATCTTTTTCTCCGACTTTGCCGAAACCCAGATCCTGCGGGGAATTGAGTTTCCGCTGCAATGGAGTTCAGCCTCTCTGCAGCCCGGCTATACGGTGCAGGACGGGCTCATTACCGCGGGAACTTTCACCGGAGTTTACGGCGTCATGAGAAATGACATCGTATGGAGGGATGCCGAGGTTTATTCCCCAGGGTGGAACCTCACTATGGACACCGACAACGGTTGGCAACTCGAACTCGACTTGAGCCATTCCAATATCGACCGGACAGACTTTGTGCTGGAGACCTACTCGGGCTGGGGATCCAATCAAGGCAATGGCGGGGCCGAGGCCGACTGGAGCACCCCGGACACCCTCTCCTTCCAATTGGGAGGCAGAACCGGGGCCACCTTCTCCTCCAACCTCGATTATTCCTCCGACAGTATTCGCCTGGCCGGTCCGCAAGGTTGGGGAGGTAACGTAGTTCCCGGCGGTCAACTCGGGTTCTTCAAAGGACCCATAGCCATGGATGAATTGAACCAGGTCAGAACCGCCATCCGGCGCGATCTGGAAGGCCTTTTCAACCAAATGGAGTTTGGCTTGGCCTGGACCGAGAGGATCAAGTCGGAGACCAACCCGGCCCCCGGTGGACGCGGAGGCTGGTTTTTGGCCTTGGCCGACGGTTCCTGGAGCGCGCCGTTCCCGGAAACCATTGGCAATGCCGACCTCAGCTTCATCGGAATCGGTCCTCAGCGAGCTTATGATGTCAGGTCTGTTTTCGATAGCGGCATCTACGACCTCATTCCCAATAACCATCCCAACAACATCAACCAGAACTATGAGATCGAGGAAGAGGTCACTACTGCCTACGCGCAATTTATTATCGACACCAAGCTCGGGTCGATGCCGGTCGCAGGCACCCTTGGAACCCAGTTTATTCGTACCAATCAGTCCTCCCGAGGCGGGGTTGCCACCTTCGATGGAAGCGGCGGCCTGCTCATCGGCACCGCCATCGATTCGCACACTTACACAGACCTCGTCCCCAGTTTGAACCTCATATTTGAGATCGACGAACTCAGGCGACTACGATTCAGCGTGGCCCGGCAATTGGCCCGACAGGAAATGGACGATATGCGGGCCAGCGCGTCCTTCAATTTCAATGAAGGCTTGGCCGACTCCACTGACGTACAGTTCAGTCCCTGGAGCGGACAAAGCGGCAACACGCAATTGGAGCCCTGGCGTTCCAATTCCCTGGATCTTTCCTTCGAGAATTATTTTGCCGACAACATGGGCTACTGGGCTTTGGCCGGATACCACAAGGATCTGGTCAGCTACACCTACGTCGAATCCCTGTTGTCGGATTTCACCGGATATCCCACCGGAGTCCCGGGCGTTGTCCCGGCCATCTACCAGGGCTTCCGGAACAAACCGCAGAACGGCGAAGGCGGAGAACTCTATGGGTTGGAGCTTTCACTCTCTCTCCCGGGTGAAAAACTCTCCGAGGTCCTGGAAGGATGGGGAGTCCTTCTAAACGCGTCCCTGACCAAGAGCAGCATTGAACCCAATTTGGGCGATCCTTCTCAGCCAATTCCAGGACTGTCGGAAAATATCTATAATGCCACCCTCTACTACGAAAAAGGCGGTTTCGAGGCCCGAGCGAGTGGTCGCTATCGTTCCGATTTTCGCGGGGACATCGCAACCTTCGGTTTTCGTGGACCCTTTTTCCGCAACATCTTGGCCGAAACGGTATTCGACGCCCAGTTGAGCTATGAATATGAGACCGGAATCCTGGAAGGCCTGACCATTATTTTACAGGGTTACAACCTCACCGACGAACCGCTGGCCGCAACCTTTGGCGATCAGGACCTGCGTCTGGTGCGGGACTACCACCGCTGGGGAGCCCAATACAGCCTCGGCGCATCCTATAAATTCTGAATTTGCTCATTCAGAGAAAATGGTTTAACATTATATAATGAAAAACCGAATTGATCGCCGTCAGTTCCTCAAAGGGGTGGGAGTCAGTCTGGCTTTGCCCATGATGGAATCCTGGGTTCCACGCTCCCTGGCCGCAGCCGCTCCACCCGGCCAATTGAAGCGTCTGGTTTGCATTGGCACTTACCTGGGGTTTTACCAGGACGCCTTTTTTCCCCAGCAGGCGGGGGCCAATTACGAGATGCCCCCAACCTTGGCTCCCATTGCTAAATACCGGGAGAAGATGTCGATCTTTTCCGGGCTCGACCACCGTGGGCGCAATGGACACGAAGGCTGGAGGGCCTGGATGACGGGCTCCGCCACGGGTAGTGTTTCCATGGACCAACTGGTTGCAGATCATGTAGGCGCCCATACCCGTTACTCTTCAATCCAGGTTACCTGTGGCAATCCCCCCGGCGATGCCCGGCTCAGTTATACCAAGGAGGGAGTGGCCTTGCCCATGGTCGGCCGACCCAGTGTGTTTTATCAAACCCTCTTCCGTTCCGATTCGGACAAGTCGCGCATCGATTATCTGTTAAAGGGAAATTCCAGTGTGCTGGATGGCGTATTGGAAGAAGCTCAATCCCTCCAACGCAAGGTATCGCGGCGAGATCAAAAAAAACTCGACGAATACCTGGCTTCCGTTCGCGACGTTGAAAAAAAATTGCAGAAGCAGCGAACCTGGCTGGAGAAGCCGTTTCCCAAGTCGGATTATGTTCTGCCTCAATTCGATCCGATATCACCCGAACTAGCTCTGGAATGCGAAACCGTCATGTATGACCTGATGGCCCTCGCCCTCACCACCGATTCGACCCGGGTACTGACCTTTCTGGTCCCGGGATGGAGTCAGGTCTTCAATATCGAGGGGCGTCGCCTCAGCGCGGGCTACCACGGGCTTTCTCATCACGGGAATGAGGCCAAGAAAATAGCCGAGTACAATATGATCGGGCGAGAGCATGTGAAACGGTTCGGTCTTTTCCTGGACAAGCTGCAGGCTCACCGGGACGCCGATGGCCGGTCCCTTTTGGATTCCACCGCGGTCGTTCTGGGCAGCGGCATGGGAGATTCCAATACGCACGACAACACCAACCTGCCGACCCTGTTGGTTGGGGGCGGCTTGCCCCACGGGAAGCATTGGGCCATCGACCGCCAAGCCGCCAACCCGCGCAAGCTGGGAGATTTTTACCTCAGCCTGATGCAGGGTTATGGCCTCGAAATCGATCGATTCGCCGGGGCCAGCCATAACCTCAACGAGTGCTTCTCCTGATTTCCGGTGATTCGCTTGTCGCCGATCGTCCTTCTGTTTCCCTTCCTGGCACAGGCAATGGAGCCGCTCCCGCCTGCCGTTCGCGGGTTTTTTAAATCTCACTGTTTCGAATGTCATGCCGGGGATGACGATTTCATCGAAGGCGAGGTGAATTTGGAGATGACCTCCATCGACTGGGCTGACTCCGACTCCCCCGTTTTCTGGACCAAGGTCTACGACGTGATCCACACCAGCGATATGCCCCCCAGGGACGCGGAATCCTTCCCCACCGCAACGGAACGGGAAGACATGACATCCTGGCTTGACGGAAAACTGACCGAACACTCCCCGGTGGGCGGAACCGTTCCCCGTCGCCTCAACCGGGTCGAATATGAAAATACCATTCGCAATGTATTCGGCATACCGGAATTCGAGGTGCCCTATTCTTTTCCAACGGACGATTCGGAGAGCGGTTTCGACAACGTGGCCTCAGGCCTCATTCTTTCACCGCCGTTGCTGGCAGAGTTTCTGAAATTGGCCAACCGGATCGCGGATGAGGTTCTTCCCCCGGAAAAAGGATCTCAAAGTGTGCCCTCACAACGATACGAAATAGAACCGGACGGTTTCTTCACCAGCGAAGGAGGGGGAGCCGCCCTCGCCGAGGACCGATACCGCTTGGCCTCCTCCCGCAATATGGCCAGCGCAGCCGCTTGGACCAGTCCATTTGAGGTGCCGCACAGCGGTGTATACCGGCTGCAGATCGATGCCGATGTGTTTCAGACCGATCACATGCAGTACCCCTACCGGGAATCGCCCTTTCAACTGGCGGTTTATGCCCGTCAAAACGGGGAGCAGAAATACGCGCTATTTGAAAACCTGCGCAATCTTGGCAATTTCCTCGTAGCGCCAGGTGCAGACCACCCCCCCAGGTTCCAGATCGAGGTCGAACTATTCAAGGGCGAGGTGTTGGGCTTTCGTTGGACCGATGGTCCGGCCTACTCCGACCCAGCAGGTTCGTTGGAATTTTCCAGGGATTTTATCCTCGGGCGATTGGCCGTCGATAAGCCCTTGTATGCGGCCCTTCTCACCCTCAATAGAGAACAACGTAGCGCCGGACAGGTTGAATTTTATGAGATCGTCCAAAACATTCTGCAAAGTGGGGAGTTGGACATGGAGGATCCCCGACTGGATGTGCTGCCGGTAGATATCGGGGGTGGCATCGGCGATAATTACCACAATTGGGTGAAGGCCATCGTCCTGGAAGAAAATCACCGCTTTGGCCCGGCCATCGATCTTTGGAGAGTAGAAGTAGAAGGTCCCTTTCGCCTGATTGAAGATGAGGAAACGCGGATCCGCCGCGAACGCTCCCAACGGTTCCTCGGGGAACGAGCCCCTGGAATTTCCGATGAAGCCTTTGCCGGTATCTTTCTCAACCGGTTCCTCGGTCAGGCCTTCAGACGTCCAGTCTCTGAAGACCAGATGGAAACCTATCTGGACGTGGTCCGAGGGCACCTCCGCCAATTTCCCGAGGCGAGGGTTGAAGACGCCCTGCACCTCGCGGTGCGCCGAGCCTTGGTCTCACCGCATTTTCTCTATCGCTCCACCACTCCCGGGATCCTCGATGATTGGGATCTGGCCAGTCGGCTCAGTTATTTTCTGACCTCAGCGCCGCCCGATGAGCGTTTGCGGAACCTGGCCGGCAAAGGCGAGTTGTCCTCGGCCCCTGTACTGGAACAGGAAACGCGGCGCCTTCTCGGTTTGCCCGAACGCAAGCGCTTCATTCACAATTTTACCGGTCAGTGGCTTGGCACGCGCAAGCTCAGCGGCATCATGCCGGATCCGCGGCTTTTCCGGTTTCAGGCAACAACCCGGGTGTTTTTCGGCGAAGGCCACCGCCGTGCCATGATCGACGAAGGGGAACTGCTCTTTGATGAGATTTTGATCGAAAACCTTCCCCTGGAGACTTTCATAGATCCCGGGTTCAGCTATCGTAACCAGCCCCTGACCGATATCTACGGAGGTGAACTCGAAGGATGGGAAATGCAGCGCGTCACCATTCCCACAGGCGCCCGGCAAGGGGGTATCGTGGGAATGGCATCGGTCATGATGGCTACCGCCAACGGCGTCGATACCCATCCCGTCCACCGGGGGGTATGGCTCCTGGAGAATGTCTTTGGGCAACCCACTCCTCCTCCGCCTCCCAATGTTCCCGCCGTAGCGCCCGATACCAGCGGCACCGTCACCATGCGCCAACAGATGAATGCCCACACGGCCGATCCCACTTGCGCACGTTGCCACGAACGGATCGATCCCCTGGGATTCATCATGGAGAACTTCGATCCGATTGGCCGGTGGCGGGCCAACTATCCGATTTATACGGATCCCCCCGACGGTTCCGTAGAGTTGGAAGAAGAATTCTATTCCAGCAAGGGTAAAGGCGGCCGTTGGGGTCCGGAGGTCGATCCCAACGCCATCCTTTCCGATGGAACCCGGCTGGAGGACGTCACCGACCTGAAACGTTACCTGTTGGAAAATATCGACCTTTTCGCCCATTGCCTGACGGAAAAGCTCCTCACCTACGCAGCCGGTCGACCCCTGGGATTTGGAGACCGGCGGGTCGTCCAGCACATCGTCGAAAATAGTTCCGAAGAAGATTTCGGATTTCAGGACCTCATCGTCGCCATAGTCCTGAGCGAATCCTTTCGGACCCGCTGATCCCTTGCCTTCATCCTTTTCCCCTTCTCCCCTATTCCAACACTCCATCATTCCACCATTCCCTTTTCCCTTTTCCCTTTTCCCTTTTCCCCTTCATGCCAACGTTTTCAATCGTTCGATCGATTTCAAAACGAGTTCCTCGTTCATTTCATGCACCTCGAAACGGGAGCCTATATTCTTGAGCAGAGTGATGGTAAGCCTTCCTCCCAGATGTTCGCGAAATTCCTCCAATCCCTCAAGAATCAGGGGATAACCTCTGTCACCGCGCTTTTCCAGAAGACTGGAATAAATCCGGAAATTCAATCGGGTGAGGAGGGATAGAACACGACTGGCAGAGGATTTTTCCAGATAACCCATCTCCACGGAATATATCGTGTCGATGGCTATGCCTATTGCCACGGCCGCGCCGTGACTGATCTCAAAATTGGACACCTGCTCCAGCTTGTGCGCGGCCCAATGTCCAAAATCAAGCGGCCTGACCGATCCCATTTCGAAGGGGTCTCCTGATGTCGCAATGTGAGCTACGTGGAGTTTGGCACACCGATGAATCAATTCTTCCATGACGGTCTCCTCAAACTGATTCAGGGAATCGACATTGGTCTCGATCCAATCGAAAAATGCGGCATCCCGGATCAAGGCAACCTTGACGGCCTCGACGTAACCGTTTCGAAGGTGTTCATCGGGCAATGTTTTCAGAAAAGAAAAATCATTCACTACAGCGAAAGGCGGAGCGAAGGAACCGACGAAATTCTTCTTTCCATTAAAATTTACCCCGTTCTTCACCCCTACGCCCGCATCGGCCTGACTCAGGGTAGTGGTCGGTAGACGAAAGTGACGGATTCCACGATGGGCCGTCGCGGCGGCAAATCCGACCACGTCCAATAATGCCCCACCGCCAATTCCCACGATGTAACTGTGCCGGCATATGCAGTGCCGCTGGATGTCGGCGTAAATTTTATCCAGGCACCCAGAATTGTTTTTCAGCGATTCCCCTCCATCCGGAAAGTGGATGCCCCTCAGGTCCAAATCTTCCTGGTAATGGCCGAAATAAGATTCGATGTCGCCCGCCAGGTCCGGGTGGGTGGCAGCCACCGCTTTATCGATATAAAACAAGGTTTTCTTTCGCGCACCGTTTTCCTGGGAGCAGGCTAAATCCCGAAAGAGTGGATTTCCCACCCTGAAGGCATTTTTCGTAAAAAAAACCCTCAGGCAATAAGGCACTTGGATATCATATTCGATATGGGGAAATTCGGCCATAAACACGGTAAATCAGGAAGGTGGGATAAATCGCCGGGACAGCCAAGCTGCAAGCAAAAAGAGGAAACCACAAAAGGCACAAAAGACGCAAAAGAGATCCGGTTTCGCCGGAACAGGCTTTTACTGAGGGCGGGTTTTCCAACCCGCCTTATGAACGCCATGGGGGACTGGAAAGTCCGCCCTCCTTTTTAGGCGCACCAATTAGGAATTAGGATTTAGGATGCTGGAAACTCGAAAGTGCCTTCTTTATTCAGCCTACTTCCTTCTTCCTTTAATTTTCGCGCCTCAGGCCATCCCCCGAGCCGAAAACTCGGCCAATGTCCACTGGTGTTCGCGCACCAGTTGGTCCACCACGTCGGAGTTTGCCAAATCCTCCGGTAGCACTTCCCAGGTGTAGGTTTCCATTTCAAATTGGTGGCACAGGCCGGGCCCAACCTGAAAAAAGTCCAGAGTGTCTTGGATGTGGTCGCTGGTCGGTTGCAAAGGCGGTTGCGGCGAGGCATGCAACGGAATATGAAAATGGATACGCCATTCTATGGCCCTGTCCCTTCCCCTCTGTCGGGCTTCCAAGGCCAAATCCAAGTCCTCGTAACGATGGAATCGACCGGCGTTGTCTACGGCGACCACCTGATGCAAATAAACCTCATCGCAAAACCCCCTCAATTTTTGCAGAGAGCTTTCCGAAAATTCCGCCAACCACAGGCCGGAACTGAGGTGAACTTTGCTGAGACGGATCCCCTTCTGTTGGAAACGCCCTAAAGATTCCCCAGCCCTCTCGTATTCAACCGCCAAATGACAGGTGTCGTAGTTCACTCCCAATCGACGCAGGAACGTCTCCCGCTCCCCGGGATACGAATCGAGAATGCGGTCGAAAAAGTTGACCGTTTCTTCGCTGGTTTCGAAATACCCCAGTGGCTCCGGTTCCAGTCCGAGATGGAGGTCATGGCCCGTCTTTTCGCTCAACTCGTCTATGTATTCCACTACCTCGGCCAAGTTTTTTTCCATGGCGGAAACCCGTTCATTTCCGGTCACGAAGCGTTTGAACGATCCCGGCAACGTACTTACGCTTCCCTCCATACCCTCGGGCAGGATATCGCACAAGAGATCGAATAACCGCTTTGTGTAGTCGAGCCGATCGCGTGAAGACCAATCCGGAAGGTAAACCTGTTCTTTGACCCGCGTTCCGTGAAAGTTACCGTAGGGAAAACCGTTTATGGTAAATACGTAACAGTTATTTTTCTCCAGCCATTTTTGAAAGTTCAACAGGGTGGCCGGGTCCGATAATTCATGGGCTGCGGAGGCTCCAAGTCTCAGGCCGATAGCGTATGCGCCCCCCGGACACACCCGGTTCCGCACCTCCAGGGTATACCGGTTCAGGGATCGAAAAGTCTCCTCCCAGGATTCTCCACGGTGGATATTGGTGCAATAGGCCAGGTGAATGCCGTTGGCTAACTCCATGATGATTAAGTTATCTGATTCGCTTGATAATGATTATCCTGTCCTTCTGATCACGATCAAGATCACGATTTATCTCAACACCTTTAACCTTCAACCATCATTCCCTTCTCCCCCTTTGTGCCATCTCGCCTCGGCGAGATCCCATTCCCAATTCCTAATTCCTCATTGGCGCCCCTGGGCGCCCATCCCCCCCTCCTTTTTTAATCTGCGCTAATCTGCGTCATCTGCGGTTCCCCTTCTCCCCATTCCTCATTGGCGCCTTGGCGCCTCTCCTCCCTCCTCTGTGTTCTCTGTGCCCTCTGTGGTTATTTTTTCCCCGCCTTTGCGGTCTTTGCGTGGTTTGCGTGCTTTGCGAGAGTCAAATGCTTGATGATCGATTCTCGATGCTGGATGCTGGATGCCAAATGGTGCCCTCAGCGCTTTTCGCCAATGTCAATTCCATCACTCCACCACTCCACCACTCCATCACTCCATCACTCCATCACTCCACCATTCCATCACTCCACCACTCCTTTTCTTCTGATCACGATCGAAATTTAGCCTTCAGCCTTTTTCCTTCAGCCTTTTTTCCCTTCTTCCCGATACATGAGTCCTGAATTCACCAGCCCAGCCATGGACCTGTATGCCACGATCGTTCTCTTCGCCAGTATCATTTGCCTGGCCCACTTGGTTTTTAGCAAAGGCAGGGGGGTTTGTGGGAAAAAAACCTGGGAACTGAGCCATTGGGGTATAGGGGGGCTGGATTTTTGCATGATCCTCGTTTTCCTCTACCTGCTCGCTTTTGCAGCCGGCGCCCTGGCCGTGAGATTATACTCCCTGCTTTCCGGCAATCAGACCGCTCCTCCCGACCATCAATACTTCCTCCAGGCCTTCTCCATGCACCTCGCCTTCCTGGCCGGGTTGACAGGGCTGTTTTTCTACTACCTGAAGCCAAAAACCATAAAATTGAGTCCCGCCAAGGGAGGCCTGTTGCCCTTGCCTTTCCGGTCCGTCTACCTCCTGTTGGCCTTTATCCCGGTCCTGGCCGGGGTCTACCACTATTGGCCCTTAGTCCTTCAAACCCTCAACCTTCCCACGGAACCCCAGGAGGTGGTTCTGCAGGTAGCGGATATGACATCCTTCCCGGCAATTTTAGCTGTGGGATTTCTCGTCATCGTTCTCGTTCCCATCAGTGAGGAACTTCTTTTTCGCGGATTGATCTACCGCAACCTGAAGGCTTTTTTTCCGGGTTGGTGGCCCGCCATAATGAGCAGCCTGATTTTCGCGGCAATGCACTTCAACTGGTTGAGCCTGCTGCCGTTGTTTCTTCTGGGGGCATGGCTATGCCTCTCCTACGAAAAAACCGGGAACATTTTCGCGCCCATCATCGTCCACGGATTGTTTAACGCAAATACGCTGATGCTCCTCCTACTCAACGAGGGTTAACGATGGTCCCGATCAATTCCAGAAATGGGCCAACCGTAAGCCACTGGGGAGAAAATAAACTGTTGCAGGAGATCCGTCTTTGGCTGGGAGATGCCAGCCCACCGTCCCCCGAAGGAATTGGAGACGATGCCGCCATCCTGAAAAATTCGGCCCTGCCATCCGCTGTCACGAACGACTCCCTGGTTTACGGAAAACACTTCGCAGAGGAAGCGCCGCCGGAATCGGTCGGGGCTAAATTACTCAACAGGTGCATCAGTGATTTGGCCGCAATGGGGGCTGAGCCCCACCACGCCCTGTTGGCCTGTCTCCTTCCTCCAGACACTTCGGTCGAGTGGCTCCAGTCTTTCTACGGCGGCCTTAGAAAAACCGCCCGAGCCTGCGACACCAGAATTGTGGGAGGAGACGTGACATCGACCCACCGGGATTTGGCCTTTTCCATGACCTTGACCGGTTACCTGGAGGCCAACCGCCCGCTGACCCGAAAGTCCGGCCGTCCCGGGGATACCCTCTGGGTTACGGGCGATCTGGGGGGAAGTTCCCTCGGTAAGCACCTGCATTTTGAACCGCGGCTCGGGGAGGGCGTCTGGATGGCCCATCACGGAGGGGTTACCTCGGCCATCGACATATCGGATGGACTGGGGATCGACCTCTATCGCCTGGCGCCGGCCCATGGGGTCATCTGCCTGGATACCGCAAAAATCCCTATCAGCCCAACCAGCCATGAAATGGCCAGGTCTTCCGGACACAGCCCCTTGTGGCATGCCTTTAACGATGGTGAAGATTACGAACTTCTCTTCACGGTTCAAGCCGCCTGCGCAAAGGATGCGTTTGCCCGAAATTGGCATAGGGAATTCGATACCCCGGTAACTTGTATTGGCAGGCTGGAGGAATCGGAGAAAGGTGAAGGAAATCGTATTCGGTTAAGCGGCCCCGGCCATGCGGAGGATCTCCTGGGCGGTTATGAGCATTTTAAATCGACTTGAAGCGGGTTGGACCTCCTCCTCCCTGGAAGAAACCATGGCGGTGGCGGAGGACTTTTCCCGCTATTTCCCGGAAAATGAAACCCTGAAATTGTCCGGTAGCCTGGGAGCGGGAAAAACCACCTTTGTCAAAGGACTGGCACGGGGATGGGGCATACGGGATTTGGTCACTTCCCCCACCTACAACCTCTACTCCATCTATCGGGGCGAGCGTCAACTGATTCATTTCGATGCCTACCGCATCGCCGATCCGAGGGAAGCAGCCGAGCTGTTAATCGAAGAATTCCTGGAACCACCCTTCTGCCTCGCTATCGAGTGGCCGGAAAATCTAGGCAACTGGTTGGAGCCAGGAGGATGGCAAATCCACTTTTCCATTGGGCCCGATCAAAAGCGCCATCTCCGGCTGACCATCGACGCAGGAAAAGGCGCCCAATCGTAATCTTGATCATGATCGTGATCGAGCAACCTCTCGCAAAGATCCGCAAAGATCCGCAAAGAAAGAGGGAACCACAAAAGGCACAAAAAACGCAAAATTCCTCATTTTTCATTCTCCCCCCGGCGCCTTTCCCCCACTCCATCACTCCCTTCTCCCCCATTCCTCATTCTTAATTCCTAATTCCTCATTGGCGCCCTCGGCGCCTTTGTCCCCCTCTGTGTTCTCTGAGTCCTCTGTGGTTGTTTTTCTCCCCTTCTTTGCGTTCTTTGCGTGCTTTGCGAGAGTCAATTCCTCCTTCGTCTTGGCTCCGGTCGATCGGATGGGATGGGCAAATACCTTTCCGTCCGCGTATTCGGATATGTATCCCTCCTTGAGCAGCCATTGGAAATCGACCCGCAATGCTTTCAACCGATCATTCTGCTCCTCCGTCAGCTCGGGAGCAGACTCTGTCTCTTTGCCAAAGATGCCAAACCCCAGGTATTGCTCGGAAAATTCCCTGACCGGGATTCCCGGATGGCCTTCTAGAAATTCAATAATTTGTTGAACCCGGTCGGAGAAAATCTGGCCGGGACGCCGGAACTTGCGCTTGACCGCGCACACGTAGGAAACCCCTTTGCTCCCTCTCTTGAAGAGGGCAAAATTCTGTCCCCTCAAACGCCCCCGCAACCGGTTGGCAGTGTGGAGGGGAAATCGGATTTCTCTGTCCCTGGAAAATTCGACATTCGCCTTTATCAACGGATCGGCCAGTTCTCGCGTTTGCCCCCCTTCCAAACGCAGGGTTTTTACCCTGCTCACGAGTTTATCCCGCAGATGAGCCCTGACGTAGGCCCGGGCCAATTCCGCTTCCTGAAAAACCCTCTCTCCCCCATATTCCGGTTTCAAGGTGTAGCGGGTAAGGGTCTTCATTTTTTCCACCCAAGCCTGGATAACCGCTTCGTCCCGGACCGTCTCGATACGCGACTCGAATTTATGGAAGGGCATGTTGGGCAACCGGTTGGCGTGGTGATCCCTGGTTATTTCCTTGCAGCGATGATAATTCGGCGGACCCAGCAATTCACCGGTAATTCCACACCTTCTCACCGTGTTGAAAACGCCTCTGGGAGGATCCACTTGGACGGTTTCGGCTGTAAAGCAGTGGTCCAGGCAACGGGACAGAGCGTGCTGAATAGCGTCCGGTTCATCCAAAAAGGGCATGCCGTCCGCTTTCACCACGTAGAACCAACCTTGCCCGGAGTCGGCCTCCTCCCCGGAAACTTGCAATGGATGGATAACCACAGTGTGGCGCTCCGGTTTCTTTAATAAAATGCGGGCAATATCGAAAAGTTCATAGGTTATGGAAGTGGCCTTCATGGCCCGGCACAAGGCGCGAAATCCTTTCTCCTCGGGATAGAAAGCCACCTCCACCACTTTTTTTGGAGGTTCAAATCGATGAGGGGGTTTGGAGCGCTTTCCGGACTGACGCTTGCCCTCATAAGCTCGATCCGCACCTCGGGAAATTCTCGGTTTGGATGGCCGCCGGTCCCTTTTTCCGGTTGGGCCTCCCCGCTTTCGGGCCGGACGTGAGCGACGAGGACCGGTTTCCTTCCTGGCCGGCTTGGCAGAAGTGGCATCACTCCAACTTGGTCCAAAGTCGAAGTCCTGCAAAGCGCTCAGGTCTACGAGCTCCTTTTCCGAGGGCTGCGGGACCAGATTATCGGTATTTGCATCCTTATCCATGCCGGGAATGGAATCGCCCAACGGAAGATTCCGGGGGAAGGAACCGCCGTCAGGCATTGCTTTTCGCTGTCTTGTTTGGAGATTGCTTGGAGTTAGTTCCAAGTCGACTTTACCTATAACGCCCGACCCTGCCAATTCGAGATAAAAAAGAAGGAAAAGTCAGTTACAAATGGGTTGCCTGCCCATGAAATATTCTGTTTAGCTTCCCATCCTTGTCACAGGCTCAGGTGGTGGAATTGGTAGACACGCACGCTTGAGGGGCGTGTGCCGAAAGGCGTGCGGGTTCAAGTCCCGCCCTGAGCACCATGCTTCGCTACCGGTTCACTGGTAGGAGAGAGGCGCGCCAAGGCGCGCGAATGAGGAATTGGGAGAAAGATGAACCACGAATAATGGTGATCGAAAAAAGTAGGATGAGAAAGGGGATCTCGCAAAGAGCGCGAAGAGCGCAAAGAGGGAAGCGCCCAAGGGGCGCAGGGAATAGCTACAAAACGCACAAAAACACAAAATTCCTCATTCTTAATTCCTCATTGGCGCCTTGGCGCCTTTTCCCCCTCCCTTTGCGTTTCTCAGGGCTCTCTGCGAGAGTCCCGTCCCAATCCTGTCCATCCTGTTCATCCATGTTCAATTCCCCCTCCCAATTCCTAATTCCTAATTCTTAATTCCTCATTGGCGCCTTGGCGCCTAATATCCGTGTAATCCGCGGTTCTTTTTGAGCCTTCTGAGCTTTTTGTGGTTCCCTCTTGGGGGTCCAAAAGGGGGCCTGATTTTTCAGGCAATTAGGTCGCTCAAGGCCTTTTTTGGGTTAAATTTTTGGTTTAAACAGGAATTATGCCTGATATATTGATCAAAATGCTTGTATTTATGCTTTTTTCCAGGAATATCGCTCTAAAACACAATAATTGCCTGATATATCATGCACTTGGAACAGTTGGGATCCCTGATAGCATTTCACCGGAAGCGGGCGGGGTTGAGTCAAGCTGAATTGGCCAGCTATGCCGGCGTGAGTCGTTACGTGGTTCAAAACTTGGAAATGGGTACTGACCGTACCACTTGGAAGACCTTGGAGGCCGTCCTCACGGTCCTCAACGTACGTTTGGAACCGGAAGGTCCGTTGGTGGAGGAATGGCGTCGAAGTCTTGTTGAAAAGTGATGAGAAAAGATACCATTCGGAATAGGCCGAGCCGAAGGGCTGCGGTGAGTCAAGCGGGACAATTGGCGGGATACCTCGAGGGATGGAGGGATGATACATGGTCGTTCGTTTACCTGGATGACTACCAAGGCGCACCTGTTTCCCTTACCATGCCAATCCAGGCCGAGCCCTATCGCTTTACCGGGTTTCCCCCCGTATTTGAAGGATTGCTCCCCGAGGGTCCTCAGCTCGAATCATTACTTCGACTTCACAAGATAGACCGTGGTGATATGTTCCGCCAACTCGTGACGGTGGGAGCCGATATGGTTGGTTCATTAACCTTAAACGAGGTAACGGAGAGTCCTGGCAAGGAGTCAGGGATAGGATGAATTTCTGTCCCATTACGCTTCAACCGATCCCGGATGAGGCCTCCTTTTCAAGGGAGGGGCTCCGCGCGTTCCATCCAAGGCTGAAGAACCTTGGGCCACTGGACCTGTCCCACGAGGAGCAATTGCGGCAGGCGAGATTGCGGGCCGGTAAAATGTCCGTACAAGGGGTGCAACCAAAATTATCCGCGTTACTCCGATTGAAGAAAGGAACTTTCGAGATAGTGGACCGCGACGGAAAATTTCTGATGAAGCCCAATCCCCTACCCTATTTCGAGGTCCCGGCGAATGAAGCGCTCACCATGCGGATGGCTGCATCCGCCGGAATAGAAGTCCCTCCCAATGGTTTGATTCCGGCAACGGATGGGAGTTGGATATTCGTTATTCGCCGTTTCGACAGAGAGGGACGCGACCACAGATTGCACGTCGAAGACTTCGCTCAATTATCGGGAGCAACTCGCGAAACAAAATACGAAAGCTCCCTGGAGCGGGTCGCCGGCATTGTAGAACAATTCTGCACCTTCCCGGCAATCGAGAAGCCCAAGCTGGCAAGGCTCCTGATATTCTGTTTTCTGACCGGCAACGAGGACATGCATCTGAAGAACTTTTCCCTGATCGTTCGCAGAGGGGCAGTCACCCTTTCGCCTGCTTACGATCTTCTCAACACGACATTGGTTTTGGAAAATGCGAAGGAAGAATCGGCGCTTCCACTATACGGCAAAAAGAGAAAATTGACTCGAGAACTATGGATTGAGGGCTATTTGCAGGAACGTCTCAAACTACGAGATAAGCAAACTGAAACCATTCTCCGCGATTTCAGGTCTGTGCTAACGGTTTGGAATGAGTTGATCGATCGCAGTTTCCTGAGCAAACCCAAACAGGACGCTTATCGACAACTATTGAATGAACGAGCGGAACGACTTGGATTGCAGGTCGTCAACCGTCCTTGAAATTCCTTCACACGGGATCAGGATCACGATTTTGAGGAAAGTGGGGGCAGTACAAAAAACCACAGAGGACACTGAGGCGCGCCAAGGCGCGCGAATTAGGAATGAGGAATGAAGAATGAGGAATTGGGAGAAAGATGAACCACGAATAATGGTGATCGAAAAAAGTAGGATGAGAAAGGGGATCTCGCAAAGAGCGCGAAGAGCGCAAAGAGGGAAGCGCCCAAGGGGCGCAGGGAATAGCCACAAAAGAGCGCAAAAAATACAAAATTCCTAATTCCTCATTCTTAATTCCTCATTGGCGCGCCAGCGCCGTTCCCTCTTCCCTTTGCGTTTCTCAGCGCTCTTTG
>JAJDZZ010000041.1 GCA_022824405.1 Opitutales bacterium
GGTAGGGCAAGAGCATCCTTGCTCTGCCGCGTGTATTCTTGGTAAAGCAAGACGGGAAAAGGACACCCAGTATTTCGATAAAGGTGGTTTTGGGCAACAACCCCTGGATTTTCAACATGGGGAAATGTCAAAAATCAAGGACCTGACCCCGACCGCAGGCCGTTTTGAGGTTCGAGAAGCACAATAATTGCTTTTGGTAGAACTTTGGATTGTCATCTGACGCTTCCTCCATTCTCACTATACCGAAAGTGTCAGACACTACCAATCCGGTTAACCCCATTCCCTCTTACCGCCCATGCTAGCCACCGTCAGTTCTTCCGCCATAGCAGGGATAGAAGCCAAGCACGTTCAGGTGGAAGTGAACACCGAGGAAGAAGGAGAACCGAAACTGTTCATGGTTGGCCTGCCCGATGCCGCGGTAAAGGAATCCCAAAACAGGGTTTTTTCAGCTCTGACCAATTCGGGATTCAAAATGCCCCGCACCCGCACCACCATCAATCTGGCGCCGGGGGATCTGCGCAAGGAAGGGCCCATCTACGACTTGCCCATCGCCCTGGGTGTGCTTCTGGCTACCCGCCAGATCCAAACTCCCTCCGTCCAGGACTATCTCCTGGCGGGGGAATTGAGCCTTTCCGGCGCCTTGCGCCCGGTCAAAGGGGGTCTCGCCTCCGCCTTACTGGCAAAATCGCTGGGGAAAAAGGGGGTTATCCTGCCCCACCCTTCCAGTCAGGAAGCCGCCCTCGTTCGCGGGATCGACGTCATCGAAGTCGGCTCCCTGGATGAATCCATCCGATTCCTTCAGGGCCAAATCCAGATAGAGCCCAAGCAAACCAGCGGGGTATTGGACACCTTGGAACGGCAGGAAAACGGAAGAGGAGACTTTTCCGAAGTCAAGGGCCAGCACGCAGTTCGCCGCGCCATAGAGGTGGCTGTGGCGGGGGGACACAATATACTGCTCATAGGTCCGCCCGGATCGGGCAAATCGATGATGGCAAAGCGAATTCCCACCATCATGCCAAAACCCACGCTGGATGAATTTTTGGAGATCCTCAGCGTTCACTCCGTGGCCGGAAACACCCTGAAAGGACCGGTTCACCGCTTCCAGCGACCTTATCGATCCCCTCATCACACCATTAGCGATGTCGGCCTGCTTGGCGGCGGGAGCATACCGGGGCCAGGGGAGGTATCGCTGGCTCACAATGGAGTGCTGTTTTTAGATGAGCTACCCGAATTCAAGCGCTCCGCCCTCGAAGTGCTTCGCCAACCCCTTGAGGACGGGGACGTCACCATTTCCCGAAGCGCCGGGATCGTAACCTTGCCTTGCCGGTTCATGTTGGTTGCCGCCATGAACCCCACCCCTTGCGGATACATCGGAGAGGAATGCACCGACACCCCGGCTCAGATTCAGCGCTATCGTTCCAAAATAAGCGGTCCCTTACTGGATAGGATCGATCTGCACGTCGAAGCCCCGTCTCTATCCATCGAAGATTTACGAAAAGGCAAACCGGGAGAAAATTCCGATTCTATACGCGACAGAATTACTGAGGCCCGTCAGGTTCAAAGGAAACGGTTCGCCCAAGAGGCCACCCCCTGCAATGCGCGCATGGGCCAACAACACCTTCGCAAGTTTTGCCGCATCTCCTCCGAAATGGGCGACCTTCTACAGCGTGCCATGGAACAACTGAGATTAAGCGCGAGAGCCTACCATCGCATCCTCAAAGTTTCCCGCACAATAGCTGATTTGGACAACCGCCAAAATATTCAAACTCAACATTTGCTCGAAGCCATCCAATACCGCAGCCTCGACCGGGAAGTGTTTTACTGAATCAGGTAGGCACCAAGGCAGAAGGGCGCAAAGGCACACAAATCCTCATTCCCAATTATTATTTTTTCCTCATCCTGTTTATCCTGCCTAACCATGTTAAGTTCAATACATAGACCAATCTCAGTCTATCGGCGCTGCATCCTGCCTGTCCTCGCGGTCGCCCTGCTACTCCTCCCCCACTCCGCCTGCAAAAGAGGCCAATCCATTGTCGAACGGGCCCGGGCCGACCAAATCCTCCACGTCGGAAACGGCCAGGAACCGCAGGAACTCGATCCCCATGTCATTACCGGAGTAAGTGAAATCAAAATTTTGTCCGCCTTGTTTGAAGGCCTCGTGGGGCAGGACCCAGCCACCCTCGACCCTATCCCCGGGGCGGCGGAAACCTGGGACATTTCTCCGGACGGTTTATCCTATGCCTTCCACCTGAGGCCGGACCTGAGATGGAGTGATGGGCAAGTCTTGAAGGCGGAGGATTTTGCCTTCGGTTATCAAAGAGCCCTCACCCCCGAGGTAGCCGCCCCCAATGCCTATCTCCTTTTTGTCCTAAAAAATGCCGGCGCTTATTACCGTGGCGAAATCCCATTTGAAGACGTGGGAGTGAAGGCCTTGGACGACCGCACCCTGGAGTTGCAATTGAGCCATCCCGCCCCCTACCTGCTGAGCCTGCTGGCGCATCCCGCCTGGTTTCCCCTGAAACGGGAAACCATCGCTTCCGAGGGGGAGGCTTTGGGCAGGTCCCCCGGCTGGACCCGGCCCGGAAAGTTGGTGTCCAACGGTCCCTTCAAGTTAACCGACTGGAAAGTCAACGGCTACGTGCAGGTAGAGAAAAACCCATATTATTGGGATGCGGAACGGACCAGGCTCAATCAAATCTTCTTTTATCCCACGGAGAGCCGCGAAGCGGAGGAGCGCGCCTTCCGAGCCGGTCAATTGCACCTCACCGAGGCCATGCCCGTCTCCAAAGTGGGATTCTACCGCGACCGGAACCATCCTTCCCTGCAAATCGATCCTTATCTGGGCACCTATTATCTCCAGCTCAATACCCGCAAACCGGCCTTGGCAGACGCCAGGGTGCGGCGGGCCCTGGGGCTGGCCATCGACCGCGTGCTCATCGTCGAATCCATAACCAGGGGAGGCCAGAAACCCGCCTGGCATTTTACCCCTCCCGGAACGGGAGGTTACACACCGGCAATTGCCGGCGTCAAAAACACCGTTATGGCCAGGGAATTAATGGCCCAAGCCGGTTATCCCGAAGGCGAGGGCTTTCCCAAATTGAGCTACCTCTACAACACCTCCGAAAATAATAAGGCCATAGCGGAAGCCCTTCAGCAAATGTGGCGTAAGAACCTGGGCATTAACGTGGAACTCATCAATCAGGAGTGGAAAGTGTACACCCATACCCGTGAAACAGGTCAGTTCGACATCCTGAGGAGTTCCTGGATCGGGGATTACCTGGATGCCACTTCTTTTCTCGATGTCTGGACCTCAGAATCGGGTAACAACTTCACCGGTTGGAAATCCCCCTCCTATGACCATCTTCTGGCCCAGGCGCGCCTCTCCGGTCTGAGCGACCAACGTTTTGAAATGTTCGGAGAAGCGGAAGAACTTCTCATGCGGGAACAACCCATCATTCCACTCTACTTCTATACCAGCGTCTACTTGAAACACGAAAGCGTTAAGGGCTTTTTCCCCACTTTGCTGAACTACCATCCCTGGAAATTCGTCTACCTGGAATAAAGAGTATTGTCATTTCCGTTCTGTCGAGGCTGACCGTGGAGTTGGATTCGTGAATTGGATCTGCCCATTCCAAAGGGCTTTGAATTTTCCGTCCTGCTCTAAAAGCTCCGAAACAGGTCCGGTTTCAACGACGACGCCCTCCTCGAGAACAACCACATTATCGGCCTTGAGAATTGTGCCCAGGCGATGGGCGATTATGATGATTGTTTTGCCCCGTTCACGAAGTTGTTCCAAACATTTATACACGGTTTGCTCCGCCTTCCCATCAAGGTGCGAAGTCGCCTCATCCATTATGAGGATTTCAGGCTCCTTATACAGCGCCCGGGCGATCGCTATACGCTGTCTTTGTCCCCCGGAGAGCGCCATACCGCGTTCTCCGAGATGGGTATCGAAGCCATCGGGTAAGGACTCGATAAACTTCAAAATGTCCAGGCGATGGCAAATCCTCGATATTTTCAGAATATCCGGTGGATCAACGCCTAGAGCAATATTCTCTTTGACCGTACCGCTGAACAAGTCGATTTTTTGTGGGACGACCGCGACCGTCTTTCTCAGGCTTTGCAGGTTTACATAGGATAAGTCATACTTCCCAATCAAGACCTTACCTTCCAATAAAGGGTAAAGGTTTTGCAATAGGGATACGAGTGTGGTTTTTCCCGATCCGCTTTCCCCTATGATGGCCGTAGTTTTGCCCGCGTGTATGGTGAGGTTCAAGTTACGGAATATTTCAGCCCTTGTCCCATAGCGAAAGGCTACGTTCTCCAAGCGGATATCCCTCAGGCGATCTGGCTCGAGATGAATATGCCGATTGTCGTCCTCACGACTCAAATCCATGAGCTCGAACAGGCGGTCGGCCGCAATGAGAGCGCCTTGCACGGAAGCATTGGCTCCAACCAGGGTTTGTATCGGACCCGTGAATCGTCCGATGACCGCGTTGAAGGCCAGCAATGTGCCTACGGTCAGCTCGTTGTTAAAGACGTATAGACTTCCGAAATACAGAATCGACATGGAAAATACCTGAGTGAGCAATCCGGTTGCCGAACTCGAGTAGAGGCCAAACTTGATCGATTTAAGTCCAGTGCCCAGAATCCTGATAAAAGCGGTTTCGGTCTTTTGATTGGCGGCATGCTCTACGCCAAACCTTTTTATGGTTTCGACGCCATTGAGAGATTCGACGAGAACAGATTCCAGGTCCGCGGACTCCTCCATGATCTTTCGGAGGTTTCGTTTGTTGAAACGGTTCGTAATGTAATAGGAAAGAAGGTAAATCGGAATTAGCCCCATCAGGATGAGAGTGAGCTTCACCGAGTATACCAGCATCAGGACGAGTCCTAGGATGAGTGTGAAAACGCTTACAACCAGATCAGATGCAACTTCATTGATGAACGTTCGTATTTTTATGGCGTCGCCAATGCGCGACATGATCTCCCCTACGCGCATGGAATCGAAGAACTGTTGTGGCAGGGTGAGCAAGTGTTTGTAGTAGCCCAGGACCAATCTCGCATCGATCTGTTGAGCGGTGGAAACCATGAAAAGCGACCGGATGGCCCCAATGAAAACCTGTAGGAAGATTAGGAGGAGCATCCCGATGCTGAGCAAATTCAGCAGCCCGATATTTCTGGCCGGCAGAACATGATCCACGATTTTCTGCAAATACACAGCCGATGCCAGGCCGAGGATAATGGAGAGAACCGCCCCGACAAACGATTGAATGAGAACGGATTTGTGAGGTTCGATCAGAAACCAGAATCGCTTCCAGTTGGATACCTTGTAATTACCCGTCTTAAAATTCGAACTGGGAGAGATTAAAATAAGCGTACCAGTCCAAACATCCAAAAAAGCCTCCATGGGAGCTTTGATAATATCACCTGCCCCGGGATCCATATAAGTAACGGCATGCTTTGTTACTTTGTAGATCACAATATAGTGATGCAGAGTCCCGTTGACGATTACGTGGGCGATGGCAGGAAGCGGTATCCTAAAGAGAGAGTCTTTTTCTCCCTTTACTCCTTTGGCGGAAAATCCAAGCTGCTCCGCAGCCTCGATCATTCCCCGAACATTCGTGCCCTTCTGATCTGTACCGGCAATCTGTCTGATTTTCGCGACTGGAAGCGCCAGTTTGTAGAACTTCGATACCGAACATAGGCAAGCAGCCCCGCAATCCGTGATGTCTCGCTGCTTAATCTTGGTTCTGGTCATGAATATCAATTTGATACTGGCGCCTCCGGTGTTCCATAAGGGCTGAACCAATCGTCAAGCCGGTCTCGCAAAAGTTGGAACAGGGTTCGATTCGCAATCTCAAAACTCGCCGAAAATGTCAGACCTTTCTTTAACCTTCCAATCGCTCCATTTTTCAAGCTGAGACTTTGTTTGTCCAAATGGCATAGAATCCTGAACTTCGGCTGGCCATTTATCAGGTAAGCATCTTTGGAAATTTCAGTAATGAAACCATTTACCTGTCCCCATTCGAGGTGATTGAACGCATCGATTTGAAGGACAACTGGAGTGTCGTAGGTGATCAATCCGATATTTCGCGTACTAAGGAATATCTCTGCCACAAGGTTTTCCCGAGGTGAAATTATAGCGAGGGTCTGACCTATCGAGACAAAGGTGCCGACTGACAAATTTTCTATTTCCTGCAGGACGCCTCCAATTGCCGCAGTCAACCGGAATTGTCGTTCATCGTTCTCTAATTGCGAAAGATCATGGCCCAAGTGATCGATTTCGTGATTGACAGTGTTTAATTCGGTTTCCCAACGCTTTCGTCTTTCTTCGGTTGAAAGGGAAAGCCTGTTCCGACCCTGGTCGTATTCGCGCGCTAATTTCAAGTAATCGACCTCGGAAACAATCCCTTCGTTAAACAGGGATTTGGAAATGTCCAGGAGGCTCTTATTAAATGCGGATTGTTCATCCAACTCTATGAATTCCTGACGGAACTGAATATATTCGGCTCGGTATAAATCAGTTCTGAAGATGTAGTCGTCCAAATTCAAAGACAGACCTGTCTCGATCAACTGTTCAAGATCACTCTTTGCATTCTCGAATTCCGATCGCCTTTCGGTCAAATAGGATTCCCGCAATGCAAGATGCGGTGATTCCAATAATGCAATTACATCCCCTTTGGAAATTTCGTCGTTTTCCTTTGCATACAAGGCAACGACCTTACCCGAAACGGGGGAAACGAGAGCTGTATTTGCTTTTTCCGTCCTGATAAGGCCCTGGCCTTGCACACTTACCGGGACATGAACAAAAGGAAGGAGGGCAATAACGGATATTACAGCAACCAGAATCGTGCTGTAAATCGCTTGGCTGCGAATTCTGATTCGGCTAAGGTAGGTTTCTGCTGAGAATTCAATAACCTCTTTCGGAAAGATAGTCGATTGAAGCTCGTTTGGAAATGGTACTTTTTTATTACGAGGCATAACCGGCAACTTATAGGTCCCAGGAATTAACGATCCTGGCAGTCATCGGCATGCCTTATATCTTCTTACAATTTGGTTATTCATTGAGTTTGTGTTTGATAAGCGGAAAGCCTGCTCAACCGGTCCTTGCAAATCAAATAGGATAGTTCAGCTTGGTCCAAAAGAGATTCGGGTAGTTCTATGTCAGTATGTTTACTCGTTTTTTTTACATATCCGGTTCTAATGTTCGATGAAGGATCCCCATGCCACGCCTTGCCTGTATTTTTAAAAATAACATAATTTTCTTTCAAGGCCTCTTCGAGGCTCAACCATTTCGTAAGTTGTTCCAAAACACATTGGGTGTTTTCAATCAAACTATCCGATTCGATAAAAAAGAAGTCCCCGCCTAGCCTTTCCGCAAAATCCTGAAGCCATACCATCGAAGCTCTGTAGTAACTACTGACCGCTTCCGGATCCCCATGCCATTCGATACTCGTTGAACGCCCCATTTTTATCAAACTTCTAATGGAGTCATTTGGCCTTCTTAATAAAAGAATGACCTTGGGTTTGGCCATCTCCAGAACCGCGTCGGACACTTGTCTGCTGAAAAGCAGCTTATCCAATAAATATTTGTTTTCGAGTGAGCACTGCTGTTCCTGGTTCAAGGCCGCTCGCAAAGCAAAGAGGTTCAACTGAGCATTATAATCCTGATGTAATTCACTGTAACCGCATATCCCAGGGTTGCTCCCGAGAATATGAGAAAGAAGCGAGGAGCGACTCCTCATATGCGAAAAGACGAATAAATGCTTAACTTTGCAAAAGGCGTTCCCGGGCCTCAAAAAGAGGGAAGCGATCTGCCTGGCCTTGGTTATCCGATGCCTTACCGGGTTTCTCCGAATCCTGGTGGGATTTTTATCGAGGCCTAGCTGGATCATAAAAATTTCATAACAGGCCACGACCTACGAGGTTCGTCCCTTTGCCGAGCTCTACATTTCCTGTAAAAACGATCGACGAGGACTAAGGCGCCTATTCGTTTTGCTGGATTACAGACTAGCAAGGCGCTGGCGGTCAAAATGATCTTTTTTCAAAATATGGATGGGCAAAGCACAACTTATTTTACGGCAGGTTAGGGTATGATTTTGATTTTGGAAGCACTTTTTTGAAAAGTTTTCGTCGTAGGCATCCCAGGCTGCCGTGCTTGCGAAGTCAGTTACAAAATGGCAACGAATAAGACGGCGGGTCCGTGCTTTTGGCGTATCGGGCGATTTGTCGGTCAAATTATCCGGGACGCCGCCAGTGGGCGGACATTTGACTTCGAGACAGCAATCTACAGGCAGGTTAAACGCGCGAAGATGGCATTATCACCCGGTCCTACCGGAACGGTCGCTTGGACAATCTCAAAGTCGCCCATGTCTTCGATCCGCTGATCTCCGATGGGGTTCCAGTCGATGAGATTGGTCGAATACTGCAGCGTTGCCCCGTCCAGTTGCCTCTTCGGCTGGATCGTTCAGGATGGGTGCTTCATCGACTGAACTTTGGGTAACCCGCTGACTGCGTTGCGGTCTTTCTCCAGGATAGCGAAAGGTGCAACCAGTGCATGAACCCATATGGCCCCTGCACGATGGTTTGGAAAGGCGATATTGTGAAAATGGACGCCGATCCCTGGACGCAAGCCAGGGTAGGTTGAGGGGGAGCCAAGCCCTTTTTAATCCCTGTTGCCCCGCACCAGGCGCAGGCCCAACGGAACCGAAAGTAGCGGCACTGCCGCGTCTATGAAAATCCACACCAGAGCCGTGGCATCGGCTCCGATTGCTGTAAACCCGGGACTGAGGAGGTTGAACCAGTTCCAGAAGAAAAGAATGCCTACAAAGAGGAATCCATAGAGTTGCAGATTGGCTGCCAGGTAAGCGCGGGTGATCGGTGCGCGGCCACCTTCCAGGCCAATGGCTTTAGCGCGAAGGCAGCCGAAGATCCCACCCAGAATTATTGCGGACGCAGTCAGGGGGTTGACGATATCCCAGAACGGACTATATGGATTGTCTTGGCTGGAAACGTGATACAGAGGCTCGATGATGGTGTGCACTGCGACCAACAACCCAGCAGCCACAAGGAATACGCCAACAAAAGGTCGGATTGCGATCATGGGCCGGTCCCCCTTAAAAAAAGCTTATTCTTCGGCGATGTTTGGAATATCAAAGGCATAAGAAATGGAATAATAACACCGATGGTTCCGATTACAAGAAACGTTTTTCCGGCAGGGCACGGACTTCGGCGATTCTGGAACGGATCACCTCGAGGTCTAATCTGCCAAAGGTGCCGTAGCGTCTCACCGGGGCGGCCGCTTGGTGGTGAACGCCATTCGCAAGGAGGATGCCGATAAGGCTGAATTGCTCCGGATGAGCTATCATCGTCACCTTTGGATGGAGCGGGAAATAAAAGCACAAAGGTCCAAAGGCGCAATAAGTCATGGGTTCATGCCTTCCGGTCCTGTGGACGACTGGGGGATGGAGGGTTGCCTTGGACCGCCTGCAGGGGAATGCGCGAGAGCACTTCGTTATTGCAACGGATATCGAAAGCATATTGCCCCGGCCCGGGGAGAGGCAAATTCTGGAGATTTACGACGAGATTGCGGGAGAGAAAATACTGTTGGTCGGGAATGGCTCCCATGGTGAGCCCAAACTTGATCGGTCCCTTGGGTAACAGGGGTTGTCCATCGGCATTGAGGAAATCGACTTCGAAATCATGCCTTCCGATATCGGAGTTGTCGAAGAGGAAACGGAAGGCCAGAGTGCATTGGACATGTTGACTGGGATATTTGTGGCTCCAGATGGTATCGAAGGCGCCCAGAACACATAGTTTTCCGTTATAGTCCGAGGCAGAGTCACAGATGACGGAAGTGAGCAATTCCATGTATCCAGTGTCGGATGGCTCAAAACAACATTCAATCCTTCAATTTGAAAACATATTGGGAATTCAGACCGGGAGGGAGGGGGAGGAATTGGGAAGGTAGGAATGTTCTCGCTTTGAAATAGTTATTGTTATGCTATCTTAACCTATCCGTCACAAGGCAGTTACCTTTCGCAATTAAAATATTTCTCCTGCCCCTGCTAATTCCATGAAGGTTTTCGAGCCGGACATATTTGTTGAGAAAGATGTGAAATTGGTAGATCTGCAGGCGCCCAAGGTTATTCCGGAACGCCTGTTTTCCTTTGTAAAATCGCCCATTGAGCGGGTTTTCAGTCTGGATACCCTGAATGAGGTCTATCGTGGGGTACGGCGAAGGGTCCGCCATAAGCATTTCTTCGATGCCACCTTGGATGAACTGAGGGTGCAATACGCGGTATCGGAGGCGGATTTGGCAAGAATTCCGCGAGAAGGCCCCTTGTTGGTGGTGGCTAACCATCCATTCGGCGGCCTGGAAGGAATTATCCTCGGCTCTCTTCTCAACTCCGTGCGCAAGGATGTGAAGGTCCTGGGCAACTATTTGTTGCATGTTATTCCGGAAATCAGGCCCCACCTCATTGCCCTGAATCCTTTTGGAGGGAAAAGCGCTTCCCGGGCCAATATCGGAGCCCTGAGGGAAGCCATAAAACTACTGCGATCGGGAGGCGCTCTGATCACGTTTCCAGCCGGAGAAGTCTCCTCTCTGCGGCTGGACCGGCGCAGGGTAACGGATCCCGAATGGACACCCCATACCGCCGCATTGGTGCGACATGCCCGGGCCGATGTTCTTCCGGTATTCTTCGAAGGCCGGAACAGCTCATTCTTCCAGGTCATGGGAATGGTTCACCCGCGGTTGCGGACCGCACTGCTGGCTCACGAGCTATTTCGGCGAAGGGGAAATACCGTTCAGGTTCAAATCGGTCATCCGATTTCCCATCGAAAGCTGCTCAAGTTTGGGTCCGGCCCGGCAATGACCCATTACATGCGGGTAAAAACGTATTTCCTGAAGAATCGCAGGCCATCCGAAAAAAAGAGCATTTTCCTGAAGTTTCCCCGGAAAAAATCGCCGCACCCCCAGGAGATCATGCCCCCGGTGCCGAAGCCTGTCTTGTTGGTGGAATTGGCCTCGCTTCCCTCGGAACAGCTATTGGTATCGGAAAAGGGATTTGACGTCTTCTATGCCAGGGCCACTCAGATTCCGCGCCTCCTGCTGGAGATCGGCCGGTTGCGGGAAACCGCCTTTCGAGCGGTAAGTGAAGGCACGGGGAAGACTTGCGACCTGGATGTGTTCGACCGGACCTACCTGCACTTGTTTCTCTGGAATCGCCAGGACCGGCAATTGGTGGGCGCCTATCGTTTGGGACAAATCGATCTGCTGCTTCAGTCAAACGGGGCTAAAGGTCTTTATACGAATACCCTGTTCAGGATGAAGCCGGGATTTTTGGAACAACTCGGCCCCGCACTGGAGTTGGGTCGCTCATTTATTCGCCCGGAGTATCAACGCAAGTACGGGTGCCTCACCCTGCTCTGGAAGGGAATCGGAAGGTTTATAATCAGCAATCCTCACTACCACGTTTTATTTGGTCCGGTCAGCATAAGTCGGGACTATCACACCGTATCCAAAAACCTGATTGTCCAGTTTCTCAAGGACCGCAACCGGTTTCGGGATCTGGCCAAGTTGGTCAAGCCCCGCAACCCCCACCGCGGCAAACGCATCAATGGGGTTGCCAGGAAGGATTTACGTAAAACTTGGCTCAGTATCGACGATGTATCCGCCCTCATTGCAGAGATCGAGCACGACGGTAAGGGGATCCCCATCCTCCTGCGCCACTACCTTAAGCTGAATGCCCAACTGCTCAGCTTCAACGTGGACAAAACGTTTTCGGATGTACTGGACGGATTGGTTGTGGTCGACCTCAAAGAGACCGATCCCCGGATAATCCGCCGCTTTTTGGGAAAGGAAGATGCCGACCGATACCTGAAGCGCCACGGAGGAAGTTCGCTACGCTCACGAATTAAGAATTAGGAATTAGGAATTAGGAATGGAATGGTGGAAGCGAGGGCATATTCATTCCCTCCTCCCTGCGGTCGGACATGGCCTGTTCCATGGATTTTGGATATCGTATGCGGGGTCGGGATACCTCGGTCAGGGTTTTTTTCGAAACCTCATCCAACTTCCACGACCCGGCCCCTAAATTGTCGCGTAGTTGCCGGCAGTCCCGCGCTCCCACAATAGCCGATGTGACGCCCGGTTGTTCGACGGCCCACCGGATGGCAACTTGGGAGGGACTGCGCCCGAGATCTTCCGAGACTTCCAGAAGTATTTTCAGTATTTCCTCCGCATTGCGGACGAAGTAGGTTTGCGGAAAACACCATTCATCGGCCGAGCGCGTGCCTTCGATTGAAGTCTTGTCTCCCGGTCGGTACTTGCCGGTCAAATACCCTCCCGCAATCGGCGCCCAAACTACAATACCCACCCCCTTGTATTGGCAAAGCGGAACCAGTTCGTCCTCAATGTCCCGAACGACCAGGCTGTACTGAGGTTGGTAGGCTTCGATCCGGACCCAATCGTGATGGTCGCTTATCCACAAGGCGTCCATCAGCCTCCAAGCCTCGAAATTACTGCAGGCGAGATAGCGGATCTTGCCTTGCCGGACCAAATCGTTGAGCGCCCGCAAGGGTTCTTCAATGGGCGTCTGGATATCGACGTGGTGGAGATAATAGATGTCGATGTAGTCCGTTTTGAGCCGTTTCAGACTGCTTTCAACCGCTTGCATGAGATGGGACCGGGACCAACCGGAATCATTGGGTCCGGGACCCATGGGATTAAAAAATTTTGTGGCGAGAACCAGGTCGTCACGGCGCTTTTTCAGCACCTGACCGAGTATGGATTCCGATTTGCCCCCGACGTAAGCGTTGGCCGTATCGATGAAATTGAGACCGGCATCCATGGATAGACCGACCATGCGATCGGCTTCCGCTACGTCGGTATAGAGGCCGAAGGTCATGGTGCCCAGGCAGATTTCAGATACTTTCAGGCCGGTGCGGCCGAGATTCCTATATTCCATAAGCCTCTCCCCCTCTGTGTTCTCTGTGTTGGTTTATGGAAAGGACCTCACACTAGTTTGTTGTAGCTCCCACGGCCGCCACACAGGCTTCGCAATTCTTGCGTATGCCCCGAAAGAAATCGTTGCCCTTGTCATCTATGAGCATGAAGGCCGGGAAATTTTCCACTTCAATCTTGTATATGGCCTCCATTCCGAGTTCCTCATATTCGATTAGTTCGACTTTCCTGATGTTATCCTGGGCCAAGATTGCGGCCGGCCCTCCAATGGAACCCAGATAAAATCCGCCGTATTTCTGGCAGGCATCGGCAACTTGTCGACTGCGATTGCCTTTGGCCAACATGACCATCGACCCGCCTACCGCCTGGAAGGGCTCAACGTAACTATCCATGCGACCGGCCGTGGTGGGGCCAAATGAACCGGACGGCATTCCCTCCGGGGTTTTGGCGGGCCCGGCATAGTAAATGGGATGGTTTTTAAAATAGTCCGGAAGGTCTCCTTCCTCTTCCAGCCTCTCCATCAATTTGGCGTGGGCGATATCGCGCGCAACGATAATGGTGCCGGTCAGACTAAGCTGCGTCTCCACCTTCAGGGCGCTCAACTGGTCCAGGATTTCCTTCATGGGACGGTTGAGGTCTACGTGGACCACGCCCTGGTAATCCGCCTCCCGAAGGTGGTCGGGTATGAACCGGCCCGGATTGGTTTCCAGTTTTTCCATCCAAATGCCGTCCGCATTGATCTTGGCCTTCATTTGCCGGTCGGCTGAACAGGATACCCCCATCCCGACCGGACAAGAGGCGCCGTGGCGGGGCAGGCGGATGACCCGCAGATCCAGGGCAAAATATTTGCCGCCGAACTGGGCGCCGTAGCCCAGTTTTCGGGACGCTTCCAGCAGCTTGTCTTCCATTGCCACGTCGCGGAAGGCTTGGCCGCGCTCATTGCCTTTGGTGGGAAGGGCGTCGTAATACTTGGTGGTGGCGAGTTTGACGTGTTTCAGGTTGGCCTCGGCGCTGGTACCGCCTACCACGAAGGCCACGTGATAAGGAGGGCAAGCCGCGGTACCCAAGGTGCTCATCTGTTCCAGCAAAAATTTTTCCAGGGCTACGGGTCGAAGAATGGCGCGGGTTTTTTGGTAAAAAAAGGTTTTGTTGGCCGAGCCTCCTCCCTTTGCGATGAAGAGAAATTTGTATTCCATCCCCTCGGTTGAATAGATATCGATCTGAGCGGGAAGGTTGGTACCGGAATTGATCTCCTGGTACATGTCGAGGGGAAGGTTCTGGGAATAACGCAGGTTTTCCTTGGTATAGGTATTATAGACCCCTTCGGACAGGCGCTCAGCGTCGTTTACCCCAGTCCAAACCTGCTGGCCCTTATAGGCGACGATAATGGCTGTGCCGGTATCCTGGCAGAATGGAAGAATTCCATGGGAGGAAACCTCCGCGTTTTTCAACAGGGTCATGGCTACATTGCGGTCGTTGCCCGACGCTTCGGGATCGTCCAAAATCGCGGCCACCATTTCCAGGTGCTCCGCCCGCAGAAAAAAGGCGATATCCCGCATTCCGGCCTGAGCCAGCATGGTAAGCGCTTCAGGCTGAATTTTCAGCATGGGTCGGCCCTCGAATTCGGTTGCTTCGACGTAGTCGGAGGACAGAAGGGCGTATTCGGTCTTATCCTCACCCAGGGGGAAAGGCTCACCATAAGAAAATTCGGGACTGGACATGCTTCAGGTTGGTTGCAATGGGGTCGATGATGGGAGCCTTAAATTAAGGGCTTCGCTCCCGGAGTCAAATCTACCGGGAAAGACCCTTTACTCCGAAGTAAAGGTTTCCCGGTTCTCCGGGCCGCCATCGATATTATAATGGGTAAAAATTATCATCGGCGTGCCCTGGTCCCGGTAGACGCGAACCCCGAGGAAGCCGCCCGCGATACGAAGAAACCTGTGGGCCTCCGTGCGCTTGGAATATTGAAATCCACCGGCGTGCACATCGGACCCCGCCCCGACGGAAAACTCCCGGACACCGGTTCTTGGGTCCACCGTGGCGTATTGCCAATGGCGGTCCCCGCAAATGACAAAGGCATTCTTTTCGCCACCCAGAAAATTCCGCACCTGATTGCCCTCCCAGGTGAAGGTTTTGTTGGAATGATTATCGTTCTTGTTTTCCCGGTCGGGACCGACAATGGGAGTGGGACTGATCAGGATGCGGAAGGTCGCATCCGATTGGGAGAAACTGTCAAACAACCATTTCTTCTGCTCTTCCCCCCAGATGGTCTTTCCAGGGCCATCGGGCATTTTGTTGGGGCTCCTGAAATCCCGGCCTTCCACCATCCAGATCTGAAGGTCTTTACCCCAACGCACGGTGCGATAGGTCTTCTCCCCCATGGGAACCTGTTCGCGGTACAAGGCCAATCCCATTTCCCATGTGAGGTCGCCATAGGTCTGTCCCGGCCAGGAGTCGTTCTTCAGGGTTTCGTGATCGTCCTTGATAAAATAAGCGGGAAACTGCCGGTAGAAATCGACCTGGTAGGGCAGTGAAAAAATGCGATTCCACTTGTAACGGGCAAATTCCGCGTTGCGAGCCCAGGGATTGGCCTTGTCGTAGTATACGATATCCCCGGCGTGAACGAGAAAATGGGGTTTTACGACCCTGGCAATGGATGGGTAGATCAGGTGGCCGTGGATCAGATCATCCCGGCGATTGAAATCGTGGCATGTCACCACGGTAAAGTTGACTTCTTCCTCCGCATCCTCTGGCCAGGCGGTGCTGAATTGACCTTCCACCCTGTCGGATATTGTACCTTCCTGGGAACGCGCTTCCATAACCAGATCGTAGCGAGTGCCCGGCTGGAGATTCTCCAGAACGATCTGAGCGGTATGATCCCGGTCATTGCCAACCGGCATCCAGTCTTGGGATACGGCTTCCTTCCGATCCTGTCTGGGCCAATAAGTCAGGCGCACCTGCCCCGGCGCCCCCATCAAGCTGAATTCCATGTCGGCCAGTGTGGCTCCATCCGGCATTTTGCTGTGGTATTCCATTTTCGGAGCGCCATCGGACTTCTTTCGCCCGGAGTCCACGGGGTACTCGACCCAACTCCTGCCCTGGGTGTTGAAGAACCGGGTTTGGGTAAGACGGGTCCAGATGATGGCGGAATCCTGAGTCACTTCGCCGATTTTGAGCGCATTGCCGAAGTAGGGTCCCGTGTCGGCCAAAAGACCGAACGGAAAAATCAAGGCCGACAGGTAGAGCAGTAATGTTCGTTTCATGAGGGAGGTCGTTCTATATCGCCAATGGCTTTGCTGCAAATCGGGAAGGGATTTGAGATTACCAGTTCCATCTTGTCGACACATTCCGCAGCATCCAAGCTCAGGAAGGGTCTGGACTTAACCCTATGCCTTACAGGGTCGTTCGTCGGGGTCATTCCTTCAACCTTCAGCCTTTATTTGCCTCAGCCTCCAGTACCCAGCATCCCAAAAAACGATTGCTTTACGGCAATTTATCGGCAATTTAACGGCAAAATCCAATTACCTAAAATTCACGCCGGAACCAGCTCAAATCCGAACCCGGGCAGGTCACCCGGTCGCATGTATATCTCTTCGGGGCCGCGCGTAATTCCGTTTTCTTCCTCGAATCGTCGGTAAACTTCCTTTGGACCACCCGGCCATGGAAGGAACATTTCACACCAAGGTGTGTTTTCATTGGCAAAAACGAAGTGTGCCGCCCCACCCCGCCAACAACCATGAGGAATTAGGGTGTATTATGGGCTCGAGCGAGCGCATCGATCCAACGCAGTTCGGTCAAACCGCCGCACTAAAGGCCTTCTTATGGCGTCAACAACAGCATCGGTGACCGAGGAGGTCGTTGCCGTGCCGCCCAAATCGGGCGTATGAAACGCAGGGTCCGCGGTGACCTGTTCGATCGCTTGCATCAGTGAGGCTGCCGCTTTCGGTTCACCGAGGTGATCGAGCATCATCACGGCGCTCCAAAACGTGCCGATGGGGTTGGCCACCCCCTTGCCGGTAATATCGAAAGCCGAGCCATGGATGGGTTCGAACATGGACGGAAACCTGCGTTCCGGGTTGATGTTGGCAGTGGGAGCGATACCGATCGATCCCGCCAGCGCGGCGGCCAGGTCGGACAGAATGTCGGCATGTAAATTGGTCGCCACAACCGTATCGATGGTCTCGGGCTGCATGGTCATGCGTACCGTCATTGCGTCGACCAACATTTTGTCCCAGGCCACATCCGGAAAGTCGGCGGCAACCTGTGCCGCGATTTCGTCCCACAGCACCATGGCGTGGCGCTGGGCGTTGGATTTGGTTACCACGGTAAGCAATTTCCGGGGGCGCGAACGCGCCAATGCAAAGGCGAAGCGCATAATGCGCTCTATTCCGTTGCGGGTAAACACGGAAACTTCAGTGGCAACTTCTTCAGGTAATCCTCGGTGGGAGCGTCCGCCTTGGCCGGAATATTCGCCTTCCGTGTTTTCTCGCACGATAACCCAGTCGAGGTTCTGGGCCGTAGCGTTTCGCAGGGGGCTGCCGATACCCGGCAGGATGCGGGCCGGTCTGACATTGGCGTATTGATCCAGGGGCTGGCAGATAGCCAATCGCAGCCCCCACAAGGACAGGTGGTCCGGAACATCGGGAGCGCCCACCGCGCCGAATAAAATGGCATCGAATGATTCGAGTTGTTCCGTTCCGTTCGCGGGCATGAAGGCCCCTCGGCTCTTGTACCGTTCCGATCCCCAATCAAAATGCTCGAAATTGAGTTGGAACTCACCGCTGCATTCGGACAGGACAGCTAAGGCCTCCAGGCCGGCAGAGATGACTTCCTTGCCAATTCCGTCGCCGGGAATAGCCGCAATTTTGTAGGTGCGCATAAAATCCTTAATGTCCGAAAGGGGTTGGAAATTCAAGTGGCATCTTATCAATGGCTAATTTGAGTCACACTTGCTAACAACCTTGTCCAATGCGATTCAACGGGAGGATTTGGCAGTCATTTAAAATACCTTCACTCGAATTCGATTCCGAATATCGATGCTCGATCAGTTCAAGCAGTTGCTTGTCTCGCTCCATCACCGATTGACTGCGTTTACGCCGCCTCACAGCCACTCGTCGTCGTTTTTTTTAACTCTACGGTCAGATCTCCAATGATGCCTTTGAGTTTGGAGATTTCCCGCCTTAAACGATCAGCTTCGCGGTCCGGACCTCCGTAATTGAAAATCTTCGATCCGTCTTTGAGCAAACGATCTTTCCACTTATAATACTGGGTCTGACTGATCTGATGGCGGTTGCATAACTCGCCTACCGTCACGTTTCCTTTCAGTCCTTGTATTACGATTTGAAGCTTCTGTTGAGGCGTCCATTTACGTCTTTTCATTATCGAGTAATCCTTGATTGATCACTCTCTTATTTCCATCCTTTCCTTAACCGGGGGCAGTATATCTCACGGTCCAACCCTCGGGGACGCACTCTCCTGAAATTCAGGTTTTGCACGGAGCGGAGTCCGCTTTCCAATCGCATGCGCGGAAAAGTACCGTCAGCCCCTTGCGCCGCCGCCGCATGTACCCGCACGACAACTTCTCCGGTTCTTAGCTTGGTTCTGATCAAGAGAAACTGAGAATGCAGCCGGGCGAAGCCGTTGCCTTCATCCAATTCACATTTTCCTGCGCAACGGCTGGGCGCCAGGATGGAGGGGGTTGATAAACGCAGCGTTCTTTTCAAAGGCTGAAGATTCAACGACAAACTAGAGCGACCTCTCGCGAATCTTAGCCAAGAGCTCTTGGGCCACTTTGGGCTGAGCTTCAGCCACGTTTTCCGATTCGCCCACCTCCGTGCGATGATCGTAGAGCTCCAAGTACCCATCCTCATGAGCGATCAGCCGATGAGTTTGAGTGCGGATAGTCTCCAACCCTTTCTTATAATAGCCGTATGCGGGGCGACCCAGCGCCGTTGGCGAATCCAGTATTCCCCTTAGCGATACGCCAGAAAAGTCCTTGGGCATCGGAAGCTGCGCCAGTGCGGCAAGCGTCGGAAATACATCCACCGTCTCTACCATCGCATCGGTCATTTTCCCCGGCTGGGAAATACTCGGATGAGAAATAATCAAGGGCGACCTGAGGGCTTCCTCGAACAGAGAGTGCTTGCCCCAAATGTCATGCTCGCCCAAATGCCAGCCATGGTCCCCCAAAAGAACGACAATCGTATTGTCCTTCTGTCCCGACTCCTCGAGCGACTTCATGATACGTCCCACTTGAGCATCGGCATAGGAAACGCACGCGGCGTAGTGACGACGCACCTCGTCCACGAACTCCGGATCCGACATAGTTTCATGATCGAGCAACATGTACTTATAGAATTCGCCAGACTTATGCCAAGTGGTTCTCCCTTTGGGCTTTTCGGGGTGAGGAATTTCAGGTAAATCGACGCCTTTATAAGGCTCCATATACTTCGCCGGAGCGCCAAAGGGCAAATGAGGTCTGAGAATACCGAAGGCCAAAAAGAAAGGCTTGTCTGAACCCTCTTTGGTCAAGCTTTGGAGCTCAGAGATGGCGACATCCGTATTCGTGCCATCCGGATAAATCGAGTCGGGTCCTTCGACCAACTGAATGCCCGCCATCTTAGTCGCATCCACACGGATTTCCCCATTCGCCAATCCATGCATCCAGCCACGCGGGTGCTGCCACTCTCCGGATTGCAAAATTACGCGATCCCAGGAATTTGGCATTTCAGGAATCGCTTCATCGTCCCAATCCGGTCCTCCCTGTCCTCCGGGATGGTGAGATACTTTCCCTACCGATACCGTCGTATAGCCATGCTGGCGAAACCAAGCCGGCATGCTCGGCGCAATTTTATCGGGGGTCGCCGCCAGCGTTTCAGCACGTAGGAAAAGCGCATCATTCCCTGGACCGCCATATTGCCCCGTCAGCAAGGCATAACGAGAGGCTCCACACGTGGGCGCTTGAACATAGTGCCTCCTGAATCCTCTCCCCTCTGAGGCGAGCGCATCGATGTGCGGAGAGCTGATATAATCCACGCCAAAGCAGTTCAACTCGGGCCGCAGGTCATCAATACAGATTAATAAAATATTCGGCTTGGAATGCGCCTCATCCGCTTCCTGCGAACACGAGGATAGAACAAGGGCATAAACGCAGAGCGTAATCAATAGGATCGCTTTATTCATAATGTATTTTTTAAGTTTCGCGAAATAAACTCCTAAACCGCGCTGGCCTCCCATGCCTCGTGGAACCGAGCCCCAAGGCCCCCGCCATCGCCAGTTTCCCAAAGTCCCGCCTATTCAATTTATTCGCATCTACAGATTCCACACTATGCTATTCTCAAACGATTGTTATTCTAAAATATTCACGATTCCCACAGAGCCATGCGTCCCTAGAAACTGGGGACAATTAAACGCTGCGGCGCACCGGGGTTCTCCTTCAAGTAACGCTCCACCTTCTCCACGATTTCAGGATGAGCACGCGCGACCTCTTTCTTTTCGCTGATCATCGCCACCCCCGGTCCATACAATCTGAGCCGCGAACCATCTGCCGGAACCAGCGCCTTATAGTCGCCGTAACGCGCAAAATGCTTGTAGTTTTCGTCTACCGGGATTTCCGCATCCAAACGCTTCACCACTTTAGCGTAGCGTGATTTACCCGCCAAGTTATTCCATTCGTTAGGGTCTGCCTTCAGATCGTACAACTCCTGAGAGCCATCGAAGTAACGCGTATAGCGCCAGCGTTCGCTGCGAACCGTACAGGTGCCGTGCCCCACCCATGAAAGCGCCGGATGCGCCCAATCTGCCTCCGGGTCGTCAATCAGGGGAAGCAACGAACGCCCATCTAGCCGGGGGCGTTCTCCTAATCCCAACATGTCTACAATCGTCGGATACACATCCAATAAAGAAACCGGCCGATCCACTTCGCTCCCCGCCTGAAACCCCTCAAGCGAATGCGCCTTTGGCGGCGAAATGATCAAGGGCACGCGCGTCGAACGTTCCCAAGCCGTAAACTTCCCCCAATGTTCCTTCTCGCCGAGCTGCCACCCGTGATCCGACCACAGCACGATCATCGTATTGTCCGCATAAGGCGATGCATCCAAGGCATCGAGCACGCGTCCGATCTGAGCATCCACATAACTGATACAGGCCAAATACGCGCTCACGGCCTTGCGCCATTGCCCGTACTTCACCACTGTCTCGTGAGCCCCACTCGTCAGAGCCAATCGCCCAAAATCCTGAGCGATCTTCGAGACGTCCTCCAAATCGTCCGCAGGCGCCTCCGGCAAAACGACCGATTCGGGCGGGTACATGTCGTGATACCTCTTAGGCGCCCACAGCGGCTGATGCGGCCGATAGAACCCCACTCCGAGAAAGAAAGGCTTGTCGTGAGCTTCACCCAGTTTCTCAACTGCCCAATCCGCGCACAGCGTATCCGTCCATTCCCCATCCGGTCGATCGATTGGTCCCCAATCAAAGGAGTCGATATGATCCGAACCGCGATCCCGATCACGCGGCATTTCGTTCATCGGCATTGTGATATTCAAGCGAGGAATCGCATGCTTCACATAAGGTTCATTTGCCTTCAATTCCGCGTCCGTAATCGTTCTCTCATCAGGCAGGATCGGCATCCATTTATCGAAACCGGGTCCATACTCATCAACCATGGACCGGCTTTCCCCTTCACTATGAAGCATCTTTCCCGTCCCCAAAGTTCGATACCCTTGCGCCTGCAAGTCCTGGGTCAAAAAGACCGCATCGGGCAGCGCCTTCCCTAACTTTTGCCCGTTGCTAAGTACGCCAGTGCGAATCGGCGACAAGCCCGTCCAATTAGCAGCTCGCGAACCGCTGCACACCGGAACCGCGCAGTGCGCATTCCGAAACAACACGCCGCGCTCAGCCAAACGATCCATATGAGGCGTCTTGACCTGCGGATGGCCCTCCAAACAGCCAATCCAGTCATTCAAGTCGTCTATCGATATGTGCAGCACATTGAGTCGCTCGTCTGCAATCGCCGACTGCCCACTGCCTAATGCCGCCCCCAACAATATCAACACGGCAACAACAGGAGAACACAAGCGACTGTATCCGTTTTTTCTATTCACTAAATTTTCCATTCCTTACGGGTCGGACGATTCACCATAGCAGAAGCAGAAGCATCGCGTCCACGAACGGTTCCCGCCACCTGGCGTTTAATAAACTGACGAGGATTCATGATTCTTTATGTATTCAAACATTAGTTACGATGCAGAAGTGGTATGCGATCGATCGTTAACTGCTGCTTGGGGACTTGGGAACTGAAGCGCAGCAAATGCAAGCCGGCTTGATCAAAGCGGACCACCCCTGCCGAAACAAGATCGAAAGTTTCGGACTGGGTTTTCTCTATACTCATTAGCTTCTTCATTGGATATCCAGCATCCGCCTGCTTTGCATCATTGACAACGGGAGCAGTCGAAAGCGTGCAGGATCCTTCCGCATTGAGCGAGATGGACAGATTGTAATGTCCCGGACGGTCTATCTTAAACGCGAACTCGATATAGCTGCCGGCACCCTTGTTCAGATCGGCGCAGACGGCTTCCCCCTGGGATGCTTCGGAGTAATCTTGGGGGTAGTGAAAGTTGCCGCGCTGCCCGAAGTCGGACGAGGTTTGATGAGGCAGATCCTCCGCTTCCCACCAGCCCTCCGCGTCGGGTTCAGACTGTCTTAGGCTAAGGCGTTCGCTCAGTTTCGCGATGACGCCTTCGTATTCAGGATTCTCGGCCAAATTGGTGAACTCGTGAGGGTCGCTGTCGAGATGGTAGAGTTCGGTCTCCCCGGTGGCGAATCGAGTCATGCGATAGTCATTGCTCAAAACCACGTCGTAGCGGATCCCCTCCTCTTCGCTCGACATGAGGACGGGCTTGTCCCAATCGGCCTGGGGATTCATACGAATTCGTCTTCGAGGCGCCGCCCAACATGACCGTTTACCTGGATGGCGTCGAGCGCTCGGTCATGAACAATCAAAATGACATCGTGGGGGATTCCTTTACCACCACTACCAGGAAGCACCGTTGGGACGAGTCCGAGGAATACCTCCGCGATCGATTGATCTCAGTAGAATTTCCCGATGGAAGGAAAACCTCCTACCTCTACCAAAGGGGAACTTACTCGTTCAATACGACGACCCGTAAATACGACTTTACCGCCAGCGCATCCGGGACGGCGGTCCGAGTGGTGACCTTGAATGGAAAAAGTGAAAATGCGAACGTAACTTCCTTTGATGGTGGCGCCATCGACGGGTTGAATATGGAAGTTCTATCCTATGCGAATGCGGGAAGGAACACCGCCGAAGAGGGGTATGACTGAGACTTAGGTTACAAATAATCCGGACACATAGGTTACACTTTATGAGATTCATTCAGGTGGCTGTGTGTCGAGTGTTTTTGGACGATGAGGGGCGATGTAGGCCGTAGGCCGGGATCGGCCCTTATCGTCGTATCTCAACGTTCCAAGCAGTACGTTGGCGTAATGCAGACGTATGCTAGTGTCGCTGGATTGACTTAAGCCCACACGGCAACCGGCAAAGTGTTCACCGACATGATAGCTCTTCCCCTCAAAAGCAATAAAGCCGCTACTGGAAACGGTCTTGACCAGGTAGTCTTTGGGGTAGCGTATTTTGTCGTTTTCACCCATGCGTTTTTTGGAGGCTTGGTACACTTCGGCCGGCCTTTGCATGTCCAATGCTTCATGAGGTCTTTCATGATTGTAAGTATGCACCCAGCGTTGGAAGCGTCGTTGTTGGGCCCGCAGGTTGGCCGAAGGCGGCCGGGTGGCTTCGGCTTTCAGATCGCGGTGCATGCGTTCGTGAGAACCATTGTCCTGTGGATGACCGGGCCGAGTGAACTCAACGGCGATCCCCTGCTCAATCCACCACACGCTCAGCCGGGAGAGGCGCCCCAGCCCAAAGGCGGCCGAAAAGGGAGTGCCATGATCCACCCGGATGATGGCTGGAAGCCCGTAAAGACGGGCCATGCGCTTGAATCCATGGTAGGTGGTGCCGAACTGCTGATTGGGCTGGGCCCGGCAGCCAATCATAAAATGGCTGTTCAGATCCTTAACCGTCAAGGGGTCACAACGCGTTCCATCTCCCAGCCTGAACCAACCCTTGAAATCGATCGTCCAGACATGGTTGGGATACTGCGCCTGAGTCAACTGGCAAGGTTGAACCGGGTAAGCTCCAGGTCTTCGCCGCCGGGGCTTGATCATGCCGTTGCG
>JAJDZZ010000008.1 GCA_022824405.1 Opitutales bacterium
CCGCTGCCCTACCGCATGCAGCCGGGTATATTTGGTAGGGCAAGAGCATCCTTGCTCTGCCGCGTGTATTCTTGGTAAAGCAAGACGGGAAAAGGACACCCAGTATTTCGATAAAGGTGGTTTTGGGCAACAACCCCTTGAAATCTGTACGGAAAAAGGGGTCAAGCCTGAATGGCGCTTAGTTAAGCGTGTTTGTAGAGGAATTTGCTATGGACGCCAGTCGGGATCAAGCCGCAAAAAAGTGATGCCTTTTGGAGAAAAAGGGTCAGGCCTTGAAAACTGTATTCCGTTGCACTTCATACACTTTTGCAAGGCAACCGACCCTGAAAGGCATAACTTTTTACGTCTTGACCCCTTCCTTCTCCGAGATGATTGAATATTCCAAACCCCGCTTAACTAAGCGCCATTCGGGTCAAGCCTTGAATCGGTTGACTCCGCAAGCTGCGTCAAGATTACAAGGCATGACCCCGACGACCGACCCTGTAAGGCATAACTTTTCTACGGCATGACCCCGACTGGCGTCCATACCCTGGTTCGACCCCTGTTGCCGCTTGCCAAGCTCGCATATTACAACTGACAAGAGGTTGGTTGGATACTTTAGTTTCTCCCTCGGATTCGAATGAAAAGCCTATGAAACGATCAACGCTCCATCTTTATCTGGTTTGTCTCACGGCAACCTGCGCGTTTTCCCTCAGCGCCGATAAACGGCCCAACGTCATGTTCATCGTATGCGATGATTTGAATACGCATGTTTCAACTTCCGATTATTCGCATATCCATACCCCGGCCTTTGAAAAATTGGCCTCCAGCGGGATGACCTTCAAACGGGCCTACTGTCAATACCCCGTTTGCGGTCCATCTCGGGCCTCATTCCTCAGCGGACTGTATCCGGAATCGACCGGCGTGACAGACAACAATACCGATATGCGGGATGCCAGGCCGGGTACCGTGACCATGCCGCAGGCGTTCAAGGAACAGGGTTACTGGACGGCGGCTACCGGGAAAGTATTTCACAATCCCCAAATGGATCCCGGGGAACTGGTTTGGAATGAGAAAACCTTTTTTCGGAACGACGAAATGCCCATAGAAGCGGAGGCGCGTAAAGCCTTTGAGGCTGAGCATGGGTCGGTCAGTGGACGGAGTAACCGAACACTTTGGAAAGAATTTCAATTAACCTATTCCACCCAGACGCGGGGTCAGGCTCCGGGATATGGCCCATCCGGGCTGGAGGACCATCAGCATCGGGATGGGAAAAACGTGGCTCAGGTTATTTCCTGGTTGGATCAACGAAGTTTTGGCGCCAAACCGTTTTTCATTGCGGTGGGGATTCACAAGCCTCACGTCCCTTTCCTGGCGCCGGAGGCCTATTTCGAAAGGTATCCGCGCGAGGAGCTGAGTTACGTATCCCCACCTGCCGACTTCTGGGACCATGCGCCTAAAACAGCCATGGTAAAACGCTATGAAGGCTTCGGGTTTGAACTGGGTGTGGAAAACGACGGGCTGCGGCGCGAGTACATGCAGGCTTACCACGCCTGCATCTCATTCATCGATGCGCAAATCGGCGCTATTTTCCGGAAACTCCGGAGCGCCGATCTGTGGGACGACACCATCATCGTTCTGACCTCGGATCACGGATATCAGCTGGGAGAACACTTCATGTGGGGCAAGGTGACCTTGTTTGAAATATGCAACCGGGTTCCCCTGATAATTCGGGCGCCGGGCAAAACCAAGCCAAACTCGGTCAGCCAAGGACTCACTGAACTGGTCGATCTCTTTCCCACTCTGGCTGAACTCTGTGGCATTACCACTCCCGGGGATCTCCAGGGCAGGAGTCTGGTCCCCCAGCTGACGGATGCCGAGGCTCCCGGGAAGAAGGCCGTTTACACCGTGGTTACCCGAGGCCAAAAATTCGGGAAAGCGATCCGGACCAAACGTTGGCGCTATGCCCGTTGGCCGGATGGAGAAGAGCTGTACGATCTGGCCGCCGATCCGGAGGAACATGTCAATCTGGCTGGAAAGGAATCCCATGCCGACCTGCTCGAAACCATGCGCGGCCTTTTAAATGAAGCGGAAACCAAGGCTCGGTTGTCGAAAAATTCGGAAAAAGGGGTCGAGCCGTAGAAAAGTGATGCCTTTTGGAGAAAAGGGTCCTGAAAGGCATAAAATAAGGAATTGAGTGCTGGACCTTCGTTCGCCAGCTTCGAACTTGGGTGATACATCCGTACCGGGAGAAAAGTAAATAACCGATTGCATTAACGAGATGATTAGGAAATGCTCATATCAGGCAGCAAGGTCATAAGCGCTGCCGAAACCCCGGGTGAGAGAAATCAGCTTTTTACCCATTTACCCATCAAAGGCGAAATTTTCACGGTTAACGGATCTGTCCATTCGTAATTAAAACCTGCAGCCCTCATTCCAAAAGGAATTCTGCGAAGATCTCATGTCCGATACGGATTCATCCCATGCTCGATCCCGCCGTTCATCGGGTCAAGCCGATGAGGTAGAGCTTCCTCGGAGTTTTCTTCAATATATTCGTTCGTTTGGCCCGGGATTCATCGTGGTTCTGACTTGGCTTGGAGCAGGTGATATCGTAGCTGCAGGGGTTGCCGGGGGGAACTATGGTTATGCGCTCTCCTGGGCGATGGTGCTCGCTTTGGCTGTTCGTTACGCATTCGTCTCGATGATCGCCCGCTACCAGCTTTGCAATCCTCGCGGTGAAGGTGTGCTCGATGGATTGGCCCGGTGCAACCGTTGCTACGCACCGTTCCTGCTGATTGCCGTCCTGATTTGGGGGCATTTGAGCGCTACCTATATGTTGGCGGGGATCGGTGAGATTTCCGTGGATATCTCAGGGGTAGGAAAGAATTATCTTTGGCAGATATTCTGGGTTGCAGTCGTAGTATCGATCATTTTTCGGCCACTATATAATCGAGCGGAGTTGATATTCAAGGTACTGTTGGCACTCTTGGCAGTCTCTTTGCTCGGCTGTGCGCTTTGGGTTGGTTTTGATCCCGGCGCCTTGTTGAAAGGAGTGTTCGCTTTTGAGATTCCGGAACAGCAGGGCCCATTCGGCGCGTCACTGGTTGCTCTGGGAATGATCGGTGCAGTGGGAGGATCCCTCGTCAATCTCGTGTATCCATACTTCCTGGAGCAGAAGGGTTGGAAACGACCAGAACACAGACGGCTTCAAAATTACGATTTCCTTCTGGCGGTCGTTGCCATGGTGATCTTCAACCTCGCGGTGTGGACACTTGGAGCCGAGTTGGTCTTTGGCACCACCCTCAGTATCGCTTCGATCGACGACATGGCTATCCTGCTTGGCGGAGTCTTGGGAGATGCGGGTCGGCTGATGTTTCTCATTGGTGTTTTTGCCGCGATTTTTACTTCGATTGTGGGAGCCGGTCTCGGTTTATCCTGTTTGGGAAGTCACGCTTGGTATCGCTGGCGAGCCAAAAACAATGAACCGCTCGAGATCGAATACAGGTTTTCGAAGGTTTATCGGTACTTGGTAATTTGGATCGTCGTTTCACCTCTGGTATGGAGGGGACAGGCGGAGTTCGTTTCCCTCACACTTCTTGCCAATACTTTTTCCGTTGTAATGATTCCAGCAATTGCCGGTGGGCTTTGGTGGATCACCGCTAAAGGGTCTTTCATAGGCGCGCAATACCGTAATCGCTGGTGGGAAAACGCGCTGATGGGATTCGTATTTGTTTTAGCGCTTTTCGGCGCCGTCGAAGCCGTAAAGTCCATCCTTACCCAACTCGGCCTTTTCCAGGTCTGACAGGAATGGCGGATGTGGGAAAGCTGACAGAGGAAGGGGTCCAGAACGGTTTGGCTGTCGTTCACGAGTCCCTCCCGCTCAAACAAAACGTCTAAAAAAGGTTGGTATCAACCAGAACTTTCACTAGCCGTGCTTATCCCTAAGATAATCGAGTCGAATGTCTCCCTCAGCAGAAGAACCCGTTGTCCATTGTCCCCGCAAGCGGGAACCAAGAGGCGGCCTTTTCTCTGTAGAGGCCATTCTAAGAGACCATTGCTCAAAGAGCGAGGAAACCGATACGCCCTTTTGTTGGGCAAACCGTTTAACTTTGGCAACCACCTCATCCTCCACGGTCAAAGTAAGTTTCGTTTTCATTTACACGTATTTAGTGATTTCAACACGTGTTATGTCCATTCCAAAGGTTGCAGGAGAATGGGCACTGAAGGGAATTCAGCCAATAACTTGCAAATCAGGAGTGTCAGAATCGGGCAGGACCGACCTCAGCACTCTTTTTTCGCATCAGCTATTTGACGGGAAAGTGGATATGGGTTACCAGCTCGTTTTCAGGCGTCTGCTCGGGATCATTTCCGTAAGTTTCAAACGGATGGATCTTTTTGCTCTGCTTAAAAAGCTTGGCCCGGCCCCGCATTAAACCGGACGACCAGGCATTTCCCAAATGACGATAGGGACCGGTATGAACCACCTTGTAAACTTTACAGCTTGGAAACTCTCCCACTACAAAACCTTCCGGTAAATTATCCGGTATGCTTGTCACCGGACATCCAGCCGAATATTCGGCGCTACCTTTAACCAGGTTCCATTTGTGGTAAATGGAGAAGCAGCGCTCCATCGATGCCGCGTCCACGTCCAAGAAGTCCACTAATCGGGCAAAGTCCTTTTCCATGGCTTCTCCCAAGCCTGCGATCGTGCATCGTGTTTTTATTGCTACATAATTAAAGCCCTTGAAGGTCTCAATACCCGGGAATTCGAGCTTCGATGGCACTGAACCGGTTTCCAAATAATCCTTAAGCATCATAAGGCCCCGTTCGTAATCCATGCCAACCAACGCGCGCATCGTCCTGACCATAAAAAACAGTGGGATGGGTAAGGAGCCCACCATCGACCAGGTAATTTCAACACCGCCCTCTCTAGCTTCGAACAAAAACCTTACCGGGGAAACTGCCTTCCATGGTTTCAGGAAGGTCAATCGGTATTGGATCGCTTTATTCCGCTCATCACTTTGGATCTCCATCTGTCCGGTTCCAACGATCCTGCCATCCCAGGCGTTTTTCCTCCCATCCTCCGACAAGCTTTGCCGACAATCCGGCTCCGCAATTATCCAGGGAGACCAAATGGCCCATTGATTAAAATCCCTTACAACCGCATAGGCCTTCTCAATGGGAACACGCGCAAATACCGATTTTTCAACTTTGAATTTAGGCATGGTTCGAGTCCGTCATAATGACGGTTGAAGGACAAGCTAAAGCAAATCAAACCGATACCCAGGACACAGGCCGACAATCAATGCATTGAACAAGGCTTTTACCACGCCGATAAGTGTGAAACAAATTAGTCATCGATTAGTTGCCGCTTGAAATTCCAACCTCTTTCGGACATTTAGGATATTATGCGCGCCTACACAAATGCGGCTATTCCCGGCGACGGATGATTTTGGACGCCGGGCTGTGGAAAACCCCACCACTATCTGGGAGTTCCATTCAACCGTCCTCCACATCCTGGGCCTCGATTATGAGCAACTATCCTATTGAAGATCAAAGCAACATGGATCCTTCAGCTTAAATCAGGTAATGGGAACTTCCATGTATCGTCGCCACTTTCTTCGCGGCGCGGGAGCGCTGATCGCGTTGCCTGCGTTGGCATCCAGAAGAGTCAAGTCACGGCAGATTTTCGAGTTTCCAGAAGGGTTGAGAAAACTCATTTAACTTTCAGTGTATAAAAGTATTGGATACGGTAGGTTAACCTTGTTCAGGCGAATTGAACGGGTCGCTATTGGCATCGGATTCGGTTTGGGGCTCTTCACGTCGTCCACCGCGGCCGAAAGCTTGCCGCGAACTTTGGATGCGCTCCTGGAGAACCATTGTCTGAAATGTCACGATGATGTGGAGATGAAAGGAGATCTGGACCTCTCTTCCCTGGATTGGAATCTTGCGGATCCACATTTAACGGACATTTGGGTGACGGTATACGACCGTCTGGCTTCCGGTGAAATGCCCCCCAAAAAGAAAAGCCGATTGAATCCGGAGGAGCGCGGAAAAGCGATCTCGGAACTCGCAGGGAGCATCGTCAGTTTCCAGGATGCTGAAGCGGTTAAGCACGGCCGGTCTGTATCTCGCCGCGTCAATCGATTCGAGTACGAAAACATCCTTCGCGATATCCTGTATGATCCCCACCTCAAGATAGCCGATCAATTGCCGTTGGATGGTGAGGTCCAAGGTTTTCCAAAGATCGGCCAGGCTCTTGATGTGTCGCATGTGCAAGTGGACGCTTTTTTAAATGTTGCGGAGGTAGCCTTGCGTCGGGCACTCGAATTCCCTGCTCAGCGGCCGGCTTCGACGATCCATCGGTACCATGCTCGCGAACAGCGAGCGATGTGGGCAGGCGCTGGAAACCTGGGGTGGGGGCGGCAGTCTTTGAGTCTGGATGGATTGCAGGTTAACGATGAAGATTCCTTTACGACGGATCGATTCCAGCGGGCCAAAGAAGGCGAAGCTTATCCCGACTGGTCCGAAGACGCGTCAGTAGCGATTTTTAGAGGAGCTTATACGCCATACTACTACGGGTTTAACAACTTCAAGGCACCGCTTCGCGGCCAATACCGATTGCGTCTTAAGGCTCGGTCTGTGCTGCGGCAGACGGATTACGTCGATTGGGAAGGGGAGGAGAAACCGCGCTTCTATCCGGATCTCGTCCTCGACGCTAGTCGCCGCTACCCGACGCCGGTAAATGACCGCATCTTTCCTGGAAAGAGGAGCGAACCGGTCAAAGTCTATTCATCGACATTGGCGGAGCCCAATACCCAGAGCGCGCTTCCCATAGGCGTGTTCGAAGCGCCGCCCAACGCTCCGGAAGTATTCGAGTTCGATGCCTTTGTTGAAGAAGGTGCGATGATCCAATTGGATATCATGCGCATCCCGACACCTATGCTCCCTGCATTGCCGCATACGATCCAGAAAAGCGACCCGGACGGATATCCCGGCGTCGCCTTTCACTGGCTGGAAGTTGAAGGCCCGATTATCGAGGAGTGGCCGCCTGCGTCGTATGGCGCCCTCTTTGGTGACCTGGGATTCGTCGAAAATGGCCGACAGGTGGAAGCGGTATCAGAAAACCCGATACAGGATGCGAAGGCTCTATTGGCGCGTTTTATGGACCAGGCCTATCGGCGGCCCGTCACCAACGAGGAGTTTGAGCGATTTTACGCATACGCGAAACGCCTCTTAGCGGATGGTCTCAGCTTCACAGAGTCGATGATCGCCACCTACTCAGCGGTATTGGCCTCGCCGGAGTTCCTGTTTCATTGTGGCGAACCTGGCGATCTCGATGATTTCGCCCTTGCTGAGCGACTCGCATTTTTTCTGGGCGAGTCGATGCCGGATGAGCGTCTCAGGCAACTTGCGGAGCAAGGAAGTTTGCAGGATTCGGAAATGCTCCGGAATGAAGTTGACCGCTTGCTTGGCAAACCTGAGTCAGAACGATTCGTTCACAAGTTCCTGGATTCCTGGCTGGAACTCGACGAGATCAACATCACCGATCCGGACCGCGAGCTCTATCCGGAATATGCGGGAGACTGGTGGCTTGTTTCTTCGATCGTGGAGGAGTCGCGACTTTATTTCACTGACCTCATTGCTCATGACCGGCCGGCCCGCCACGTTGTCGATGCGGATCACACTTTTGTAGACGAGCGTTTGGCGCGGCATTACGGCATTTCGGGTATATTCGGTCCTTCATTCAGGCGTATGCCGCTTCCAGAGGGTAGTCCTTATGGCGGCTTCCTGACCCAAGCGTCGGTGCTCAAGGTGACGGCGAATGGAACCGTCACGTCGCCTGTGTTGAGAGGCGTTTACGTAATGGAACGCTTTTTGGGCGATCCACCGTCACCGCCTCCGCCGTCCGTTCCCGCAGTGGAGCCGGATATCCGCGGAGTCACTACCATTCGAGAGCTGCTGGCGAAACACCGGGAAGATGCGTCCTGCGCTTCCTGCCATCGAAAGATCGATCCGCCTGGATTCGCTCTCGAGAGTTTTGACGTTATGGGACGCTGGCGAACGAATTACCGGTCGCTTACCCAAGGTTCGCGCCGTATAGAAGGCGTTGGACGCAGCGGTAATGAGTTTGTCCATTATATCGCTCAGGACGTCGATGCCTCGGGGCAGACCTCCGACGGCGATACCTTCAACGATATCGTCGAATTTAAGAAACTCCTGCTAAAAGATGAGGAAGTCATCGCCCGCAATCTAGCTGAGCAGCTTATCGTGTACGCCACCGGCGCTCCAGTTCGCTTTGCGGATCGCGACGATGTGGACGATATTCTTGAAGCCTGTCGGTCGTCTCATTACGGTGTCCGCTCGCTCATCCATGAGATTGTCCAAAGCCCGATATTTAGAAGAAAGTAGGCAATGAAACACTCTCGCCGAACCTTCTTACGCGCCGCCGGTATAACTTTGGGCCTTCCACTCCTGGAATCATTCGGAGCTACACGACCTGAATCATCGCCAAAGCGGGTTATCGCTATTTGCCAGGACCTTGGCTTTATCCCCAGGCTCTTTTTCCCCGAGACCGCGGGTAAGCAATACGGCCTGACGCCCTATCTCGAGAAGATCGCTCCCTATCGAGATCATTTCACCGTCTTCAGCGGGTTATCCCATCCGGGCGTCGATGGTGGCCACCGAGCTGACAAAGCTTTTCTGACCGCGGCTCCGCATCCAGGTCGGGCCAGTTTCCGGAACAGTATCTCCCTGGATCAGGTGATGGCTAATGAAATCGGCCACCTGACCCGGTTTCGATCTCTGTCTTTGTCGGTCAATGAAGTCAGGAGCTTGTCCTACACTCAGGCTGGTGTCGAGATTCCCAGCATTAAGAGCGCGGCCGATCTCTATAAGAAGATGTTCTTGCAGGGCGATCAAAAGGCCGTGGAAGCGCAGCTTGAACGATTGCGCCGAAAGGAGAGCATCCTGGATGTCGTTCTTGGACAGACATCGAGCCTGAGCAAGCGGGTTTCCGGGTTGGACCGGGATCGTATCGACCAATACCAGACAGCCGTGCGAAGTCTGGAACAACGCTTGTCGGAGACCCAAGCGTGGGAAACACGCCCTCGGCCAACGGTTGATGAGACTTTGCCGGATTACCCTAGTGATAAGAAGCAGTTCTTTGAAATGGTCCGCATGATGTACGACATGTCGCGGCTCGCCTTTCAGACCGATTCGACGCGGGTGATCACCTTGTTCCTGGGAGGTCAACGCACCCCCGGGGTCATTTTCGATGACGGCCGTTCGTTTGGCGGATATCACAACATCTCCCATCATGGCAAAGATGAGGCCAAACTCGCTCAGTTGGAGGAAATCGAATACGTGCAGATGAAGATGCTTGGCGAATTGCTGGGCGATTTGCAGGGCGTCGAGGAATCCAACGGAACTCTGCTGGACAACACGATGGTGCTCTACGGAAGCAACCTGGGTGACGCCAATATCCACAACAATACGAACTTGCCGGTGATTTTGGCTGGAGGCGGTTTTCGACACGGGCAGCATCTTGCCTACAACCGCGACTTCAACACCCCGCTTTCAAATCTATACGTAAGCATGCTTCACAATCTCGGTATCGAACGGGAGCGGTTCGCCAGTAGCACAGGACCGTTGTCTGGATTGGCTAGAGCCTAATGATGCCTGCCCTCGACCCTTGCTCCAAGAATCTGATTTCAACCCTATGAACTCTAAAATCAATCGTCGTCACTTTCTTCGCGCCGCGGGAACACTGATCGCATTGCCCGCGCCGCCGAACGTGCCTCAGATTTCGCGACTGAACGATCAAGTCCTTACCACCCGTGAACGCCTAGCCGCTCACATGGAAGAAGCCCAGTGTGCCAACTGTCACCGCAAGATCGATCCGATCGGGTTCGGACTGGAGAATTTCAACGCTGCCGGAAAGTGGCGGACCCAAGACTTCTTTGGCGAGGGCAAACGGATGAAAGTCTGGGACATCGATGCCTCCGGAGCGTTTCACAAGGGACCCGCCTTTGGTGACTATTACGAACTGCGAGAACAGATCTCGCAGCGAGAGGATGATTTCGCCCGTGGCTTCGTCGAACACTTGATCGGGTATGCACTGGGCCGGCCCTTCGGTTTTACCGATGAAGATCTGGCTAACCAAATCGTCGGTTCCGCCAAGCAGGAAGCATATGCGGTAAGCGCATTCATCCATGCCCTGGTCCGGAGCGAAGCCTTTCAGAAAAAATAGTAACCGAAGCTGAATCATGAACAATCGGTTGGTGAAACCGTTGTGGAAGTATTTTGGTTTAAAACTTCGTCGGATTCTTTAGGGCTAGCATTGCTCAAGGTCGTCCAGGTGACGTGGCAAATCCATTTGTTGATGCAAGATACGGAAAACAATCACCTGCGCATCAGAATATCCGTATACCAGGTAATGTCGACCAACGGGGTAAAGCCATATCCCACGGCCAAGGTCTTCACGGACTTTACTCGGAATTCTCCCAGGGCCCGGCGAAAAGGGTCAGTCCAATGATTCATGATTCAGCCTTTCCCAATAAACATCCATTCCCGGTTTGAGTTTGCGATGGCGACTCACTAAGCTTTGGACAGACGATGGTGCTCCCATACAGAGCTGATGCGCGATCCACTTGTGAGGAGCAAGGAAGCGTTCTCTGAGATGACGGGCCACCGCTACTTTCCAATCAGCTCCCTTACGGGCGCCTACCAAGTCCTGTTCTCCTTTTTCAAGGCAGAACAAAGCCTTTGCCAAGCCTTTCTCCCAGTGCAATTCGCGTATTTCTGACGCTTCCGCTTCCACCAC
>JAJDZZ010000087.1 GCA_022824405.1 Opitutales bacterium
CGACCTGAAACAAAGGGGACTCCTCCAAGACACCCTGGTCATTTGGGGCGGAGAATTCGGTCGCACCCCCATGGTTCAGGAACACAACGCCGGGACCGGCGCCAAGACTGCTCCGGGACGGGACCACCACAAGGAATGCTTCACCATCTGGATGGCGGGCGGAGGATTGAAGAAAGGCATCACCTATGGAACCACGGATGAATTCGGTTTCGGTATCGTGGAAAATCCGGTGCACGTTCATGACTTTCACGCCACCTGCCTGCATATGTTGGGTATCGACCACGAGAAGCTGACCTACAAGCACCAAGGCCGCCACTACCGTTTGACCGATGTGCACGGGCACATCGTGCATGACATCATGGCATAAAACTTTGCTCCCTTTTCAACCAACCGAATTTTAAAAAACCAACCCCCAGCCTCCAGTGTGGTGTCCCCTAAATTAACCATTACAAAAAACCCAGAGATAGAAGAGAGGTTACGGCATCGCGGGGACGCGATTGCCCTACCATTTCACAACGTAAGCGGTAGGGCGACGGCATCCTTGCCGCGCCGGAACATTTCTCATGCCACAATCTGGTTTTCTCACTGCCGGGCTATTACCACCTTTCCGATATGCCTTATAACCGCTACCCCAACTCATTCGCCAAGGACTGTTTGGCTGTAAATTGTTGACAGTAAATTAGATACCCTTGACAATGCAAACGATATCAATAGAACTCCCATTCCGCTGGAACTGCATATGAACGACCGAATCTCCTCGTCTGGCTTGATTTGCCGTATAACCGCACTTTTATCCCTAGGTGCTGCCATCGCTTACCAAGGGTATTCCCAAGATGCTGAAGCTGAAACCGAGGGCTCGGACGACGAAATATACGATCTCAGCCCCTTTACGGTGAGCACCAGGGACGACCGGGGCTACCTTTCCACCAACGCCGTCTCGGGAACTTCCCTGAACACCTCCATCCGGGATCTGCCCATGGCCCTGGAGGTCATCAATCAGGAATTCATCGAGGACCTCGGGGCATTGAACATGGACGAAGCCCTGGAATATTCCGCCGGTGTGGAAACGACGGCTTTTGAACTGCCTCAATGGTCATCGGGTAATAGGACTACTTTCGACGATGCCTCCCCCTCCGGGAACGTAGGGGCCCATCAGGGAAACGTCCTGACCATACGCGGATACCGTTCGCCAAACCAGCAGCGATTGGGATTTCGTATCGGCATGCTCGTTCCCGAGTTCGGTATCGTGACGGGAGGCAGCACCAACACCCTCAACATGCAAAGAATGGAAGTGGTGCGTGGCCCCAATTCCCTGCTCTACGGGGTCAACATGCTGACCGGGGTGGTTAATATCGTTCCCAAATCCCCTTTGTCCGAAAACCGAAGCTCGGCCGGACTTACCGTTGGCAGCAATAGCCTGATACGGGGGACCTTCGATACCACCGGGCCCATATTGAGCAAAGATAACAATTGGGGGGAGTTGAATTATCGGGTCATGGGTTCCGCCCAGACAAGTGACGCACTCAAGGATTTCAGCAAATTCGATGGCACCTACTACGCGGGGCAGTTGGATTACTGGACCAAAAACAGGAAGTTCAACCTTTTCCTGGAATACCAGATCGCCGACAATACTTCCGCCGGGATCGGCCCAAAATGGTTCACAGGGCCCCAAGCCGTCCAGTACTTCCGCAATGAATACGGCGAACCCATTATCTGGACGCGGACCTACGACCCCAACAGCCCCGACTACGCCTTGATTGCAGAACCCGGATCAATGCCGTACGAAATAAAGGACTACGGCTTCTACCAGAACATTTCGGGTCCGGACACCTGGTATAAATCCCAGGAACAGAACTTCCTGGCCCTGGCCAAGTTGAATCCAGTGGAAGGATTGCATATCGAGGGGGGTGTCTATTACTCCTCCAACGAATCGGAGACCCGCAACGTATCTTTTGCGGGTAATAGTCCCGGAGAGCTGGGAGCCAGTTATTTCGATCTCCGATTTGCCGATGCCTTTCCGGAGTATGATCCAAATGACACCCTGACCAGGGAAACGGTCGAAGCCATTCGTCTGAACGGCGATCCATTATCCACATCATTGCTCGATAGTTTATTCGAGTCGGATACCATTAGGAACCTGTCTCACGGTGGCTATGGCTTTTCCGACGTCATTGCGGTCGAAGCTCCAGGAGACTCCTCCCGCTACAATCCGGCAGGCAATAACGGCGCCGGTATCTCACGCTACGGGGCACGCTACTCCTGGTTTCAATGGCCACAAACATCCGATTCCACACAGGCCCGACTGCGGGCGGCCTATGACTTCGATTCAGACTTTCTCGATTCCCACCATACCTTTGTCGCCGGGGTAAACTACATTAAGGATGAAATCAGTTTTGTTCTTAATCCAATGATGAATGGTGTTAGTATTCTTTACCTGGAGGACTGGGGTCCCTGGGATGGCGTCAGCCGTACCCCCTCCGATCCGCAATTTCACGTGGATGGTGTCTATTACCGCGATAGCGTTTTCAATCCGAATCCAATTCGGTTCGCCCCAAATACGGTCCTCGGCGTTTCCGGACGCCCCAGTAAATTCAGGCTGGGACATGGCACGGAGTCCGATGTGGACCGGGATGGGGATGGAAATCCGGACCCGCGACTGATCAATTGGGTAACCCGGTCGGGCCATACGGACGTCACCCTGGAATTCAATTCCGCCAATGTCCTCTATCAGGGACGGTATTTTGAGGATCGCCTTCTGCTTTTTGGCGGTGTCCGCTACGACGAGTACCAGAGCAGCGAAAGGGAAAAGCTTCGGGTAGTCGACTGGACGGGCGTTACCGGGGAGGCGCCGGGGAAACCGTTCGGTCCCCAATCCTATCCGCTAACCACCCACATTATCGGTGACGGATCACAGGCCTATGTCCCTATTCCCGCGCTGGATATTCCGGCCGGTGCTACCTACACGGGGACGATCAACGATGCCGTGGCTGCCGACATCGCCACGATCCAGGAAGTGTACCCGGATGGGACGTTCGAGATTCAACCGAAACAAACCTTCACCACTCCGAGTTTCGGTGTTTCCTACCGGGTTAATGATCCCCTGACGGTATACTATACCCATTCCGAGGGAATCTTTCCCAATGCCGGGCAAAGGGACGGCAACTACATGGAAATCGACGCCGAGCGATCCAAGAGCGACGAAATCGGGGTAAAGTTCGACTTGTGGGACGGCAAAGTTTCAGGAACCATTTCCGGCTTCAGAATAAAGAGAGAGAACGCCACCTATCGGTTGGGGGTAGCTCCCAATCCCGCGGGATGGTTCGGCGGCCCCGCTCACAACGGCGATGCCAATACCCAGGCATTCGATCCCGCCGTCTTTGCCGGTACCTATGGGGTGCCTGAAGACGCCGAAGCGTTGCGTTCCATCTGGCCTACGAAGTGGAACGAGACCATCTCATACACTGGCCGTTTTCCTCCGAGTCATCTTGGCAGGGTCCCCGCTCTGGTCTATGGTCTGCTCAATGTCAATCTGGAGAGAAGCCTGGAGGAAAGTGGCTTTACCCTGGACCAGATCCGGAGCGTCAAACATCCGGTAACAGGAGAGAGATTCACCAATGCGCCGAGTGGATACATTGGACATTATAATCAGGGCGGTACCCCCGGGGACTTCTTCACGCGGTTCATTACGTTCGCGTATATGTTTGATCTGGATATCCTGAATGCTCCGCCCCATGAGGATCCGGTCATCGAGGATATGCGCAACGCCGTCCGGGCCGCTTTCGAAGACGCCTACGATGGGCAGGATGAGCGGCTTCCCCAGGAGGCCATGTTCACGGGTGGGTTACAGCGGGTTGGGAACATTCATAACCCCACCCAATATGATGGATTACAGACGAGCGGGGCCGGTAATGCTCCCTTTGTCACCTACGAGGAAGAGGGCAGGGGATTTGACGGACAGATCATTTTCAGTCCTTTGAACAATTACCAGGTCGTCTTCAATTTCTCCCGGGTCCAGCGGGAAATCGTCGGGAAGGGTTTCAACATGGTCCGCCCCATCGACCAGTGGGGGAATGACTGGGCCTCGGGATGGGACGCATGGAATTGGGCCTTCCACAGACAGAATTTCTCCGACCCCAAGGATCCCACCACCTTCAACGGAGAAGGGGTAAACGGTATCGATATTTCCTTCGTCCCGCAGGACAACCTCGCGCTCTGGAACAAATATACCTTCAACGATGGCGCGCTGGAAAATCTGGAAATTTTCGGGGGCGTTACCTGGGCGGGTGAGGCCGTAACCTCGACGCCGCTCGGGGGGCAACAGATGCGCGCCAATTACTTCCGCACTCCGCCCACCGCCGAACGATACGAGGCCGGAGCTGGATTGGGATACCGGTTTGAATGGCGCAATGTCCGGTGGAATCTCCGCTTGAATATAAATAACCTGCTCGACGACACCTATGACGCGAGCTATGTTACCTACAACGAGACCGATCCGTTTACCGGAGTCCAATTTACGGAGAAACGCCGCTGGGAACGTTACTATCCGGGAACCTCGTTTCGCTTGACTTTGAGGGCGAACTTTTAGTTTCGCCGCATATAAAATTTATCGTTATGCAATTCAAACCTTCAACCCAATCAATCAGGAAAAAGATATGAAAAAATTAATAATACTAGCGCTTCCGATGCTCTTCCTCGGGGCAGCCTTACAAGGCGAATGGCAACTCGTCACGGACTTTGAGGATGCCAACGAAGAGGGAAACCCCACCGTAAACAGCAAAATTGTCGGAACCAGAATATGGGAGGTGGATACTGAAATTCAAGGTTTTGTCGGAGGCGAAGCCGATCCGGCGCCCTGGGTTGGCGATGAAGGCAACATAGCCCTGCATGTCGACCATCAACAGACGGATGTCGGTGGCATGGAAACAGCCTATATTCTATTGCCTGAGCGAATCGAGAACGGCTCGGTGGTCACCCTCTACTTCCGCTGGTGGATGAGCAAGAACGGCGGTCATGATACGGGAGTCTGCATGACCGACTGGTTCCCTGAGGACATACAAAATCCCAACTTCAGTTTTAATGTTGGTGAATTTGCCATTGGGGATAGTGATGATCCCAATCTCACGATTAAAAACGGGTATGGTGATCACAAAACCTGGTGGCGTCTTGGTGGAGAGTTTTCCATTCAGAACTTCGGTTACAGTTCATCGAATAATGAAGCGAATAGGGAAACTCCACCGGTAGTTGAAATCCTTGGCCCGCCGGATAGCGGCAAGAGTTTCGTGGCCTCAATCCCTGAAAACCAACAGTACCAGCCTCGCGTCTGGTTGGAAATGTGGATCGTTTTCGATACGGAAAATGACATCAAATGGGAATACCAGGTCCAAAACGATGGCATCCAGAAAAGAAACCATTGGGCCGTCGTTGACGCTGATGGTAACGTTGAACAAGTCATTGACTACATGTTTAACCAAGAAGGGCCTACCGACCTGGACTACGAAGGCGTTTACATGGTCAACTGGTGCAGGCCCAATCCGATTAATGATACCCAGGTATACATGGATGACGTCTGGATTGACTACGACGGTGAAAACCTGACCACCCCTCCCCACGGGAAGACCCGCACCTCGGTTGAAATTGATACCACGCCCCGCGCAGCAGGGGGCGCTGGCATTGGATCTGAAACCATTAGACTGACAATCGCTCCTCCAGCCGAGGCCGAAGTAGGCAAGTTTGTCCAGTTCGTAGAGGGCATGGATGAGGATGAAATGCCAGTGACGATGACAGTGGGTAAGATCGCATCCATTGCCGGAAATGTGCTTACCTTGGAAGCGCCGCTGTCAGTCGCAGTTCCAGCAAATGCGGAACTAGTCTTTGTTGATGAGGCTCCCTTCCAAACCGCAGCTGGTGGAAAACTGGTCAACATTTCGACCCGTGGCCTTGTCGGCGATGGTGACCAGGCTATGATTGCCGGTTTCATCGTTCGTGAAGGAAATCAAACCGTGAACATTCTCGTTAAAGCCTCTGAACTCGCCGATGTTGGGGTGAACCCGACCGATATATTGGCGGATCCGGTGCTCACGCTCCAGCATGGTCAGTCAGTCGTTCGCGTAAACGACAATTGGGAAGACGATCCTGAACAGGCCCAATTGATAACCGACGCTTGGGGAGGCACATCTCCTCTGGCTGCTGGAAGTACCAGTTCCGGAGCCGTTCTTACCCTTGCGCCAGGCAATTGGACGGCCAGAGTGAACGCCGCTGACGGAAGCGCCTTCGGTGGTCTTGTTTCCCTCGAAGTTTACGAAGTAGACCAGGATTTGTAAACAATCCGATAACTTTCCTGAGAATTGGAATTGAACTTACCCGGGCGGGCATCGAACCCGCCCGGGTTGTTCATTTTCCAGAAAAGGCACAAAGGCACAGAGGCGCCGGGGGCGCCAATGAAGAATTAGGAATTAGGAATTAGGAATGGGGAGAAAGACGAACCACGGATCACACGGATAAACACGGATAATCTTGATCGTGATCGTGATCGAAAAAAGAGGAAGGAGACGCCCAGTATCGTGCAGCATCGTTCCTCCGTCTGGACCTCCTAACCGGTTATAACGCCAACGGCGTTAAACTCCATAGCCCAGCGTCTCGAAGCGCACGCTGGGTCACCGATCCCCCATACAACCGAACCCCAACGGGGTTCCACTGAACAACAATTAAGTTATTCATCAGCAGAATTCAGGTTAAGTTTGAGGGGAATAATTGAGAAGTTGACTCAGGAGCCTCTCAGCAAACGCAAGCGCACTTTCATATTGAAAGTTTTCGGCCGCCTCTGAGCGCAACATTGGAATGAGTTCCGTTTCAATTCCAGCTTGAAATTGTGTTTCACGCGAAACTGACAGGGCTTCGGTTAAGTCGAAGTCCTCACACTTTGCATGGATAAGATTCAACCAATTGCTATCCCCTATTGGCAATAAATCCATTTTGCTAGCAATCCAGATGTCGTAAAGATCTCGGATTGCAGGTTTCTCCCTTGTAAGAGTAGCTCTCACTTTCTCCGCATAGGCTTCCATCAGCGATAGCGATCTAGCCGGGAAGGGGAGAAATACCGGTTCTTGATGAAGGGGATCTTGTAGGAGTGTTTTTAGCGGGGTATCGACTATTTTATCGGCAATCGGTTCGCGTTGGCCTACCTCAATCAAAATGCTTTCCCTTTCCCTTAATACGGAGGGGTACCTTATCCTACCCGCATACTGTTTTGAATTGTTGTGACCTGTCCATTCTTCTTCCCAAGAAAGTTGTAGATTCTCAATCAACCGGTTTAGCTGTGAGGCTACCTTTTTGGCTCTGGCACTACGAGTTTTTCGGGAAGTATTTTGGAAAGCGGGCAAAGTGAAATCGAGATCTTCACTAAGCCGATTGAAGCTGGTGAATGCTTTTGATAATAACGTGCCTCCCTTTAATACCAATTCCGTGCCATCGTGATGTAATTGTTTGAGTATGATAGAACACCAATAATCTTTTTCCAAAAAATGGGGCACAAAGCCGGTTTTACTCGCCGTGAATTCCAGTGCCTGCTTCATTTCGGCAGGACGTTGGTGAATAGGATCGACCTTATTCATTTTCCAATACCCCCCACAGTCTATTTATCTTTCCTCTGGAAGGCTTGGTTGGATCAACCGGAATGAAGGATCTGGTTGGTTTGAGAATGCCATTTAAGGGCTTCCAAAGGCTTTTTTTAGCTCCGAGAGATTCGATAGCCCACCCAATCCTTCGACAACTGGCAACATTTCCATGGTCAACCGCACACTCGACTAATTCTTTGATGAATTTAGTGTCTGAAATCCGCTGTTCTATCCATTCATAAACCCGGGTCGTAGATCCGAAACGGCTGTAATCATATATGGCATCAAATACTACTCGGGGTAGTGTTCCGACGCGTCGGAATGCGAACCGGTCGTATCTCAAATCGATTTCCTCGAAGTGCCCAATACGATTTGGAGGTACTTTGATGAACTGTACCTTAAGTTTACCAAAGGTCTTCGCTCCGGAAACTTGGTCGTTGTAGACATGAGATACGTTGGCTATCTGCTCGCTCAGCCTGTGGTATTGAAAAATAGCGGGCCCCGTCTCCTGCCATGCAGCCTTCTTGAAAGATAGATAGTAGCAGATAGCCAATTCCGCTGAAGGCTGCCAAGTCCCACCTGTTGGTAGCTTATCGGGAAAAAGATACAGACCACGCTGGAGCTGTATAATTAGTCCTCGCTTGTTCATCTTGTCCAGTAATTCCCGGCTTACCCTGGGCGTCAGCCGAAGTTCCGTTTGCACTCGCTCGCTAACCGCGCAACGCACCTCCCGCATTTGTGCCCATGCCATCAATTTCCCTTCCAAGGGAGTCAATCGGAGCGACGAAGCCTGTTGCATAGTATTTTCACTAAATCGCTTTTTTTGCGTATTTCGAGAAAATAATATGCAAACACAAAAGGCGCCGGGGGCGCCAATGAAGAATTAGGAATTAGGAATTAGGAATGGGGAGAAAGACGAACCACGGATCACACGGATAAACACGGATAATCTTGATCTTGATCGTGATCGAAAAAAGAAATGCCTCTCGAGAAGCTCGCCAAGAACGCTGAGAAAAGGCACAAAGGCACAAAGGCACAAAGGCACAAAGGCACAAAGGCACAAAGGCACAAAGGCACAAAGGCACAAAGGCACAAAGGCACAAAGTAAGAAGGGTCAGAACATATCGAGATTTGATCGTTTGGCAATAGGGAAGGACTCTCCCCAAGAGAGAATGGAGGGGGGACATTCCTGTCCCCCAACAACCACGGATTACACGGATAAGCACGGATAATCGTGATCATGATCGTGATCATGATCGAAAAAAGAGGAAGGAGACGCCCAGTATCGTGCAGCATCGTTCCTCCGTCTGGACCTCCTAACCGGTTATAACGCCAACGGCGTTAAACTCCATAGCCCAGTGTCGCGAAGCGCACGCTGGGTCACCGATCCCCCATATGACCGAACCCCAACGGGGTTCCACAAATCATTTCCAAAATGCCCTTCCTTTCGATCACGATCATGATCATGATTAATTCCAGCACCTTTCTCCTCCCACCCGCCAACTCCCAAATCGAAACATTCCTAATTCCTAATTCCTCATTCCTAATTGGCGCCCCTGGCGCCTTTCTCCCCCTCCTTTGCGTCCCTTGCGTTATTGGCGGGAGCAAATCCAAAATCTCAGGAAACCTGGAATTCCCGACTCCTTATGGAAATTTATTTCAGGCCTTGGATGGCGGTTTTGATGCGTTGATTGAGCAATCTCCGCGCATGTTTCAAAGCCTCGGAATGGGCTGAGAGTTTAATCACGTTGGTCGTCTCGCCGGGGTCAGCCTCCAGATCGGTTAGAACGGCTGCCGTAGCTGCCTGATCCGGCCTTGGCCGCCACTCCGTGTAGCGGTAAATGCCAAAGCGAATGCTGTGCCCCATTCCCATATCGGGGGTTTGCCGGGGAGGCGCATCTATCATACCCGAAGCTACCATCTCGGAAATTCCCTCCTCACCCGGGTAGGCGCTATAGGCAGAAACGCGGTGTGCGCTGTCGGGATTGTCAAAGAGTGCCGCAAAGCTACGCCCCTGACAATGCGAAGGAACCGGAATACCAGTCAGGTCGCAAAGGGTTGGATAGAGATCGATCAGTTCTACCAAGCTTCCGGAAGCCTTGCCGCCCGCTTTGCCTGGAACCCTGATCAAAAGAGGCACGCGGGTATCGGTTTCAAAATTGGTGTGTTTGGTCCAACTTGAGTGATCCCCCAGCCTATATCCATGGTCTCCCCAAAGAACAACGATAGTGTTATCCGCTAATCCAGTTTCGTCCATCGCATCCAGAACCCGGCCCAGGCAAGCGTCAATATAGCTGACACAGGCGGCGTAACCGTGGAGTAACCGCCTGTTGAGGTCGTCGGAAAAATCCGTGGGCATATTGCCTTCGTAGTCGTAATAGAACTTCAACTCCCAGGCCGAGAGGTTCGCGGCATATTCCGGGTAGCCGGGCGGGATACCAAGGTTCGTCGGCATCGAGAAATCCTCTCGGTTGTAGAGATCCCAATAACGTTTCGGTGCGACAAATGGAAGGTGTGGTTTGATAAAGCCAAGGGCAAGGAAGAAGGGCTCTCCGGACTCGGCCAAATCCTTCAGTAATTCCACGGTTTTCCTTGAGCGTATGCCGTCGGCATATCGATCATCGGGAACTTCCAGAGCTTCTGTTAATGAACCGAGCTTTGTCTCGGGCTTATGCACGCTAAAGGTGCTCTTATGCTCCAGATTCTTCGGATCGGCATACATCTCCTCGCTAATCCTGACCCATTCATCCCACCATGGTTCATCAGCGTTGGACCCTGCCCTGTCATGATAAATCTTGCCGAGGCCGATGGTCTTGAACCCATTGCGGTTGAAATGCTGGTTCATGGTCAGGAGATTCGGATGGCGCTGACGCCAGTTGCGGACGTGGTAGGTCTGTTCGCGAGTGTTGATCGGGTAGAGCCCACCCATGATTGAGAGCCTGGAAGCGCCGCAGACAGCCTGCTGACAATAGGCCCTGTCAAATCGAGTCCCTGACGAGGCGAGGCGATCGAAGTTCGGAGTCTTCAACCCTTCCACACCATAACAGGTCAGCTCCGGTCTAAGATCGTCCACCGCAATAAAGAGAACATTGGGCCGTTCAGCAGCGACCCATTGGTCAATCATGCACGGTATGCCGAAAATAAGTAGGAGAACATTTATGAAGTTACGTTTCAGCTTAACCATGAAGTGTTTAGAAACTTGATATCACGATCTGTGACACCAAGTGGATATGGCGGACGCTTCTTAACCCGAGAATTTCATGGAATATTTTTTCTGGATTCATGACCACTTTTATTCCCAAAATTTTTCCGTCGATCCACTAAAAATTGCGAGGAGCCCCCCAAAGCTATTTCCCATAGGAAAAATCATGGGTGTCCACCTTTGATCTGAAACCATGGCCATAGCTGGCCCTTTGAGACCTCTGATAGGGCTTCAGGGAAGTTGGCTTCCCCGGGAATACAGAGAACCTCCCCATTGCCTGTTTAATCGAATATAAAGTAGCA
>JAJDZZ010000054.1 GCA_022824405.1 Opitutales bacterium
AAGGCACAAAGGCACAAAGGCACAAAGGCACAAAGGCACAAAGGCACAAAGGCACAAAGGCACAAAGGCACAAAGGCACAAAGTGAGCGGGGGTAGAACATATCAAGATTTGATGGTTTGGCAAAAGGAAAGGACTCTCGCCAAGATCGCCAAGACCGCTAAGAGATCCGGCTGCGCCGGAACAAGGGTTAACGGAGAGGGGACATTCCTGCCTGCCACGCCGGGAGGCGGGTCCCCTTCTCGAAAGACATGGCGGGGGACAGGAATGTCCCCCCTCCGTTCTCTCTCTGCGCATCTCCGCGCTCTTTGCGAGAGTCAATTCCTCATTCCTCATTCCTCATTCCTAATTGGCGCCCTCGGCGCTTTGTGCCTCTGTGCCTCTATTTCTTGTGGTTAATTACAGGGAATGGCAAAACAGGGCGCGACGGTTGCTGGAGCCGTTGCGGGACCTGATGGAGGAGGGCAGGGCGCACATCGCCATCGAGGGCAAGGCGAGCGATCACGATGCCAACGCGGATCGATTGGAGTCGGTAGGGCGTCCGCTTTTGCTTTTCGCTCATTGGCGTTATTCGCTCAATGCCTGCGCGGAGCCTGGTGACAGGGACCTGAGCGAACCCATGGAAGCGTGGTTCAAGCAGGCCTTGCTACGCGGAACCGATCCGGATTCCGGTGAATTCTGGGGATGGTCTTCCAACTTTCACCAGCACTCGGTGGAAATGGGCCTCTTGGTCATAGCGTTGGAGATCAGCCGGGATTGGCTATGGGACCGCTGCAGCGAGGATCAGCGCCGGCAAATTCTCCGTTGGCTGGAATCGGATGCGGGCAATGGCCACCATTGGAACAACCATATGTTTTTCGGTATTTTCGTGATGGAATTTCTCCTGCGGGAAGGACGAGGATTCCCTTCCTACCGGGCCGTAATCGACAACTGGTTCGGGGAACTGGAGAGCATGTATCTGGGAGATGGTTGGTACAGGGATGGCATGAATCAGTCCGTCGATTTCTACAACGCTTACGCCTGGCATTACTACAGTCTTTGGTGGATTAAATTGTACGGCCAAGCCGATCCGGACCGTTGTGAGCGGTGGATTAAGCGGACCAAAGCATTCCTGCCGCATTACACGCAGTTTTTCAGCGCCAGGGGCGAGCATCCCCCCTTCGGGCGATCGATTACCTATCGTTTCAATGCCACGGCGCCTTTTGGCATGGCCCAGTTGCTGGGGGCCAGTCCCGTCCAACCGGGGTTGGCGCGGGAGATTTGCCAACGCAACATGGATTTCTTTTTAGGAAAACCGATCTTCCAGGAACAGGGGTGTTTGTCCATGGGCTGGTACGATCCCTTCGAAGACATGGTTGAAACCTACAGTTGCGGAGGTTCTCCCTATTGGGCGGCCAAAGCCTTTGCTCCCTTGCTTCTACCCTTGAACGATCCCTTTTGGACAGCTCCCCCGGAGCCCCTGCCGGTTGAGGAAGGAGTTGTTTCGGTGGCCCTGCCCGCGCCGGGGCTGATCGTCCGTTCGCTGGGAAGTGAAGTCGAAATCATCAACGCGGGTTCGCAAATCGCCTCCTGCAACATCCGCTTCGGCACCTGGAAATGGGGAAAGTTGAGCTACCGTACGGGTCTGGGTTTCCTCATCTCGCGCGATTCCAACCGCTATCCGCCCGACGCCGGACTCACCGCAGCCAATTTGGATGGAAGTCTGATTTTGGGCCGTCACAGCACCGCCCCGGTCAAAGTGGAGAAGGAGAGCATGGCTTGTCTCTACAGCCTGGGGCACAAATCGGAGCAGTCCCAGATTGCGGTGGAAACGCGGATGTGGTGGAGGGATGGTTGGCAGTTGATACTTCACCGCTATATCTCACATCAGGAATACATCCTGAGGCATGGTTCCCATGCCCTGTCCAGTACGGAGCCCAACGCTTTCAGGGAGGTCGTGAAGGGAGACGATTACCTTGCCGTGAGGACGGATGATTCGGGGGTTGCGCTGCAGGCCCTGGGCGGGGATGTCGTATTCGGCTCCTATGACAGGCCCAACGAAGCGTCCGGCTTGAGAGAGCATATTCAGGCGCCCTATCATGCGGTGCGTTTTTTAGAGCGGAAAGTGGGATGCGGGAGTGGTCATCTGGCCTGTCTGAGTTGGGCCGGCCGCAAGTGGGAGGAGGCCGCGCCCTGGACGGTGAAAAGTCTGGCCGTGGGCAGTTGGATTTTTTCCCATCCCACCCTGGGAGAATGGGCCATCGAGGACGACGGCTTGCCCCAGTTGAGGAATTAGCATAGACCACGGATTTCACGGATGATCACGGATGGGAAAATTTAACATGGATGCACAGGATGGACAGGATTCGGATAATCCGTGCTCATCCGTGTAATCCGTGGTTCTTCTTTCTCCCAATTCCTAATTAAAAATGTAATTTCCGCTGTGGGTCAGTTCAATTTCCACGGTTCCGTCGACGGTTTCAAAGGGTAGATCCCGACCATCGAAGGTAATCCTCGAAATGGGCCTTCCCAGGTGAAGGGCGACCTTGGCCGGTTTCTGCAAGGCGACTCCCAGTTCGCCCACCGTATCCAGCTTGAGGGCAAAGGTAACGGGCAGATTCGCGGTTAAAATGGGAGATCCGTTGAAGGAGAGGCGTTTTATGGATTGGCCGGCCACCTCGGCCAGTCGGTCGGACTCCAGGCTGATCCAGGCAAAATCTCCGGTCATACCGATACCGGCCTTGTCGCTGGATTTCCCCGCGTGTGATTTCAGGAAAATGTCCGTCTTTTCTCCGGAATGGATTTTGGCGGCCAAGAGTTTCTCCGTTGATAGATCTTCAATTACGGGTTGAGCCTCATCGGGGCCCAGGGGATAGAGAATTTGGCCGAAAAGGGCCTGGTGACCGGCCTTGGTGGCGCGGAGGGCGGGAAAAACGGCGTAGTCTCCCTTGATATAGGTGTTTTCCATTTCAAGCACATCGATTTGCGCTTTTGGGGCCAATTGACGGGTGATCAACTTGGCCTCGGCCCCGTAACGATCGCGGTCATAGGACCAGATGTAGTCGCCCTTCCGGATTTCCAGACTGCCTCTGCCCCCATGGAAGTAGAGGTCGAATTTTCCCTCCAATTTGTTGCCCCGGTAGACTTGGCCCCTCACTTCATCGAGCACCAGAAAGTAATCGTCCTGAATGAAAGCGATGGAACGCTTGGCAAGGCCCCGCGATTCGCCCAGGTAACGCCTGAAGGGGGCGCTTTTCATTTCGAAATCGAAGAAGGAGGTGTTGAGCCGGTCTTCCGATGGGTTGGGCTGGTTTTCCACGAAGTCGCCCAGGGGAATATCGTCGAAGGTCAGGGTATTGTGAGCTTGGGGACGCCGGTAGTAGGTATAGCGGATTTCGTCCCCGTAACCGCTCCGGGTATAACCCCCGTCCGATGCCATCATCTGGTTTTTTGCGTAGAGGATAAAGCTGAGGGTATCGTGATGATCGTGGTTGTCGGCCTGGGGAACGCTGTGAAAGAGCAAATAGAACTGATCCTCCGGTTGGTTGGTCCAGGAATTGCGGAACACCGTCTGGCCGCCTTCCATGAAAATGGTCGGATCGGCGGTGGGGGCGGTGGGTTTTATGGAAGGATCGTAGGTGATGAGTTCGTATAATTCCTTTGGGTAGTCCCAGGTGGCGCCGGTGTAGTTGAACCCGCTGATCTTTTCCATATCCCGGAACGGCCCGAAGTCGGTGGTCTGGAAATTCCATTGCAGGACTTCGGAGAAGGGAATCTCGGGGGCCAGAAAGGAACGGTGATGTTTAAAGGCTTTGGCTACCATCTGGGTAGGCACCGGACGAATGAAAGCATCTTCCACGTTCATCATCCAGCCGCGGGCGTTTCGGCTGAGAACGCCCCACTCGAAGGTTTTCATGAAGTCTTCGAAGTAATCGACCCCGGATACGTTTTTATAGTGATGCAGAAAGGGGACAAAGTTGAGCCAGGAGAAGATGTAATACATGCCCCCTTCCCGGTAGATGCCATCGGCGCTGAAATGGTAGTGAGTGTTTCGGTTGGCGGCCTCCATGGCATTGCGAAACCAATCTTTCGCTTCCGGTTCCTCGGAAAGGGTCAACGCAAAGGCAGCCAGGCCCCAGGCCGGTTTGGACAGGTGGTTGTGGGGTCCTGCGGCCCAGGAGTCGAGGTTTTCATGGGTGTAGCGGGCTTCCCGTAACAGGCGTTCCCTGATGGCGGCATCCTCCTCCGCCGTCAGGAAGGGCTGGACAAAGTCATAAGCGGCGCAAATGGATTGCGACCAAATGCCGCGATAAATCTCATCGACGGCCTTATCGACCCCGGATCCCCGGGGATCCAAATCGTATATGGGGCCATCGAAAGCCCTGAGCAAAGCGGCTTTGGCCCGGTCGATATAGTGGCGTTGCAAAGCCAGGTCATCGGTCATCCAGGCCATGAACCCACAGTAAAGTGGGATTTGCGTCATATCCCCGTAATATTGGTGAATGCGCCGGTTGTTGGCCTTGGCCAGTTCGGGTTTCCATAGCTCGTCCGGAGGAATTACCTCGGGAAAGGGCGAGTCCAGGTAGGGATGATTTTTTACCCTCTCCCAATATTTTCTGATGGTGGCGTCGGCCTTGAGAGATTTCCTGAAGGCATACAAATCATCGGCCGAGAACCACAAAGAGGGATGAACCTCCTTCTCCGGCAGGACGGCTTCGGTATCGACCTGGAAACCGGAATGGGATTCCCAGTTGGCCCCCATGAAATCCTTTCCCGCCCACAGGCTTAAAGGCACAAAGGCACAAAGGCACAAAGGCACAAAGAGGCGCCCAAGGGCGCCAATGAGGAATGAGGAATGAGGAATTAGGAATGAGATCTCGCCAAGCCGAGATGGCACAAAGGGGAGAGAAAGGCCGAAGGCTGAATGTGCTGAGAAATAATCGTGATCGTGATCGATTGAGGGTGGAGAAGAAAAGACTCTCGCCAAGCTCCCTTCTCCCTTTTTACGCTCTTTTGTGGCTATTCCCGGCGCCCTTGGGCGCCTCTTCTCCTTTGTGCCTTTGTGCCTCTGTGCCTTTGTGCCTCTATCCATAACTTAGCGCGCCTCTCTCCTCCTCTGTGTTCTCTGTGTCCTCTGTGGTTAATCTTACTGCTTCTTATCTAACAAGCGTAGACACCTCCGTTGATGTCGATGGTGGCGCCGGTGATGAAACCATCGTATTCGGAAGCCAGGTAGAGGACGGCTCGAGCCACGTCGTCGGGATTGCCGGCGCGTCCCAGGGGGATACCGGCAATGGTTTCCCGGGCCGATCGTTCGGATGTGTGGGTGGCGTGAAAGGAAGTGCCGAGGATCAGCCCCGGAGCAACGGCGTTGACCCGTATGCCCTGAGGGCCCAGTTCGGTAGCCAGGGCACGGGTAAAGGTCAGTATGGCGCCCTTGCTGGTAGCGTAGGCCAGGGATCCGGGATGACCGCCTTTGCGTCCGGCCAGGGATGACAGATTGACCATGCTGCTCCTTTCATTTTTGGCCAGATGGGGAGTGGCCGCTTGGGAGACGTAGAGCATGGAACTCAGATTGATGTCGATGACCTTGCGCCAAAAGGCCGGGTCGATTTCGTCGAGCCACTTCCGCTCCACCAGAGAACCGGCGTTGTTAATGAGAATATCGAGCCCGCCCAACAGATTGGCCGCTTCATCGACCATTCGAGAGGCCTCATTCTTTTTCCTGAGATCTCCGGGCAAAGGGATGGCGAAGCGTCCCTTCCCGGCCGCATTGACGGCAATCCGTTCGGCATTTTCCGAACTGGAGAAATAGTGAAGGGCCACTTTGGCGCCGGCGTCTAAAAATGCCTGGGTTATGGCCTCGCCAATGCCCTGGGCTCCGGCCGTTACCAGAACCCGTTTACCATCGAGTTTGTCATTCATCATGCCTTGTCGTTAAAACCATTTTAATTCCCGGGCCCGGTTCAAGGCTTCCCTGAGGTCGGGCAGGTAGGGATGCCACATTTTTTCCCATTCGATGCTCACGAAACCCCGGTATCCATTATTTTGCAATAATTGTAAGGTTTGCTCCAGGGGAAATTCCCCTTCTCCCAGGTTGACATAGGTGTAGGGATGGCGGGCCGATGGCCGGGGAATGCTGTCCTTGAGGTGGACATTGAGCGCCGCCGCACCCAAACATCTCCAACTGGTCTCAAGCGAATCTCCGGCTTTGGCCCAGGTGTGATGGGTGTCCCAAATGAATTTCAGGTTCGGGATCGATTGGGCGATGCGCCGGATCGATCGGTGATGAACCAGGGCGTTGTGGGTCTCTATGACCGCTTCCGCATTCCAACCGCTATGTTCTTTCTCCCGCCTCCACCACTCCATGGTATCGGCGGCTTGGGCCAGGGCAGCGTCGTCCAGACCATCCTCCGCCCTTCCCCCATCGAATATTCGCAACATTGTGGTTCCTATGCCCTCGGCCCAAGGCAGAAACTCCAGGAAGGCCCGCCTGCTTTCTCCATTGTTTCCAATCAATGACAGAGAGGTGTCGAGACAGCAGATTCTCACTCCCCGATCATCCAGAAACCGGGCCAGGGAAGCGGGTCGGCCAAAGCGCTTCCGGAACAAGGCGGGAAGATCGACCGTGCCCTCCGCCGCCCTCAATTCGATATGGCGCAGGCCGAAATCTCCAGCCAGACGGCAGATGGCGTCCAGGCCCAGATCAGGGCAACCCAAGGTGGAAAAGGTCCACTTGAAATCGGGGTAGCGTTTGGAGGAGGGAAGCATTGGGAAAAGGCTGAAGGATAAAAAGGCACAAAGGCACAAAGGCACAAAGGCACAAAGGCACAAAGGCACAAAGGCACAAAGGCACAAAGGCACAAAGGCACAAAGCGAACGGTGCCAGGACATATCGAAATTTGATCGTTTGGCAAAAAGAAAAGACTCTCGCCAAGAACGCCAAGAACGCTAAGAGATCCGGCTATGCCGGAACAAGGGTTAACGGAGGGGGGACTTTCCTGTCCCCAACCAAGTCTTTCGATTGGGGGAACGTTATTTACCCCATCCGTTCTCTCTCTGCGCATCTCCGCGAGCTTTGCGAGATTACATCCCAGAAAAATTATCTGGCTATAACGCCAACGGCGTTATTTTCATTTCGAAATGGTAGGGCTATCGCGTCCCCGCGATGCCGTAACTTGCGCCTTCGACACCCGGCGCGGCAAGGATGCCGCCGCCCTACCGTTTGCGTTTCGAAACTCCAAAGCCCAGCGTCGTGCAGCGCACGCTGGGTCA
>JAJDZZ010000043.1 GCA_022824405.1 Opitutales bacterium
ATACCTGTGTATACCTGTGTATACCTGTGTATACCTGTGTATACCTGTGTATACCTGTGTATACCTGTGTATACCTGTGTATACCTGTGTATACCTGTGTATACCTGACCCATATGTTCAAGTTAACCCGGATCGGTTAACCTGTCAAGCTTTGGCGTGGAAAAAATTCGAATTGTAATTGGCTCTTCTTTCCTTTGCCTATACTTGTCCGCTACATTTTCATCAAGGGTGAATCCAAGACCCGATTCTGCGTTCCATTGTCTGTTGTTTTTCTAATCCTGCCCACCTGCCGCAGCTTTTGGCCCGAATATGTCACAAATCATGCATTATGGGGCTAATGCTGCCTGCGGGTTGGGTCTTGGGGGAGAGCGTGGGGGAAGCTGCCAAAGGAAACACTAACTCCGGTCCAGAAAATATTTTCCAAGCCGGTGGTGGCGGCGAGGTGGAAGGAGGCTTCCATTTCCTGGGATAGAGAGGTGGTAGCAGTAAGGCCGAATTGCAGATTGTTAAAGGTTTCAGGTTCCTCGGGAATATACCCGCGGTTGATGCCCAACAGGATGTAGGGGGTAAGGATAAATTTTTCCCTGACAATATCGCTTGAGGCAACCAACTCGATAAAGGTTCCCTCGGCTTCGGTGGAATAAACGAAGGCGGAGGAAAAGTCGAATTCGTCAAACAACCCGATTCCCAGCTGAAGATCAAATTCATGGTCGGAAGCATCGGGTCCATTGAAATCCAACCAGGTATGGCCAATAGCGCCATCCATTTCCCCAATGGCGAAGCTGGAACCCAGTGAAAGGTTCAACTCGGTATAGGGCGTTGCAAGGCTCTCGGCGAACCAACTGGAAAAGTACCATGTATCCATGAAAGGGAGAGGGGATGGTCTATCCAAATCCACTGCAACTGAAGCAATGCCGCCATCTTCGAGGTTGTCGCGGCCTTCCGACACGTATCTGCTGTTCCAGGCAAAGTTCAAGGTGAAGGTTTCAGCGGGAACCGTTTCCGGAGCGAGTTCCGGGAGGTCGGGGAGTTGAGGCGACGGTGCGGGCTGCGCAAGCAAGCTGGAAAGGATGGGGTAGAGGATCAGCGCCAACCCGGCCATAATAAGTCGAGTTGCCCGGAGCCGCGTTTTGGACATTCCAGGGATTAAGAACATGATGGGGTGGGACCTCACCTGTGAGAGTGGAAGCGGTAGAAAATGGTCGGGTGGCCGACAAGGTCAAGTCCCTTGGTGACGCCGGTGGGTTGAATTATTGGCGGTCAAGGAGGAAATTTTCACCCAAGGAAAGGCTCACCCCGGTCCAGAATAATTCTTCCAGGCCGGTCGAGTTGGCGAGGTAGAAGGTTGTTTCCACGCTATCGAATAGCTCGGTTGTAGCACTGAGGCCGAATTCCAGATTGTTGAAGGTTTCAGTTTCATCCGGAATAAACCCGCGGTTGAGGCCTATTAGGACGTGGGGGGTGAAGACCCATTTTTCCTTTTCGATATCGGTCGAGGCTACCAGCTCGATAAAGGTTCCACCGGCATCAGGGGAATAAATGAAGGCGGAGGAAATGTCGACCATGTCAAGCAACCCGAATTCGAGCTCCAGCTCGATTTCATTTTCGGCAAACTCATGGTCGTGGCCTGCCTCAGCGGACTCCTCGTGCGCGTGACCTTGATAGGCCGACCAGGCATATCCAACGGTTAAATCCACCTCCTTGATGGAGAATCCGTAACCGAGCGCCAGGTTCAGCTCGGCGAAATCCACTTCAAAGCTATCCGCATACTTACTGGAGAAGTGCCATTCGCCGCCGACTTCGAGGGGCATCGACCTTTCCATGGCTAGGGAAGGGATTCCGACATCCCCGAGGACGGTGCGGCCTTCCCGAACGTATTTACTGTCCCAAGCGAGACTAAAGGCGAAGGTTTCAGAGGAAATCCTTTCCGGACTTGGTTCCGGGAGATCGGGGAATTGAGAAGATGGTTCGGGCTGCGAATACAAGCTGGAAAAGATGGGGTAGGGGACCAGAGCCAACCCGGCCAGAAAGGGTCGGCTTACCTGGAGCCAGGATTTGAACACTCTGGGAATAAAGAGCATGATCGGGATGAGATTTCTTCTCAAACAATGAAACCTGACAATGAAAAAATGCAGGTTGGTTCTGCGTATTCGGGGAGCGGCACGGGGTGAATTTGGATTGGAAATTCCCGAGGCCTGCTTCAGCTTGAAGGGATCAAATGCCGGAAAACCCCATAATCTTTTTCGACGGTAATTGTGGCTTTTGCCATTCCTGGGTGAAATTTGTGGCCGAGCGCGACGCGGGAGGACGCTTTCGATTTGCCCCATTGAACGGGTCCACCTTCAGGAATTCGTTTTCGGCGGAAGAAGCGACTGCTTTTCCCGATAGCGTCGTCCTGTTGACCCCGGAATCGGATAAGCTGTTTTTATCGGATGCCGTCATCTACACCTTGCTCCGGCTGAACCCGATTTGGGCCGGGACGGGTCGTATTTTGCGGCGGCTGCCCCAACCCATGCGGGATTTCGTCTATCGCGGCATAGCGGCGTCCCGGCGAAAGCTCTTCAGGAAACCGGTTGGGGTGTGCCCCCTGGTCCCGCCCGAATTGAAATCGCGGTTCCTTGATTAAACCAAAAGGGGTCAAACGTAGAAAATAGAATTATCCCTTCCTTTGTAGTTAATTCCCCCAATAACCAGCGCCCAAAATGCAATCAACCAGGGCCTTTCAACCGATTTGCGATGGCAATTAGGAAGGGAAATTCTATTTTCTACGTTTGACCCCTTTTTCGCCTGATTAGTTGGGGGTGGGACCGCGTACTTGCATGGCTAGGGAGTAAACCGACTGACGGGCCGTGATAAACAGCGTTTTGCCGTTTTTTCCTCCAAAACAAACGTTGCTCGGACGTTTTGGCACCTTGATTTCCTGCAGGAAGGACCCATCGGGCCGGTAGACTTTCACTGCGTCGGTGGTCAGGTAGATGTTGCCATTTTCGTCGATCGTCACCCCGTCGGAGCCTTCCGGGGCGAACAATCGCTTATTGGTCAGGGAGCCATTTTCCCCCACGTCGTAGGCGTAGGTCTTGCCGCCGCCGTGATCGGCGATGTAGAGGGTTTTCCCGTCGAGCGAACCGATCAATCCGTTGGGCCTGACCAGGTCGTCGGTAACCTGGGTCAGGGTTTCCCCGTCGGGGGACAGGTAGTAGACCTGTTCTCCGTCCAATTCCATGTCATCCCGGTTTTGGCCGTAGCGGGGATCGGAGAAATAAATGCCGCCGTCCTCGTCTATCCACAGATCGTTCGGGCTGTTGAATTTCTTTCCCATGAAATTGTCCGCCACGACTTCGCTCTTTCCGTCCATATGAAATTTGGAAATCATGCGCCCTCGTCCCTGGGCCACAATCAGGTTTCCCTCTTCATCGATCCAGCAACCGTTAGCTCCCTGGGAGTTTTCCCGAAACAAGGAGACCGTATTGTTTTGGGCATTCCAGACATGGACCCGGTTATTGGGAATGTCGGTAAAATAGACGTTTCCTTCGCTGTCGCGGGCGCCGCCCTCGGTAAAGGAATAGCCGCTGGCTATTTCGGTGACCTCGGCGTCGGGAGCGACAATTTCCGAAGCGCAAATGGAGATGGTAAAAAGCGGGGCCGACACCCACGGGAGAAAACGGCGATATACGGTAGCATTCATGGTTTGTATATTGAAATGGGTTCGATCCCCCACCTTTAGGGCAATCCGATACCTTGGAAAGCCAAAAATAAAAAGCGGCACGGTCTTCCCTTTTTCCCGCTTTGTTCCCCGGATGCGCCTGGGTCCGAATTCTTGAGGTGGGTTGGAAAAAGTTCTTGAGCGCGGGATTCCGTCTGCCTTAGCTTGGGTGGTCTTTTGCGTTATGCTAACTCTACTTAAATCATGATCTTCATCCGCCGCTTGTTTCAATCGCTTCCCTGTTTTCTGTTGCTGACGTTCTTTCCAGCCCTGTCCTTTGGCATGAGCCACGGGGCGGATGCCTTGGATACGGGAGATACGGCATGGATGCTGACCGCAACCGCCCTGGTCCTGTTCATGACCCTGCCCGGTCTGGCCCTGTTTTACGGAGGGCTGGTCCGTTCCAAAAACATCTTGTCGGTGTTGATGCATTGTTTTGCCATCGCCTGTCTGGCCTCCCTGCTTTGGGTGGTTGGGCTCTACAGCCTGGCATTTTCCGGAGGCAATGCCTGGATTGGCGATCTGGAGCATCTTTTCCTCAGGGGTATTGCGGTGGATGAACTCAACGGCGGCACGTTCCCCGAGACGGTGTTCGTCATGTTTCAGATGACCTTCGCCATCATTACCCCGGCCCTCATTGTCGGCGCCTTCGTCGAGCGCATGAAATTCAGCGCGGTTCTGCTCTTTACCGCGCTTTGGCTCCTCATCGTTTACGTTCCGGTGGCCCATTGGGTATGGGGCGGCGGTTGGATGATGAATGACGGGGTGCTCGATTTGGCCGGGGGAATCGTAGTGCATGCCACGGCGGGAATTTCCGCGTTGATTCTGGCCAAGATGCTGGGCCCCCGGGCGGATTTTCCCAAGAGGCTCCATCCCCCCCATAATCCGGCTTTGGTAATGATCGGGGCCTGCATGCTCTGGGTCGGTTGGTTCGGCTTTAATGCGGGCAGCCAGGTGAGCGCCGGATCGGCCGCGGGAATGACCATGCTCGTCACCCATATTTCGGCGGCAGTGGCCAGTTTGACCTGGATGGTCGTGGAATGGATAAAAACCGGGAAACCCGGATTGGTCGGTATCGTAACCGGCATGGTGGCCGGGTTGGCCACCATTACCCCCGCTTCCGGAAACGTCGGTCCCGTCGGAGCAATTTGTATCGGTTTTCTGGCCGGTTTTGTCTGCTATCTCATGTGTGGTTTTATTAAGGATAAGCTGGGGATCGACGATTCCTTGGACGTATGTGCGGTCCACGGTGTCGGCGGCACCCTCGGCACCATAACCGTGGCCATATTCGGTACCGCCGCTTTCGGCGGTATGGGGGTGGACAACATGGGGGCGCAGTTGATTGTCCAACTGAAGGGAATCGGTTTCGCACTGGTCTGGTCTGCCGTGGGGACCTTTGTCATCGTGGTGATATGCAGGGCTGTAACCGGTCTCCGCGTATCCGACGAAGATATTCAAACCGGTCTGGATCGGGCCGAGCACGGAGAAACCGCCTACACCCTGGAATAGATTGGCCCATTAGACCAAAACTGTAACACCCCAAAATTCCTATGAAATTAATAAAAGCAATCGTCAAGCCGTTCAAATCGGAAGAGGTGAAAGAAGCTCTTTCCGAGATAGGCATAGCAGGTATGACCGTTACGGAAGTTAAGGGCTTCGGTCGCCAGAAAGGGCATACCGAGATCTATCGAGGCAGCGAATACACGGTGGATTTTCTCCCCAAAACCATGCTGGATATCGTGGTGGAGGATTCTCAGGTGGAAGAGGCGGTCAACGTAATCGTCAAAGTAGCCAATACCGGGAAAATTGGCGATGGAAAGGTATTCGTTATTCCGGTGGAATCCGCTGTTCGCATCCGAACCAGCGAAACCGATGCAAATGCCTTGTAACCTGCCCAGGTAACAGGGGGTCCACTTTTTCCAAGAACTAAACCTATCTCATTTATGAAAATACGTCTAATCTCCACGCTTTTATCGCTGTTTATCCTTTCGGGCGGCCTGAATCTTTCCGTTTTGAATGCCGCGTCCCATGAAGATCATGGCTCCGACGAGGGCACCGAACTGAGCGGCCATATGGAAGAAATCAGCAAGGTCTTTCGCCGGGTGCGTCGTCAAATCAGGGATGCTTCAAAGAACGCGAATTCCGCCGAATTGGTGGGAGAAATGCTGAAGCATGCCAAGGCCTCCCTCGAACTGAAACCGGTTTGGACGATGGACCAACCGAAATCGGAGCAAGCCGACTTCGTAGCCGGATTCAAAAAGAATATGAAGGAGTTCATCGGCATGCTGGAAGATCTCCAGGCCGCTTTCCAAGCCGGCGATAACGACAAAGCTGCCGCCGTGGTGGCAAAATTACGCGATCACCAGAAGAAAGGCCACGACGCTTACAAGAAACCGGATGACGACTAGCGCTTTTGGACTCTCGCAAAGAGCGCCAAGAAACGCCAAGAGGAAACCACAGAAGGCACAAAAAACTGAAAAAATTTTCTTGGACTAACTCAGATTTCACTGATGAAGGCGCTGGAGGCGCCTCTTAGCGTTCTTAGCGAGCTTGGCGAGAGGAAATCCTGAAGGGACCAAAAGGCTCTCCACTCTGCACTAACCACTCTCCACTAAAATGACCCGTTCCATCTTGATTCCAGCCCTCATCTGGTTGAGCCTCTCCGGGGTGGCCAGGACTGAAGCTCACGATTCCCGCGTGTATGAGTTGCGCACCTATTATGCCCAGGAGGGTAAACTGGAGGCGCTATTGGATCGGTTTGGCAACCACACCTGCCGGATTTTTGAAAAGCACGGCATCGAAAATATCGGTTATTGGGTTCCGGAGAATAATCCCGACAACATTCTGATTTATTTCATCGCCTTTCCCAGTCGCCTCGACCGGGAATCGATGTGGAAGGCCTTTATAAACGATCCGGAGTGGAAAGCGGCCTACCAGGCTTCCACTGCAAAAGGAAAACTGGTCAAAAAAATCGATAGCCTGTTCCTGATGACAACGGACTACTCCATGCCGATAAAGCGGGTGCAATCCGAGCCGGAACGTTTATTCGAGTTGCGTACCTACAAGGCAGCAAAGGATAGGCTGCATCACCTTGATGCGCGTTTCAGAGACCATACCATCGACCTCTTTGCCAAACACGGCATGGAAAACCTGGTCTATTTCCATCCTTTGGCGGACCAGACAGGCGCCGCGGATACCCTGATTTATGTTATTGCCCACAAGGACAAAGCGGCCCGTCAGGCATCCTTTGCCGCGTTCCGGGAAGATCCCGATTGGCGGAAGGCCCGGTCCAATTCGGAAGCAAGGGCCGGCGGCAGCCTCACCGTCAAGGGCGGCGTAACTTCTCAGCTTTTGCGCCCGACGTATTTTTCGCCCATGAAGTAAGGGAAGAGGCGCCTCTTTGCGAGAGATAATCTTAAAAAGACTCTGTGTTCTCTGTGCCCTCTGTGATTAATTCTTCACCACGTCGATTCTGCGGAATTCGAGCAAACCGTGTTCGCCTTGGATTCCGATGTGTCCGGTAAGGTTCTTTATGTTCTTACAGGTGGTGATGACGGCGCCATTGAGCTTGATTTCCATGGTCTCCCCCCGGCAGGTAATTTCGTAGGTTTGCCACTCTCCCGCCGGCCTATAGACACGTTTGAGGGCCTCGATGTCCGATTCACTTTCGAAGTCCGGCGCTCCGTAGGGGATCATGTGGGCCAGGGGATACTGGCCTTCGAGCGTATCCATGCACTGCACCTGATATCCGTTGTCGGGCCAGCCGTTTTCATCGTCATTGCTGGTTGGTCCGGTGCGGACGAAGATGCCGCTGTTGGCCTCTTTTTCCAGAAACCGGAATTCCAGGATCAAGGTAAAGTCGGCAAAGCTCCGGGAGGACCGTAACCATCCAACCCCTTTATCGAGTTTGATGACCCCGTCGGCCACGGAGAATTGGCCGCCATTCTCGATGATCCAACCGTCCAGGTTTTGGCCGTTAAAGAGGTTGATTTTTTCATGGGCTTTCGCTTGGGGCGGACAAACGAGCGCCAGCAGGAGGATGAATGCCGGCAAAATTGCCGAGGTGGAGAAACGATTCATGGTAAGGGTAAGGGGTTATCCGGGGTAATCCGAAACGAAGATGGCCTTGACCTGGAGGTAATCGCGCAAGGTTTCCGCACAATTGGTTCCGGCTCCGGGTCCTCCGGATATGCCTTGACCGCTGTAGGGTATGCCGGGGGCAACCGTATTGTGGCAGTTTACCTGGCCGGTTCCGTCCCGGAAACGTTTGGCGATCCGTTGACCGAGTTCCAGATCCTTGGTCCAAACACTGGAACCCAGGCCGTAGCGGGTGTTGTTGGCACACTGGATCGCCTGCTCCAACGAATCGACGGGTTGGACGTTGACGAAAGTGTGAAAAATTTCCGCCGGATTGCAGTCCGACCAGGTTTTCGATCTCAGCAAGGTCGGTTTCATGTAGTAACCGTCGTAACCCGGCACGCTGGCGCGGCCTCCCCCGAGTATGGGCTCTGCTCCATTGGCCCTGGCCAATTCTATGCCCTGAATGATCCGTTGCGGTTGCCGGGAATTGATGACCGGACCGAGCTGAGTGCCCCTCTCAGCCTGATTTCCAATTTTAAGCCCCTTGAAAAACGCTTCCGAGGCGTCGACGAAATCGTCGAATACGGGACGTTCCGCGAAAACCCGATGGATGGTGCTGCAGGTTTGCCCGAAATGCTGATTGGCGTTGCGTCCGATCAAGCGGGCGACCAGTTCCGGATCGGCATCGGCGCAGACGATGGCGGATCCGTTTCCGCCCATTTCCCGTTTAACCCGGGTGCCGTGTTTGTCCGCGGCGCGAAGGATGCTCTGTCCCACCCCGGGCGAACCGGTAAAGGCGATGAATCGAACCCCCGGATGCTCGGCGATGAATTTGCCGGACAATTCACCGCGCCCCGGCAGGACGTTGATCACCCCGGGCGGGAACCCGGCCTCATCGGCCAGTTTGGCAAAATAAAGCGCGCTCAGCGGGGTTTCTTCGCTGGGTTTGACGAGGATGCAGTTTCCGGCAATCAAGGCGGGCATCATGAACCATGCGGCCAGGACGACCGGATAATTCCAGGGAATGATCCCGGCGACCACGCCCCATGGTTCCGCATAGGTATAACCGTCGAGGCCCCGCCTCACCCGCTGAACGGAGCTGTCGCCAAAAGTCGTCTCCCGGGCTACTCCGATAAAATATTCGGCCGTCCTCCGAACGGCTCCCATGTCCCCATGGGCCAGTTCGGAAACTTTTCCACCGTTCAAAATTTCACAGGCGAGGAAAATCTCCTTATCCCGCTCGAATAACTCGACCAGTTTCATGATCAAGGCGGCGCGCTCCTGCAAAGTGGTGTTTTTCCAGCCCCCTTGGAAGGCCCGGTAACCCGCTTCGACGGCGAGGTTCACTTCATCGTAACCCATTTCCGATACCCTGGCCAGGACCTCCTTGGTCCCGGGATTGATCACGTCGATAACCGCGTTCATCGAACCCGGGACCGATTTCCCGGCGATCACTCCGCCGAGCGGTTTTCCGCCGTTGTAACAAAAATTTTCAAATGCTTGGGGCGCAGTAAAATCATCCGCGGTAAAGGCTTGGATATCTCCCGGCGCCATAGTTGTTGTAGCCATACGATAGTTCTCCTATTTATGAATTGATTTTCTGAAAAGACTCCCCTCAATCAGGGCAATGGGCCCCATATGGGTCAAATGAAAAGCGTTGAATTCCATTTAGAATAACCCAGGCCGGACCTCTTTCTCTTCAGACCAGGTCCAACCCGGCCCCCAAAGCTGAGACAAAGCGATTTCCCATCCCGTAAAGATTGTGGTTCCGGGGGACGATCCCCCCCAGATTCAAGGTTCTCCCCACCTGGAGAGGTTGAAGGGGCGCGGCCGCGTCGTGGTGCACACCGACCGGCCGAAAAACAGGGCTGACAAGATAGCCCGGGTCGCCGGAGCCGAGATTATCATGAATACCCGGGGGACCGTAAAATGGGGTGGGGAAGACTTTGCCCTGTTGCCGGACTTGAAAATGATCACCACCTGTTCCATTGGCACCGACATGTTCGATCTGGAGGCGGCAAAATACCACGACGTGGTTATTTGCAATCAGCCGGGGAGGACGGCTCCGGTGGTGGCGGAACACATGTTCGGTCTGATGTTGGCCGTGGCCAAGCGCGCCGCTTTTTTTACGGAGCGGATGAAGCGGGGCGAATGGTTTCGGATGGACAACATCATGTTGCGGGGAAAGACCCTGGGAATTCTCGGGACGGGAGCCATTGGGGCCGAGATGGCCCGGCTGGGGCGGGCCATTGGCATGAGGACGCTGGCCTGGACCTTCCATCCGTCCGATGAGCGGGCCAGGGCACTGGGGGTTACCTACAAGTCCTTGGATGAGGTGTTGAGGGAATCGGATGCGATCAGTGTTCACGTAAAGCTGACCGAAGAAAGCAGGCGTCTGATGGGGGTCGATCAATTCGCCAGGATGAAGAGAAACAGTATATTTCTCAACGGAGCCCGGGGCGGGGTGGTGGATACGGATGCCTTGGCCCATGCCCTCAACGAGGGGCGCCTGATGGGGGCGGGGATAGATGTCTTTGAGGAAGAACCCCCTCCTTCCCATCACCCCTTGTTCGCGTGCGAAAACGTGATCCTGACGCCCCATTGCGCCGACATGACCCCCGAGGGGATTGATCTTCTGAACGGTGGAGCGGTGGACAATGTGATCGCCTATCTGGAGGGTAATCCCCGGAACCGCGTCGTTTAGGGTTTAACGGATTCCGCTGGTCCGCGTGGGGGTCCGCCACCGGCCAACAAATCAAGTAGCCAATACGGGTCAAGCCAAGGCCTCGACTCGTCCGGCCATATCGAAGTCGTTTCGGGTGAGGCCCTTGGCCGTGTGGGTCCACCAAGTGAGGGTCACGCGTCCCCATTCCGTTAAAATTTCCGGATGGTGGTCGTATTCTTCCGCCAACGCGCCCACCTGGTTGGTAAATGCAAGGGCTTGGGCGAAATTTTTGAACCGGTAGGATTTTTTCAATTGGGCGACGTCGTTTATTACAACGATTTTCCAACCGGGGAGTCTTCGAAGCTCGGATTGAAAGTCATTCATGGTAGGGAAGGCGTGTTCAGTGGTCAGCGTTCAGATTTCAGTTTTGAATCTCGCAAAGAAGCGCAAAGAGGGAACCACAAAAAGCACAGATAATTTTCATCAAATAACCACAGATTACGCAGATAAGCACGGAATTAATTTAAACAACGCTTCGCTTGAAGCCTACGGCAACAGGATGGAGCAACGCTCCGAGAGGATAATTTTAAAAATTTTTTGTTCGCGAAGCGATCCTGTTCCGGCGCAGCCGGATCAAGTGAAGCGTAGTTAGAAAAAACTTTGCGCCTCTTTGCGAGTTTTGCGAGAGTCCCCTCTATGCCTTCTCTCCCTGGCGAGATCTAATTCCAAATTCCTTACTGGCGCCCTTGGCGCCTTTTTGTCTCAACTTTATGTCCGAGGATTCCTTTTACGAAACGGAACAGGCAGCTTCCGAGTACCTGCTCCTGCATTATGGCGCCCGCGAAGAGGTTTTGCCTTATATTTTCGGTCCTTCCACTGCTTTGAATTACCCGGTGCGGTGCGTAATCGAGTGTCTGGACAAGGGGTTGCTCCCGCCCAAGGCAAAGGGTTTGGACCTGGGTTGCGCGGTGGGTCGTTCCACCTTTGAGCTGGCCCGCACCTGCCGCCAGGTCATCGGCATCGACGCCTCCAAGCGCTTCATTGAAATCGCCAACAGGCTGAAAGAAAAGGGCGCCTTGACCTATCGGCGCAAAGATGAGGGGGAATTATTCACCGAACTAATGGCGCGCATTCCCAGTGGAGTCGATCCGGACCGGGTTACTTTCAGGCCCGGGGATGCCATGAATTTGCCGGGAGGTCTGGGGTTGTTCGACGTGGTTCTGGGGGCAAACCTGATCGACCGACTGGCCGACCCGCGCAAATTCCTGCAGGCGCTTCCGGGATTGCTCAGGCCTGGGGGTCAATTGATTCTCACTTCTCCCTATACCTGGACGGAAAACCACACCCCGCGGGAAAACTGGTTGGGAGGCCTGCAACGGGAAGGGGCCGGGCAATCCACCTTGCAAGGTCTGATCGAGGAATTATCGGAAAATTTCGTCCTGGTCCGCGAACTGGATTTGCCGTTTCTGATTCGGGAACACGCCCGGAAATTTCAATGGAGCGTGGCCCAGGCCACCATCTGGATCCGCAAGGGACGGTATTGATGGGCGATGGAATGAGAAGGGGGAAGGCGCCGATGGCGCCAATGAGGAATGAGGAATTTAGTGCCTTCAGCCTTTATCCTTGAGCCACACCCAGGTGGCTCCCCAGCTCCCGGAGCGCTCGCCGGCCAGCCTGAATTTTTCCACGCAAGCCATTCGGGCCAGCAAATGGTGCACGGTTTCGCGCAATGTGCCCATTCCTTTCCCATGTATGACTCGAACTTTGTAAATGCCTTTGTTGCGGCATAATTCAAGGTAATCGGGAACCAGATCCTTGACCTCCTGGGGCCTGAATTGGTGCAGGTCCAATTCGCCATCGATGGGGTATTCGACAGGCTCCATTCCTGGGCGGACGTTTATCGGGTGGCGGGGAGTTCCCGGGCGGGCTCGTCTTTGGCGGTCAAAAGGCGAAATGCCGTGATCGCGACCAATAACCCCAAAGCGAACATGACGATGCTGCTGATGCCGATAATGCTTTGCAGCCCGAAGGATTTCATGAGGAAAAGCAGGGCGGAGAGCGGCATGGTGAGCATGATTACGGCCGGAACGATGGCAAACCCGGCTTTGATTTTCTGACTGCGCAGAAAAACCACCACGGTAACCAGGGCCAGGCCGGCCAGCAATTGGTTGGTGGCTCCGAACATGGGCCATACCGCCTTCCAGGCCGGTTGGCCGTGGAAAGTTTGGAGGGCAAAAAAGGCCGGAAGAATGAGAACCAGGCTGGTGCCCAGGTAGCGGCTCAATTCGGAACGCCATTCCAGGAGTTCCTCCAGGATAAACCGGCACAACCGGGTGCAGGTATCGAGAGTGGTCAGCAGGAAGGTGGTCAATCCGAGCAAAGCAAATTCGATTCCGATTTCAGTGGGTATGGAAAAAGCGCTCAGAAATTTGGCAAATCCTGCGGCGAACACCAGGTTTGGGTTGCCGCCTACTTTGGCAATGTCGGATGAGGCGAGCACGATGACGGTAGCCAGGGACAAGGTGGCCAGAATTCCCTCGACCAGCATGGCGCCGTAACTGACTTTGCGCACGTCGCTTTCCTTTAGAATCTGCTTGGAGGTCGTTCCGCTGGAAACCATGGAGTGAAAACCGCTGCAGGCCCCGCAGGCAATGATGATGAACAAACCGGGAACCAGGTAGGCTGGGGTAGCCGTTTCGTTGATCCAGCCCTTGAAGAATTCACCTTCTATGGCCGGAACGCCCAATACGATGCCGCCGATACCGCTCAATAAAATGGCGTAAAGGAAAAAGGCGCTGAGAAAATCGCGTGGTTGGAGCAGAACATTTACCGGCATCACCGCCGCAATGAGGCAGTAGGCCAGCAGGACCACGATCCAAATGAATTTTTGCGCCTCCGGCGCCGGAAAAGTGTGCCCCAACCAGAGGCCCAAAAAGGTCAGCGGCACAAATATCAGAAGCGAAATACCGAAGGGCATTGCGGTTCTGGAGGAGATGAAGCCGAAGATGAGGGCGGTCAGGATAAACCAGCCCGAGGCGGTGGCCACGGCCGGTCTGGCTATGAAGTTTTCCGCCGTAAGGTCCAGAAAGACGACCAGGACGTAAATGAGGGCGGCCAGAACAAAGACCATGAACAATCTCCCCGTCCAGGGTCCGATGAGGCGGGTGCTCACCTCGGCGATAGACCTCCCCTTGTTGCGCACCGAGAGAAGGGTGCTGCCAAAATCGTGCACGCCACCGACGAAGATGCACCCCAGGATAATCCACAACCAGGCCGGACCCCAACCAAAGTAGATGCCGGCAAAGACCGGGCCCACGATAGGGCCGGTGCCGGCGATGGAAGAAAAGTGGTGGCCGAAAACCACCGAGGCCCTGGTGGGAACAAAATCTACCCCATCCTCCTTGGTGTGGGCTGGAGTCGGGTTGCCGTCGTCGATGCGGCAGCGCTTGTTCAAAAAGTTCCCGTAGTACTTGAAGGCGACTGCACACAGGAGACAGGTTACTAATAAGACGGCAACTAACATGGGGTTACGGCAATGGCGGATCCTTGAATATTTAAGAACCCATTACCTTTCGCAAAGCTCGCCAAGAACCGCAAAGTTTTTTTTGATCAACGGTTCGCAGAACCGTCCACTTTTCCCTCTCCCCTCTCCACTGGCCTTTGGGCCCACAGGACCTGGAATTGCTGCCCCATGGAGGCGGGGTGGAGGAGGTGTTTCAGGGTTTGACGATCTTCCAGGAAGGCTCCCGGACGCGTGGTGACGATGCGCTTGATGGTTTTTCCGGCATGGTTGAGGAAAAAAGCTTCCTGACTCTCCAGGCGGATCGATTTGAAACCGGACCTTTCCAGTTCTTCCATCAGCCAGGTCCAGCAAATATGGCAAGTGATGTCCCGCCGGCCCGGCTCCACCAGGAGATTCGGGCTTTGCCGGTGTCGGCTATAGGCGCGCCCGCTGCCCCCGGGTGTCTGGCGGATCAATTCTTCCCAGGATTTGCCATAGTCCAGGGTCAGGAACAAACCGGACCAGCCGAGTTGGACGATTTCATGCAAAAGGTCGACGGAAGGCAGGGGAAGATCCAATTGATAACCCTCCACCGCCGTAGCGGGAAGACGGTGGAGAAATCCTGCCACGGCGGGGGAGAAATCTTCCAGAATAATTTCTTCGAGGCCATCGGCCGATACGGCCACACCAAGTTCGCGCCATGCTCCATCCAGAAAAACCATCCGGTAGAAGGGCTGAGCGTCGAAGAGTTCGTTGGAAAACACCACACAGGGCCCGGAAATCCGGAGGGGATCGTTTACCCCGATACGGACCGTTTTTTTGAATGAAAGGGCCGTTTTTGCGAACCGGTTCCGGCCCGGTTCACGGCCTAATTCGACGAAGGTAAAGGCTTCCAAATCCGGGTCGGATCCCAACCAACCTTGCTCGAGCAACTTCCGGGCTGCATCCAGGACCAGTTCGGCGAAGACCTTGCCCAGACTTTGAGAGGTGTAATAATCGCTGTCCCTATCTCGGCCAACTCGCTTTCTGTTCCCTTGGTAATACCCCCATCGGGGATGGTAGAGGGCGGCTTGAATATAGTCGCAATAATTGAGATATCCCCGAGGCTCACTCGCCTGTTGCAAAAAATTCAGGAGTTTCCGAGAGTCCGGATGTTGGGGTCGCGTTTTCACCTTGGGAGATCTTTATAGGTTAACGATACTCACAAGCGGAGTCTGAAAAAGTTATGAAGCGAGGATTTGTTGCAATAACACTTTTTGCGGGAATGGGTTCACTGGGCCTGACCCTTACTCTGGGGTCGATTTTCGGAGATCTTTTCGGTGGTCGGCACGGTCCTGAAGCCGGTCGGTTCAAGGAGACCCTTCAATTGGTATCCAAGCATTTCGTGCGGGCGGACGAGGTGGATGCCGGGGAATTGACGGCCGATGCGATCGACCACCTGTTGCAATCGCTGGACGAAAATTCCCAATACCTGCCCCGACAGGAAGCCCGCGATTTTGAAATCGACACGGAGCAACGGTACGGAGGAATAGGAATCGAGGTGGAATGGTCGGAAGGCTGGGTAACGGTGGTTGCTCCGATCGAGGGGAGCCCGGGCGAGTTGGCCGGATTGCTCCCGGGGGACCGGATCGTCCGCATAGAAGGCGAATCCATGAAGGGCGCCCGGTATCGGGACGTGGTGGAACGCCTGCGGGGAAGACCCGGCAGCAAGGTGGCATTTTCCATTCTTCGACCGGGATCGGGCCGGGAGATGGACCTGGAAGTGGTCCGCAGGGCGATACAGGTAGACAGCGTGCGCCAAGCCCACATGATCGAGCCTGGCATCGGCTACCTGAGGATTACGAAATTTGGCGTAAAGACGGGACGTGAATTTCGCCAAGCGTTGGATGAATTGGATCGCCATGGGTTGGAGGGCCTGATTCTGGACCTTCGCAATAATGCGGGCGGTGTGTTGCGCTCGGCCGTCGAGGTCGCGGGCGAATTTTTCGAGCCCGGGGAGACGGTTGTTTACACGGAGGGAAAGGAAGCTTCCGCCCAAAAGCGTTACCGTGCTTCCAGTCCTAAACGGGAGGGCGATTTTCCCATGGCCATTTTGGTAAACAAGGGTAGCGCCAGCGCCTCGGAAATCGTGGCCGGCGCCCTCCAGGACATCGGCCGGGCCAAATTGGTGGGAATGAAGACGTTCGGAAAGGGCTCGGTCCAGACAATTTTCCTCTACGACAACGGCGATGCCATGCGCCTTACCACGGCCATGTATTTTACACCGGCCGGACGCGTCATTCACAAGCGGGGGCTCGAGCCCGATTTGCCCATAGCTCAGACGGACGAGGAAATGCGCAAACTCATGCTGCAGCGCCGTTACCTGGAAATGCTGGGGGAAGAAGCCTTTGTCGAAAAGTATGGTTTTGAGCCCATCCTCGATTCCCAATTGATGGCCGCCCTCGAACTTCTCAAGGCCGAATCGCCCTGAGGAAGCGCTTAAATTTTTCGTGCACTCCCCCTCCTGTACCTTAGGATCACCCGCTTTTATGGAAAAGATCCTGCAATTGTTAATCGAGGGAGAGCCCATTGACACCGGGCAGATGGCCGAGGTGTTGAACTATTCGGTGGAGGAAGTGGAGGCCCGTTTGGCCGAACTTAAGGAGCGGAATATCCTGCTCGGATGGCGTCCCGTTTTCAACCCGGCCAAGGAAATCGAGGATTGGGTTCGAGCCGTCATAGAAGTAAAGATAAAGCCGGAACGGGAGGGTGGTTTCGACCGGCTCTCGGAACGTATCAGCCGCTTCGACGAAGTGGAAAGCTGTTACCTCATGTCGGGCGCTTACGACTTGCTGGTTTTTGTAAAAGGGCATCACCTCAAAGCTGTGGCCGGTTTCGTATCGGAGCGTTTGGCCACCATCGACGGGGTGCTTTCCACCGCTACCCACTTCATGCTGCGGGCCTACAAGGAACAGGGCTTCCTTTTGCCGGGGGCCGGGGACGATTCCGAGAAACCTAAGATCAGTCCGTGAAAACGCCAACCATGCACAGGTCTTTCGTGGCCCGGCAAATACGCGATATGCCCCGATCCGGCATTCGCGAATTTTTTGAATTGGTGCAAGGGGCCGAGGATGTCATTTCCCTCGGCGTGGGGGAACCGGGGTTCGATACCCCATGGCACATCCGGGAAGCCGCCATCTATGCCTTGGAGCGGGGCAAAACCAGCTATACTTCCAATCTCGGATTGCTCAAGCTGCGCCGGGTAATCGCGCGCTATCTGGCCAGGGAATTCAGCGTGGAGTATCATCCGGAACGCCAGATTCTGGTAACGGTCGGGGTTTCCGAGGCGCTGGACATCGCTCTGCGGGCCATTATCGACCCGGGTGACAAGGTCATGTACCATGAACCCTGTTACGTTTCCTATCATCCCTCCATTTCCATGGCCCATGGGATCGGGGTTAAGGTGCCCACCCGCGAAGAGGACCATTTTGCCTTGGATCCGAGACAATTATGGAATTACTGGGAGCCCGGGGTGAAAGCCCTGGTCCTGAACTTCCCCACCAACCCCACCGGGGGAACGGTTTCGATCGGGCAATTGCGGGAAGTGGCCCGCTTTGCCCAGGAAAAGGACCTGCTCGTGATCAGCGATGAAATCTATGGGGAACTGACCTTTTCCGGGAAACACACTTCCATCGCCAGCCTGCCCGGCATGCGCGACCGAACGATTTTTCTGCACGGTTGTTCCAAGGCCTTTGCCATGACCGGTTTTCGTATTGGATTTGCCTGCGCCTCGAGCGAATTGACCGAGGCGATGATGAAAGTGCACCAATACAGTATGTTGTGCGCCCCTATCCTCAGTCAGGAGGCCGCCATCGAAGCCCTCCGGAATGGCGCCGAGGCCGTGGCCCGGATGAAGGAACAATACCGCAGGAGGCGGGACCTGATCGTCCGTAAAATGAACCGATCGGGCCTGAATTGCCATTTGCCCAACGGCACCTTCTATGCTTTTCCCTCCATTCGATCCACCGGGCTGGACTCCAAAACGTTTGCCTTGAAATTATTCGAGGCCAAGCGGGTGGCCACGGTTCCCGGAAACGCCTTCGGAGAAAGCGGGGAAGGGTTTATCCGCTGCAACTATTCGACCGACTATGAAGAACTCCTGAAGGCTTGCCAATTGATCGACGAGTTCGTCCAGGAACTCTGAAGACCCAAGTTTCCGGATGCTGGTTTCTTGGTCGAAATTTAACCACAGAGAGCACAGAGGCCACAGAGAGAAACCACGGATTACACGGATGAGCACGGATTAAAAAAGGAGGGGGGACATTCCTGCCCCCCTCCATGCCTTTCGAGAGAGGGACAAGAATGTCCCCCCTCCGTTAACTCCTGTTCCGGCGAAGCCGGATCCCTCAGCGATCTTGGCGATCTTTGCGAGAGTCATTATTTCATCCTGTAAATCCTGTTTATCCATGTTCAATTCCATTACCCCACTACTCCCTTCTCCCCAATTCCTATTTGGCGCCTCTTTTTAGTTGGTTTATGGTAGGGGAGTTGTTAACACAGGCGCCTTTTTCATGGAGTTCGGGCAGAAGAGTGTAGCGCTGGTGGGACGTCCCAACGTGGGGAAGAGCTGTTTGTTCAACGCCATTGCCGGCCGCCGCTTGTCCATCGTGCACGACCGTCCGGGGGTGACACGCGACGTGGTCGGCTTTGCCCTGAATTCCGGTCATATGCTTCTGGATACGGGGGGCATAGGGATCAAACCGGAGATGACTCCCCGGCGCTTGCAGCGCGCCACGGAACAGCAGGTGGAATTTGCTCTCCAAACCGCCGAACTGGTATTGCTTGTGGCTGACGGACTGGAGGGAATGACCCCTTTGGATGAAATTCTGGCCGAGCGCCTGAGATCGAGCGGCAAGCCTTCCTGGGTCGTGGTGAATAAAATCGATGGGCCCGAGCACGAGGACAAGGTACACGAGTTTAACAAACTGGGCCTCAGAGGGGTGCTCTTCACCTCGGCAGCGCACCGCCGGGGAATAAATCGGTTGCGGCAACTCATGGGAGAGGAATTGGGATCCCCTTCCACGGATGCGGCTCAGGGGTGGAGCGGACGTATTCGCATTTCCTTTGTCGGCCGTCCCAACGTGGGGAAATCGTCCCTGTGCAATGCCCTGCTGCGGGAAGAGCGCATGATCGTGAGCGAAATCCCGGGCACCACCCGCGATGCGGTCAGCCAGGATCTCGATTTCCAAACCGATGGCGGAGACCCGTTGAAGTTCAGCTTGATCGACACGGCCGGACTGCGGCGCCGGGCCAAGGTATCCGATCCGATCGAATATTTCTCCGCCTTGCGGGTGGAGGACACCATCGCCCGAAGCGACGTGGTCTTCCTGGTTCTGGACGCCCTCGACGGGGTTACCAAACAGGACAAATTGATTGCCGGGCACATCCTCGGAAAAGGGAAGGGCATTATCGTCCTGGTCAACAAGTGGGATTTTGCGGAGAAGCGGTTCAAGGAGGCTCCCATGCCCGGCTACGGGGATTTGGAGGAGTTTCGCCACAGCTTTGAAAAATCGCTCCGCCGGGAAATATTTTTTCTGCCGGATGCCCCCGTAATATTCGTTTCGGCCTTGGAGGGGTTGAAGATCGACGAAATACCGCCCCGGGCGGCCCTTATCTACAAAAGGCTGTTTACCGAAATACCGACGGGCCGCCTCAACTCCGTGCTCAATAAACTGATGCGGCGCAACCCGCCCCGGCTCCTTAGGAAGATAAGGTTCAAACTCTATTACGCCGTCCAAATCTCCAAACGCCCCATCAAATTCAGGTTGTTTTGTAATAATGAAGGCAGGCTGGACGATACCTACCGTCGCTTCCTGCAATCGAACCTGATCAGGGAATTCGACCTTGGAGGTTGCCCGGTTTTGTTTGATCTGGTGGGAAAGAAACCCTTCAAATCCTACAAATGACCGCACGCGACAGGTTTAGGCCGAATGGCGCTTCGTTAAGCGCGTTTCCGGAGGAATATGGTATGGACGCCAGCCGGGGTCATGCCGTAGAAAAGTGATGCCTTTTGGAGAAAAAGGGTCCAAGGAATGACCCCGACGAGCGACCCCTGCCTTTTCCCATGACCTCCCCTTCCGGCATTTCGATGGTATTTATGGGTTCCGATTCCCTCGCCATCCCGTCGCTGGATTTTCTTTGGGAAAGGCGGAACGATATGCCCATTCGGGCCGTTTATACCCAACCGGACCGACCGCACGGACGGGGGAGAAAGATCCGGCCCTCCCGGGTCAAGACCTGGGCCTTGGAGCGCGGCATCGACGTTCTACAACCTGCCTCCTTTGACGAAGGCGCTATTTCCCGGCTGAGGGGACTGAATCCGGATCTGATCCTGGTCATGGCCTACGGGCATATTTTGCCTCAGCCCGTATTGGACGTGCCGCCCTTGGGGATCTACAACCTGCACCTCTCGCTCCTGCCCAAATTGCGGGGAGCTTCCCCGGTGGAGTCCGCCATTGTTTCCGGAGAACGGGAGACGGGAATTACCCTGATGCGCCTGGTGTTGCAATTGGATGCCGGCCCCGTCATAGACCGGGAGGTCGTCCCCATCGAGGAGGACGACACCGGCGGTTCCCTGGTCGGGAAATTGTCGGAGGGGAGCCCGGCTTTATTGGAGCGGAATCTGGAGGGCCTGTCCAAGGGAAGTTGCGAGGAATCGCCGCAAGCGGAAAGGGAGGCAACCTATTGCCGGATGATGGTAAAACAAGACGGCCGGCTCGACTTTGCCAAACCGGCTGCTCAACTGGCTCGCCGCATCAGGGGACTCCATCCCTGGCCCGGATGTTTTGCCCGCCTGGGAGACACCGTCCTGAAAATAGGTCGCGCTTCCCACCGTGAAGGAAAGACCCCGGGGAACTTCGGCCAAGTGCTGGCGCTTGGCCCTGAGGGCCTTGAAGTGGTAACGGGCGATGGGGTGCTCATCCTCAAGTCGTTGCAGAAGCCCGGGGGCAGGTTATTGCCGGTGGATGCGTTTGCCCGGGGCTTCCCCTTACGTCCGGGGGACTGCTTTGCCGGGGAAAAAATGTATCCCCTGGTCTCAAAAAAACCCATTTCCCCGAAAAGATTCTTTCAACTGCGTGACAAAACATGTTAACCTGTCCTCCAGGTTTCTTTTATCCCATCTGCCCAACCCCAAATCCCAATACCAAAAATGAAATCCCAACTCGTTATCCCACTTATTGTACTTAACCTGATATATCCCGCCCTGGTTGCCGGGGCTCAAAACTTATCCCCTCCGCATCGGGTTCCGCCGAGGAGCAGCCATACGGCCGGCCTCAGTCAGGACGTGACCATGCTCAAGCAACAACTGGGGGAAATCCGCCTGGAACTGGAGCGGTTGTTCCGGGTGAGCAATTCCCTGCAGGTTCGCCTTAGCGCTCTCGAACAAAAAAATTCCGGCAGCGGATTTGTTTCGGAAGAATTTTTCAATCGGGAACTGGCTTCCCTGCGGAGCGAAGTGAACCGGTTGAACAAAGCGAACAAGGAGCAGATCGTTTCCCAGGTCAGCGAGCAAATCCGGGTCTTGGCCAGTGAAACGGAAAAATCGCTTCAATCGATGACCGGGGCAGGGGCCGCTCCGGCCACGCTGCAGGTGGTGGAATTTTCCGACAACTACCCCAAATCGGGCATCTATTACAAGGTACAGACCGGGGATACCATGTCCAAGATCGCTAAGGAATCCGGTTCCAGGATTTCCTATATCATCAATGCCAACAAGATCCCGAATCCGGATCGGCTACAGGTAGGGAAAGAGCTTTTTATTCCAGTGGATAACCCCAACTGATTTCAGTCAAATGGCCAAAAAGACAGGTGGACTGGGAAGAGGACTGGGTAGTTTGATTGCGGAAGGAGTGGCAAGCCCCGGTCTCTTGGAGAAAACGGAGGTCGAACCAGTTGGCAAAAATGCCCCTTCCTTCATTGAAGTACTGGAAGATGGGGCCAAGCCGGCTGGGAACCCCGAGTACCGGGATTTGAGTATCGATGCGATTGAACCGAATCCCTTTCAACCGCGCCGGGATTTTGATGAATCCCAACTAGCGGAGTTGGCCGACAGTATACGTTCGGAAGGTTTGTTGCAGCCCATTGTGGTGCGGAAGGATGGGCAAACCTATCAACTGATCGCGGGGGAGCGCCGGTGGAGGGCCTGCCGGCAATTGAATTTGAAATCCATTCCGGCCCGCGTGGTGGAAGCCAGCGACGCCTCATCCGCCGCGATAAGTCTTATCGAAAACCTGCAGCGGGAGGGATTGAATCCTATCGAGGAGGCGATTGGATTTGCCAGCCTCCTGCGCGATTTCGACCTGACCCAGGAGCAGGTTGGCGAACGGGTGGGCAAGGGCCGCGCCACCATTGCCAACGCCCTGAGGTTGCTTCAGTTGGATAAGGAAGTGCAGGGATATATCCGGAAGGGCCATTTGTCGCGGGGTCATGCCAAGGTCCTGCTCGGCATCGAGGATGAGACCCAGCGCACCGTCTTGGCCCGGCGCATCGTCGAATTGGGTTCCAGCGTGCGGGAGACGGAACGTTTGGCCAGGCAGGTCCGTGAAAGCCGGGGTCAGACCGCGGCCAAGGCGGGGGCGGCAAAATCACCGGCCGAAGAGGCCGCTCTTTCCGAATGGGAGGGCAAAATTTCCCGACGGTTCAAGACCCGCGTCGTCCTCAGGCACACCGCCAGAAAGGGCAGAATCATCATAGAATATTTTGGCAACGATGATTTGGCCCGGATTCTCGAAGAGATGGGTGTCGAATCCTGAAGGGTTGAGGTTTTTACTTGCACAGTGACGGCTTGCCCGGCAAATTAGCGCGTTTTTCAAAAGAGCCCCAGGATGCAAATCACCATCGCCATATTCAGCTTCCTCCTGTTGTTGTTGTGTTTATTTACCCTCTTGCTGGTTTTGGTGCAAAAGCCCAGGGCCGATGGAGGTTTGGGAGCGGCTTTGGGAGGCGGTTCCATGGAGGCGGCCTTGGGGGTGGAATCCAGCAACGTCCTCAACAAGACCACCATCTATAGCGTCATCGGTTTCTTTATCCTGACCTTCGCCCTCTACCTGGGAAATCTGACCGTTGTCGAGGATAGCCAGGTTACCGGCAGTGAAGGACTCTTGAGCGAAGTGATTGAGGCTGAAGAGGGAGCGGATGCTCCAGCCGCCGCCCCGGCCGGGTCAGCTTTGGAGCCGTCCTTGCCCGAAATCGGCGCCGAATCGACTGACCGGGAGGTTCCAGTCCCGGCCGAAGAAGGACAAGCGGAGGAAGCGGCCGAGTCCGCGGCATCTACTCCCGAAGAAGGGGTTGAACAACCCTGAAGCGGTTTTTAGGGTCTTGAAACTCCTCCCTTGGAAGCACCTTGCCTTGGCCGCGTGTCTGGTCGGCTTCGCCTGCGGGGAAATCTGGGGACAGGGTTCGCAGCGCCGTCCGAGAGTGGAACTGCTGCGGGAAATCGATTTGGAGGAAGGCCGGGAGCGGCTCAAGGTATTTCGCAATCTCTGGATAGACGGCGACTTCAGCACCCGGTTTGAATTGCAGTTCATCCCGAGACGGGGAGAACCCGAAAAAGTGACCGGAACGCTCTGGGGCAGCAATTTGCCCGACGGCCCCGTTTCGCTCCTCAAGTTGAACGACGCGTCCGGGCACGAGTTCTACCTGCGCAACGGTCCGGAAGGGTTTATATCAATGCGCAATGCCCAGGCTCCGCAATGGAATCGCCTGCCTGAATTGGACTGGCTCCGGGAGACGGCGGAGGGGTTCATGGTTACCCCTTTCGATCTGATGATGCCCTACATCTACTGGGATGACTGGGAGTACGATGGGGTAACCAAAATACGGGGCCGGGTTGCCCATTCATTTTTCATGCTGGCCCCGGAGGACTTCAGAGGAAAGATGGCCGACCTCAGCGGTATATTGATTTATCTGGATGAAGCGTTCAACGCCATGCTCAAGGCCGAGTACGTGGACGGGGAGGGCAATACGGTTAAAACCTTTCGGCTACTCGACCTGAAAAAGGTCGATGGAATCTGGTTGCCCAAAACCATCGATTTCATGGACGAGAAAAACCGCAATAAAACCAGGTTCAGGATTACCGACGCCGCCATGGGCCTGGAGTTTTTCAACCATCCCTTTGGCCGAGGCGAAATTCCAACCCTCCCGCCCGAAATTCCCTCCTCCTTCTATAGCGAGGTTCGATGAGGGGATAAGGGCCGGAGATGAAGAATTGGGCGCTGGAAAATTTTTTCGTTCCTTTTACTTGAAGGCGAGGGGCAAAGTTACTCAGATGAAACGCCTCAGTATATCGACACGAATTTAGACTTAAATTATTATGATACTATCTACTTGGGCAAAAAACGTCTCTCCCTCTCCCACCTTGACGGTGGATGCCAGGGTCAAGGAAATGATCGCGGCCGGTGAGGATATCGCCGGTTTTGGGGCCGGAGAACCGGACTTCGATACGCCGGATTTCATCAAGGAGGCCTGTAAGGTCGCGTTGGATGAGGGCAAAACCAAATATGCGCCCACCCCCGGCATTCCCCCGCTTCGCTCGGCTTTGGCGGAAAAATTTCGTTCCTTCAACCATATCGAGACCGCCGCCGCCAATGAGGTGGTCGTCTCTCCCGGGGGAAAATTCTCCCTCTATCTGGCCATTCTCGCCACTTGCGGTCCCGGAGATGAGGTGATTATCCCGGCGCCTTACTGGGTGAGCTATCCCGAAATGGTCAAGTTGGCCGGAGCCACTCCCAAGATTATCGCGGCGGGGGACGACCAGGGATTTAAAATAACCCCGGAACAATTGAAGGATGCCATCACCCCCCGCACCCGCATGCTGATATTGAATTCTCCTTCCAATCCGACCGGCGCCGTTTATTCGCGGGATGAACTGGAAGCCGTCATGGAGGTGGTGGTGCGCAATGGGATCTACGCCATGTCCGATGAAATCTACGAGTACCTCTACTACGACGGTCTCAGCCACGATTCACCCGCCTCCTTCAGTAAGGAAGCCGCCGCCTCGACCATTACGGTAAGCGGGTTCAGCAAAACGTTTTCCATGACCGGTTGGCGGCTCGGGGTTCTGCACGCCCCGGGTCCTGTTGCCAAGGCCATTTCCAGCCTGCAAAGCCAGACCAGTTCCAATGCCACCACTTTCGCCCAATGGGGCGCCTTGGCCGCCCTGGAACACCCGGAACAGGCCCGGGCCGCCATAGATGAAATGCTCGTGGCCTTCGACCGTCGTCGCCTGTTTCTGCTGGAGGGCCTCCAGGCCATTGCGGGGGTGACCTGCTTGCGGGCTCAGGGGGCCTTTTACCTCTTCCCCAACATCTCCTCCTTCGGACTGACTTCCGATGATTTCGCCGCCCGCCTCCTCGAAGAGAGCAGGGTGGCCGTCGTCCCCGGCAGCGGATTTGGATCCGACGCCTATATCCGCCTCAGTTACGCCACTTCCGACGCTATCATCGAAAAGGGCCTCAACCGCCTCACTGAATTCTGCGGTCGGTTTTAGGGACTAACCACAGAGGGGAAAGGAAGAAGGAAGAAAAGGGGAGAAAGATGGACCACGGATTACACGGATAAGCACGGATGGGGGAGAGGGAGAAAAGGCTAAAGGTTGAAGGCTGAAGGCTGAATAATCGTGATCGTGATCTTGATCGTGATCGAAGGGAACGGACTTGAGAGAGGACTCTCGCAAAGATCGCGAAGGACGCAAAGATAGGCGCCGATGGCGCCAATTTGGAATTAGGAATGAGGAATGAGGAATTGGGAATTGGGAGAAGAGAAACTAAAAACGGGAAGGCAAATTTCACTAACCACTAGCCACTAATGAAACGAAGGCTGAATAATCGTGATCGTGATCGTGATCGAAAGAAGGCGGAGAGACTTTGGCGATTTTTGCGAGATTCCTCTTGCCCGCGATTGGCAGGTGGCGGCCAATCGGCTTTTCGCCGAAAACATCTGGACATTTTGTGTCTAAAAGGACACTGATATGCAGCCAGGGGAATGAGGGCGTGTTTCTTTCGCGATATGAACTTTTGTGGGTCCTGCGGTTGGAGGGGTTTTCCGGGGAGGGTGCATTCAAATAGAGGAGCCTGCTTGAAATTTTGAAACTGGTATGAAGGGAACAGCGGGGAAATCCTCCAAAAGAAAGAAATCGTGGAACCACACGACGCCGGTGGTTTTCACCCCACTGTTCGATTGGCCGCCGAATCCCAAGGCCTTCGTGATTGCGCTGACCAAGCGTTGGGTGACGGTATCGCGGAATGTGCTCTTTCTCATCATGGCTGCATTGGTCTACCGGTATTGGGTTCCGGATCTTTCCGCGATGCGGTCTCTCTCGTCCGATTGGATCGGGCTGATCTTTTTGCGCAACTTTCTCTTCATGCTGGTGGTTGCAGGCGGCCTTCACCTCTACCTGTTCACGTTCCGCCTGCAAGGCAAGCGCCTCAAATACGATGCCCGGGAGAAGTTTGACAAGAGCCGGAAGTTTTCCTTTCGCAATCAGGTTTGGGACAACATGTTCTGGTCATTGGCCAGCGGGATGACGGTCTGGAGCGTTTACGAAGTCCTGTATTTCTGGGGCTTGGCCAACGGGGTGATTCCCCGTTTCGCCTTCATCGATTATCCTTTGGTTTTCGTGCTGTGGCTGCTCGTCATGCCCGTGGTCCTGTCCTCCCACTTTTTCCTGATTCACCGGCTGCTGCATTGGCCGCCCTTGTACAAGGCGGTGCATCGCCTGCATCACCGCAACATCCATATCGGTCCCTGGTCCGGGATGTCGATGCACCCGGTCGAGCACGTCATCTACGTATCCTCAGCGCTGATACACTTTGTCCTGCCGTCCCATCCGGTCATTTTGCTGGTACACCTCTACAGCCGGTGCCTGGGTCCGGCCTTTTCCCACGCCGGTTTTGAGAAGTTGCTGGTCAAAGATACCAGTGTGGTGGACGCCGCCGACTTCCACCACCAATTGCACCACCGCTTTTTCGAGTGCAATTACGGCACCGTGGACGCCCCTTGGGACCGCTGGTTCGGTTCCTTCCACGACGGCTCGGACGAGGCGACCGTACGGATGCGGAAGAAACGCCGCCGGGAATTGTGAATTGAACATGGATAAACAGGATGGACAGGATGAAGAATGGACTCTCGCAAAGGACGCAAAGGTATCCGGCTTCGCCGGAACAAGAATTAAATAAAACAACGCTTCGATTGATGCCTGCGGCAACGGGATGGCACAGAGGCGCGCCAATGAAGATTTAGGAATTAGGAATTAGATCTCGCCCTGGCGAGATCCCATTCCTTCTTCCTTCTTCCTTTCTCACCCTCTCTGTGTCCTCTGTGGTTTTTTATTATCCATGTCTCAGCGTTCTTAGCGATCTTTGCGAGAGTCCATTCCCCCGTTATTTCCAAAAATTGAGGGCGAGTTCGGCGAAGCTGAGCGCTCCAATGGGAAGGGCGTCGTCGTTGAAATCGAAATGGGCCTGGTGCAGGAGGGGAGGGTCGCATTCTCCTTTCGGAGTGAGGCCCAGGGCAAAGAAACCGGCCGGTTTTTTCTGGGCGAAATAAGCGAAATCTTCACCCGCCATGGTCGGTTCCATGGGTTGTAAGACGGGTTCGAATTCAGTCGATTGGGCGAGGGTGTCGACCAGGTATTGCACCGCTTCGGGATGATTGACCAGGGCGGGGTAGCCGCGGTGGATCTCGACCTGAGCGGTCCCCCTCATGGATTGGGCCGTCTCGACGGCCAGGGATTCGATTTGGTCGAAGGCCATTCTTTGGGATTTTCGGGTTAACGTCCTGATCGTTCCGGACAAGGTTACCGTGTCGGGGATTATATTATAGGCGGTGCCGGCCGAAATTCTTGTAACGGTGACCACGGTCCGGTCTGTCCCCGAAAGGGTGGGGGAGGTAAGGGATTGCAATGCCGTCACTATGCGACTGCTGATGGGAATGGGATCGACCGAATCGTGGGGGAAGGCGGCATGCCCTCCTCGGCCGCGAACCTGTATGTCGAACCGATCGGCGTTGGCCGTAATGGGCCCGGAACGGCAGGCGATGGCGCCCAATTCCAGTTTCGGCCAACCGTGCAGCCCAAAAATCATGTCGACCTCGGGATCCATCAGGGCCCCGGCCTCGGTCATGGCTTTTCCTCCGGCGCCCTCTTCCTCAGCCGGTTGAAAGATAAATTTTACCGGGCCGTGCAACCGGTCCTCCAATTGGGCCAGCAACAAGGCGGCTCCCAGCAGACAGGTGGTGTGGCCGTCGTGGCCGCAGGCGTGCATGTATCCCGGGTTTTGCGAAATGTAGGGCTTTCCGGGTTTTTCGGCGATGGGCAGGCAATCCATATCCGCCCGGAAAGCAACGCATCTGCCCGGCTTATCGGCGCAAAGGGTGGCGATCAGGCCGGTTTGGGCGATCCCGGCGGTAATCTGAAATTTGCCGGTCTCGGTCAACCGTTCCACTACTTTTCCGGAGGTCCGGTATTCGGCATAGCCCGGTTCCGGGCGCCGGTGGATATCGCGGCGAAACGCCACCAGTTCAGGCAGCAGGGCCTGTATCAATTTTTCCGGTGATTTCATTACTAAAGGCTGAAGGCTGAAGGCTGAAGTTAAAAGGCTAAAGGAAGGCATTGGCCAATTGAGAAACAGCTACAAAAAGCACAAATGATTAGAGATGATGAGTTGCTGAGTGTCTGAGATGCCGGGAAGGGGGAGGCGCCGGGGAGCGGTGGAGAAAATATTTTACCCTTTCCTTGCCAAGGCGAAAGGGAACGTTATGGTTTGTGGCTTTTTATCGATAGAGCCCATGACCCAAAAGGAATTCGCCTCATCCGAAGAAGGAATAATTACCATAAGCGATGGCCGATTGGAGGTGCCGGACCAGCCCGTCCTACCCTATATCGAGGGAGACGGGATCGGCCCCGATATCTGGGCGGCGGCGCAGCGGGTATTCGATGCGTCGGTGGAGAAAGCCTACGGCGGCAAACGCAGAATCAAATGGTTCGAGGCGCTGGCCGGAGAGAAAGCCTTCCACCGGACCGGCAGTTGGTTGCCCGAAGAAACTCTCGATGCTTTTCGCCATTATCGCGTAGGGATCAAGGGGCCGCTCACCACCCCGGTCGGTGGCGGAATTCGGTCGCTCAACGTGGCATTGCGCCAGGAACTCGATCTTTACACCTGCCAACGTCCGGTCCGCTATTTCCCGGGAGTGGCCAGTCCGGTAAGGAAGCCGGAAGCGGTCGACATTGTGATATTTCGCGAAAACACGGAGGATATTTACGCCGGTATCGAATTTGCCGAAGGGAGCGAGAGCGTGGAAATGTTCAAGGGACTGTTAAACAGGCATTTCCCCGAGCGTTTCCGAAAAGTGAGGTTTCCCGATTCGGCCGGTTTTGCCATAAAACCGGTATCCATGGAAGGGACGGCCAGGCTGGTCGAAGCGGCCATCGATTACGCCATCGAAAACGGTCGCAAAAGCGTTACCCTGGTGCACAAGGGAAACATCATGAAGTACACGGAAGGAGCCTTCCGGGATTGGGGCTATGAGGTGGCGCGGAAAAAATACGGGGCAAAATTGCTCGACGGAGGCCCTTGGCGCCAATTGGAAAATGGCATTGTCATCAAGGACGTCATAGCGGACGCCTTTCTGCAGCAAATTCTGACCCGTCCGGCCGAATACGACGTGATCGCCACCCTGAACCTGAATGGCGATTACATCTCCGACGCGCTGGCAGCCCAGGTTGGCGGCATCGGCATCGCCCCGGGGGGAAACATCAATTACCAATCCGGTTGGGCCATATTCGAAGCCACCCATGGAACTGCTCCCAAGTATGCCGGACAAGACAAGGTCAATCCCGGTTCGGTCATACTTTCAGGTGAAATGATGCTCCGCTACCTCGGCTGGAACGAAGCGGCGGACCTGATAATCGATGGAATTGAGGGCAGCATAAAAAATAAAATTGTAACTTATGACTTGGCACGATTGATGGACGGTGCTAAAGAGGTTAGATGCTCTGATTTTGGGGCCTCTATAATTAAATTTATGGATTAACGTTTTTCCTCCCGAAACCCATCCCTATGTAGCCTCGGAAGTCCAACTTCCGAGGCTATTTTTTGGCCCTGTCGATCCGGGTTGAGGGCTCTGCTCCCGCCCTCACGGGATGGGGGGAATGAAAAGGAAAAAGTTCAGAAATGGCTTGCAGACTTTTGGGTTATGCCAAATTTGAATGCGAACCCTTTTAGAATTATATGATTATGAAAATGGATGCTCCAACCGCGCATAAGCGCTTGTTAAAATGGGTCGAAGAGACCGTGGAATTGTGTAAGCCGGACTCGGTTTACTGGGCCGATGGCTCCGAAGAAGAGTACGACACCCTGATGGGCCAGATGGTGGATGCCGGGGTGGGAATCAAGCTGAACGAGGAACTGAGACCCAACAGTTATCTTTTCCAGTCGGACCCTAAGGACGTGGCCCGGTTGGAAAGCAGGACCTTCATTTGTTCCCCCACGCCGGAAGAGGCCGGACCGACCAATAACTGGGAAGACCCGGCCGTGATGAAGAAAAAAATGTTGAATTTGTATGAAGGATGCATGCGGGGCCGCACCATGTATGTCATACCCTTCAGCATGGGGCCGATCGGGTCCTCCATTTCTCAAATCGGGGTCGAAATATCAGACTCGGCCTACGTGGTTTGCAATATGCGGATCATGACCCGAATCGGAAGCGCCGTCCTGGATGTTCTGGGCGACGACGGTTTCTTTGTTCCCTGCCTTCATTCCGTGGGCACTCCGATTCTCAAACCCGAAGACGATGTAAAGTGGCCTTGCGATCCGGTGAATACCTACATCGTTCATTTTCCGGAGGACCGCATGATCTGGTCTTACGGCAGCGGTTACGGGGGCAACGCCTTGTTGGGCAAGAAGTGCTTTGCCCTTCGCATCGCCTCCGCCATGGCCCGCGATGAAGGCTGGTTGGCCGAACACATGTTGATCCTGGGTGTGGAGGATCCCAGCGGAAACAAAACCTACGTGGCGGCCGCATTTCCCAGCGCCTGCGGCAAAACCAATTTTGCCATGCTCAATCCACCGGCCGAGATGGAGGGCTGGAAGGTGACCACTATCGGAGACGATATCGCCTGGATCAAACCGGGGGAAGATGGCCATCTTTACGCCATCAATCCGGAGGCGGGATTTTTCGGCGTGGCTCCGGGAACGTCCGACCTCACCAACGGCAATGCCATGGGTTCCCTCTCCAGGGATGCCATATTCACCAATTGCGCCCTGACCGACGATGGAGACGTATGGTGGGAGGGAATGACCGAAGAAGTTCCCGATCATTTGATCGACTGGAAGGGCAATGACTGGACTCCGGATAGTCCGACCCCTTCATCTCATCCCAATGCCCGTTTTACGGCTCAGGCGCGCTTGTGTCCCACCATCGACCCGGCTTGGGAGGATCCCAAGGGGGTAAAGATTTCGGCTTTCATATTCGGTGGACGCCGCATGAACGATATTCCCCTGGTCTTCCAGGCCTTCAACTGGTCGCACGGTGTCTACCTCGGCGCCACCATGGGTTCGGAGTTGACCGCCGCGGCCGAGGGCACGGTTGGAAAACTCCGCCAGGACCCCATGGCCATGCTTCCCTTTATCGGTTACCACATGGGAGATTACTTCCAGCATTGGTTGAACATGGGTAAAAATCTGAAGGATCCTCCCAGGATTTTCCACGTCAACTGGTTCCGCAAGGGCCCGAACGGAGAATGGTTGTGGCCCGGATTCGGTGAGAACATGCGCGTGCTTCGCTGGATCGTCCAGAGGACGGCCGGGGCCGCCGGGGCATTTGAAGGGCCTCTCGGCTGGATGCCGGGCTACGAGGACCTCGATTGGCGCGGCCTCGATTTTTCCGAGAGCGAGTGGGAAGAACTCATGGCCATCGACCGCGAGAAGATGAAGGCTCAATCCCTTAGCCACGAGGAACTTTTCCTGAAGTTGTTCGACCGCTTGCCCAAAGAAATGAGCCTGATGCGGGAGTTGTTGATCAGCCGCTATTAGCCTGGGAAGAGGGATCTCGCCAAGATCGCCAAGGACGCAAAGAGGTCCGGCTTCGCCGGAACAGGATCGCTACGCGGCTGGATGCCTGCGGCAACAGAATGGCGCCCAGGCGCGCTGAGGTGCGCCAATGAGAAATTTTGTGTTTTTTGTGCGTTTTGCGGCTATTTTCTTATTTCCTGTTGGCACGGAGTGCCATCCTGTTGCCGCAGGCATCCAGCGAAGCGTTGTTTTAATTTAAATCCTGTTCATCCATGTTTTTCCTCAGAATCTCTGCGTCCTTTGCGACCTTGGCGAGAGTCCTTCCCTTTTTCCCGCTCAGAAACTCTGTGGTCTCTGAGGTTTTGTCTTATCCATGTCTCTGCGTTCTTGCGGGGTGCAATGACCCCAGCGGGGCTTCTTTTTCTCGGGGATTGTCCAGAACGCATCAAGATATCGTGATATGTTGATATATTGCTTGCAGTAAGGGGAATTTTCGCTCTTTTTTCCCTTTTATGAGGAGTGACTATATCTTTTCATCGGAATCGGTGGGGGAAGGGCATCCGGACAAGGTGGCCGATTACATATCGGACATTGTTCTGGACGCGTGTTTGAAGGAAGATCGCGACAGCCGGGTGGCCTGCGAGACCCTGGTCAAATCCGATCGGGTAATCCTGGCCGGTGAGATAACGACGGAAGCTGCTCCCGATTACGAAGAGATTGTGCGGAAGGCCATTCGCGACATTGGTTACACCAATCACGATGATGTTTTTCACGCCGACAAAGTTACCATCTCAAACCTGCTGACCCGTCAGTCCCCGGATATCGCCCAGGGGGTGGATTCGGTTGGCGCGGAGGGAAAAGGAACGGAAGAGCAGGGTGCCGGCGACCAGGGCATCATGTTCGGATATGCCTGTAGGGATACCCCCGAACTCATGCCGGCTCCGGTCATGTACTCCCATAAGTTGAGCCGGAAGTTGGCCGAAATTCGCCGCACCGGGGAAGGGAAATGGTTGCGCCCGGATAGCAAAACCCAGGTATCGCTAAATTATGAAGGGGATCGAGTAAAGTCCATAGCCGCGGTGGTGGTATCCACTCAACATACCGAAGAGGTTACCCATGATTTCATATACGGCTTCATCAAGGAAAAGGTCATAAGGCCCGTTTTGCCGGGCCATCTGTTGAACGGAAAGACGGACTTTCTGATCAATCCGACGGGTCGCTTCGTGCAGGGTGGTCCCGGGGCCGATACCGGGCTGACCGGACGAAAGCTGATTGTGGATACCTATGGCGGATGGGGCCGACACGGCGGGGGCGCGTTTTCCGGCAAGGACCCTTCCAAGGTGGACCGATCCGGCTCCTATATGATGCGTTGGGTGGCCAAGAACATCGTAGCGGCGGGTTTGGCCGATCGTGTGGAACTACAGGTGGCCTATGCCATTGGCCATCCCGATCCGGTCAGTTTGCGGGTGGATACCTTCGGGACTGGAAAAGTTTCGGACCAGGCCATTCGGAAGGCGGTGAAGAAAGCCTTCAGTTTCAAACCCGCCGATATCATCGATCAATTGGATTTACTGCGGCCAATCTATCATAAAACCACCAACTACGGTCACTTCGGCAGAGCGGGCCTGCCCTGGGAAGCGGTCGATAAAACCGACGCAATTTTAAAGTGTATCAAAGGAAATTGAGATGAATACCCCAATCGAGACGCTACAGGATTATAAAGTTAAGGACATATCCCTGGCCCAGGCGGGGCGGAAAATAATCGACATCGCGGAACCCGAAATGCCGGGTTTGATGGCATTGCGTCGGGAGTTTGGGAGCGAAAAACCCCTCCAGGGGGCGCGCATAGCCGGTTGTTTGCACATGACCACGCAAACGGCCGTTTTGATTGAAACCCTACAGGAGCTTGGAGCCTCGGTTCGTTGGTCTTCCTGCAACATCTTTTCGACGGAGGATCCGGCCGCCGCCGCCGTTGCCGCCGCCGGAACCCCGGTATTTGCCTGGAAGGGGGAAACGGACCGGGAATACGACTGGTGCATTGAGCAAACCCTGGTCTGGCCCGATGGGTCCACTCCAAACCTGCTTCTGGATGACGGGGGTGATTTGACCGCCATCGTGCACCGGGATTACCCGGAATTACTGAAGGGCCTTCACGGATTGTCCGAGGAGACCACCACCGGAGTGCATCGCCTCTACCAAATGGAGGAACGAGGGGAATTGGGTTGTCCGGCCCTGAACGTGAACGATTCCTGCACAAAATCAAAATTCGACAATGTCTACGGTTGCCGTGAAAGTCTGGTGGATGGGCTCAAGCGGGCTACCGATATCATGATTGCCGGAAAAGTGGCCGTAGTAGCGGGTTACGGCGGTGTGGGAAAGGGATGCGCTCAGTCACTGAAGGGGCTGGGGGCCCGAGTGGTCATTACTGAAATCGATCCCATTTGCGCTCTGCAGGCCTCCATGGAAGGATTTGAAGTTACCACCATGGAGGAAATGGCTCCGGTCGGGGATATTTTCATCACTGCCACGGGCTGTCGCGACGTAATCCGGCGCGAGCACGTGGATGCCATGAAGGACATGGCCATCGTGGGTAATATCGGCCACTTCGACCTGGAAATTGACGTGGCCGCCTTATTCGAGGATCCTGCCCTGAAAGTCGAAAACATCCGGGCGCAGGTCGACCAGGTGGTCTACCCGGATGGCAAGCGCATCATCCTGCTGGCGGAAGGCCGGTTGCTCAATCTGGGTTGCGCTACGGGTCATCCCAGTTTTGTCATGAGCGCCAGTTTCTCCAACCAGGTGCTGGCACAGATCGAACTATTCCGGAATTCGGGCAATTATGAAAACAAAGTCTACCTCTTGCCCAAGGAACTGGACGAAAAGGTGGCCCGACTGCATTTGGACCAACTGGGTGTCAAGCTGACCCGCCTGACCTCGGATCAGGCCGAATACATGGGCCTTCCCGCGGCCGGTCCGTTCAAGCCGGAGTATTACCGATACTGAAGGCGCGCTGAGGCGCGCCAATTAGGAATGAGGAATTAGGAATGAGGAATTGGGGAGAGGCTGAAGGTGCTGAGATTAATCGTGATCGTGATCGTGATCGAAAAAACCTCTCGCCAAGATCGCAAAGCTCGCAAAGGTATCCGGGTTTCTGAGATAGGCGGCCAAATAGTTCTTGCCCAGGAAAGCTCCCCCCGTGTTGGATGTCGGACCGCGATTGTGAAAGTATTTTTAGATGGAGAATTTGTAGATTCGGAAGAAGCAAAGGTTTCGGTCTTTGACCACGGCCTCTTGTATGGGGATGGAATTTTTGAGGGCATCCGCCTCTACCAAGGGTGTGTCTTCAAGTTGGAAGAGCACCTGGAACGGCTGGAATTCTCCGCCAAAGCGATACTTCTCGACCTGCCCTGGTCCCGCCGGCAATTGAGCGACTGGATATGCCAAGCCTGCCGGGAAAACGGGTTGACCGACGGATACATTCGGGTGGTGGTAACCCGCGGGGTGGGTAATTTGGGACTGTCTCCCAAAACTTGTATCAAACCCAGCCTGATCGTCATCGCGGATCATTTGCGTCTCTACCCGGAGGAATATTACGAAAAAGGACTCAGGATAATTACCGGGCCGACCCGGCGGACGAGCGCTGCGGCCCTTTCTCCGTGCATCAAGTCGTTGAATTACCTGAACAACATCATTGCCAAGATGGAAGCGGATCGCCTGGGTTACATCGAAGCTTTGATGCTCAATGAACAGGGCTACGTGGCTGAGTGCACCGGGGACAATGTCTTTGTATTGCAAGGGGGAAGGTTGTCGACCCCTCCTTCCCATGCCGGAGCCTTGAAGGGCATTACCCGAACGGCGGTTATGGAGATTGCGGCAGAGTTGAACGTTCCCTTGAAGGAGGAAAACCTTACCCGGTATGACATTTGGGTGTCGGACGAGTGTTTCCTGACCGGAACCGCGGCTGAAGTGGCGCCCGTTGTAGAGGTAGACGGCCGAATAATTGGTTCTGGCAGGCCCGGCGAGGTGACCGGCCAATTCCTCAAAGCTTTCAGATCGAAGGTTGCGAATGAGGGAACATTCCTTTAATTCAGGTTTATTAAATTTGGGTTCGAGAATGGTTTCTCCCAAGCTTGGAGGCTTGCCCAGCCCAAATTACTTGTTCTTGTTAGTTGAAAAAATTTCGATGGGAACATATTGTGCTTGTAGAAAAAAGCCTTAACCTTACCCGAGAAAACCCTAGCCCAGGGAATCCTATCTAATGGCCGAACCCATACAGTGCGACCTTTGCAGCAAATCGGCGACGGTCCATCTCACCCAAATCGTGGATGGAAAAATCCACAAGGTCGACCTTTGTGAAACCTGTGCCAATGAGAAGGGCGTGACCGATCCCAATGGGTTTTCCCTGGGAGATTTACTGGGCGGAAATGTGGAGAACGAGCGCTTGGGCAATGCGCCCATCCACCTTAAATGCGAAGTTTGCGGCTTTACTCCGGCCGATTACAAAAAACACGGAAGGCTCGGATGTCCAAGCTGTTACAAAAATTTGCGCCCCCTGATCATGCCCATGCTGGCCCACATGCACAAGGGTACGGTTCACGATGGTAAAATCCCGCGCCATACCCTGACTCGGGAAGAGCAAAAGCAGAAACTCGATGACCTGAACGCCAGTTTGAAGAAAGCCGTCACGGAGGAACGATTTGAAGATGCGGCCCGGATCAGGGATGCGATCATTCGGCAAATCGAGAAAGATGAAGGGGCTCATGTCCATTAGCGCCTTAGTGGAAAGTATGGGTGAAATGACCCATAGGGCGGGGTCCCGACGCCCCATTGTCATGAGCACCCGCATTCGTTTGGCCAGAAATTTGGCTCACTATCCCTTTCCAGGTTGGGCCAAAAAGGCGCAAAGAGATGAAGTGTTGGGACAATGTTTGGACGTGGTCATGCAAGTTCCCAAGATAAAGAGGCCAAAAGGAGGGCGCCTTGACGAACTTTCAGAACTCCAGCGGCAGATATTATTGGAGCGACATTTGATCAGCCGGGAGTTGATCTGTGAGCCGGAAGGGGCAGGAGTGATTATTTCCATTTCTAAGAACCAGGCCTGCTCTGTAATGATAAACGAGGAGGATCATCTCAGGATTCAGGTTTTGAGAAACGGTCTTCACCTGAAGCGGGCCTGGAACTTCATCGATGCCGTAGACAACGTGATCGAGCAATCGCTCAATTACGCCTATTCCAAGGAGTTGGGATATCTAACGGCTTGTCCCACCAACGTGGGCACCGGCCTCAGGGCCTCGGCCATGTTGCACCTGCCCGGCCTGGTCATATCGGGACAGATGGACAAAGTGGTGCGCGCCGTCAACCAGTTGGGCATTGCGGTGCGGGGGATATTCGGAGAAGGTTCGGATGCCAGCGGCAGTTTTTTCCAAATTTCCAATCAACAGACATTGGGGGAGACCGAAACGGATATTCTCCAACGACTCCGCAGCGTGATGTCCACTATCATGGAGCGGGAGCAAGACGCCCGGGAAAACGTCCTCGAGAAAGACAGTTCCAAGCTCTTGGATAAAATTGGCCGGGCTTACGGCATATTGAGACACGGGCGCCTGATCAGTTCTTCGGAAGCCATGAATCGGTTATCGCTCATACGGCTCGCCATTGACATCGGTTCCATCCCGGATGAATTTCGCGACTTGGTGGATCCTTTGTTTATCGAATGTCAACCCGGTCACGTTCAATTCAGCATAAATAAAGAAATTGAACCGACCCAGCGGGATGTTATAAGGGCTGCAATATTGCGTCAGAAGTTTTCCAAAATTCCCCAACCCGTTTTCGGTCACTTGAATTTGTAATGAGACCCTTCAACCTCCAGCGGAATACATTCCATGGGACCCATGAATAACTTCACCCCCAGAGCCCAGCAGGTTTTGGCCTTGGCCCGGAAGGAAGCCGACCGTTTTCACCATAATTTTGTGGGAACCGAGCACTTGTTGCTAGGGTTGATCAACCTCGGTCAGGGGGTTGCGGTCAATGTTCTGCAGAACATGGGCCTGGATTTGGTCACGGTGCGAAGCGCGGTGGAAAAACAGGTCGGGATGGGACAAAAAGCCAAAACCACCGGCAACATACCCTTTACTCCGCGCGTGAAAAAAGTGCTGGCTCTGGCCAGTAAAGAGGCTAAAAACCTGAACCACAGCTACGTGGGCACCGAACACATCCTGCTCGGATTATTGCGGGAAGGAGAGGGGGTAGCGGCCCAGGTGCTGAGGTCTCTGAACGTGGATATCGAGCGGGCCCGCCGTGAAATCCTCAGTGAGTTGGATCCCAATTACGCCGCGAGCGGTGTGGAACAAACCTCAGGTGTGCCCCGGCAGCCGGGGGGTGAAGAAAAAAAGGAAATCAAAACCCCCGCTTTGAAGGCATTTGGCCGCGACCTGACCGAAATGGCCCGCAAGAACGAACTCGATCCCGTGATCGGCCGCAAACGGGAGATTCGCCGAGTCATTCAAATTTTATGCCGTCGAACCAAGAACAACCCCGTGTTGATCGGGGAGGCCGGGGTGGGGAAAACGGCCATTGTAGAAGGTCTGGCCCAGGAGATTGTCAACGGGCTGGTACCGGAACTTTTGGGGGATAAACGGCTCGTTACCCTGGATTTGGCCCTCATGGTGGCCGGAACCAAGTACCGCGGTCAGTTCGAGGAGCGCATCAAGGCGGTAATGGACGAGATCAAGCGAAGTAAGAACATCCTCCTCTTTATCGATGAGTTGCATACCATAGTTGGCGCCGGTGCGGCCGAGGGCGCCATGGATGCCTCCAATATTTTCAAACCCTCCCTGTCGCGGGGAGAACTTCAATGCATTGGAGCTACCACCCTGGCGGAACACCGCAAGTTCATCGAAAAGGATTCGGCTCTGGACAGGAGATTCCAGAGCATAAAGGTGGACGCCCCATCGGTAGAGGATACCATCAAGATCCTGCATGGCATTCGCGGAAAATACGAGGAGCACCACAACGTGACCTATACGGATGGAGCCCTAGAGCGGGCCGTAAAACTATCCGACCGTTATATTACGAGTCGCTATCTTCCCGACAAGGCCATTGACGTCCTCGATGAAGCGGGTTCGCGGTGTCGCATCGCCAGCCTGAACCGGCCGCCCGAAATCGACCGGTTGCAAAAGAAAATCGATGAAGTTTGCGGAAAAAAGGAGGAGGCCATCAGTGAACAGCATTTTGAAGAGGCTGCCAAGTTCCGGGACAAGGAGAAACAACTCCGCCATAAGCGGGAGGCGCTGCTGGAGGAGTGGAGGGAAAGCCGCAAGCATATGAAGATTGTGGTGGACGAGGACGACATGCTCAAGGTCGTCTCGAATTGGACCGGAATTCCTTTGACCCGCATGGAGAAAAAGGAAACGCAGAAGTTGCTCGAACTGGAAAAGGATCTGCAGGAAGTGGTGATAGGACAAAACCCGGCAACCGAGGTCGTGGCCAAGGCGCTGCGGCGGTCACGGGCCGACTTGAAAGATCCTCGCCGTCCCATCGGATCCTTCATGTTCCTCGGTCCCACCGGGGTGGGTAAGACGCACTTGGCCAAGACCTTGGCTGAGAAGATGTTCGGCAACCCGGACGCCATAGTCCAAATCGACATGTCCGAGTACATGGAAAAGTTCACCGTCTCCCGTTTGATCGGATCGCCGCCCGGTTACGTGGGGCACGAGGAAGGCGGCCAGTTATCCGAAGCGGTGCGGCGCAAGCCCTACGCCGTGGTGCTTTTCGACGAAATCGAAAAAGCTCACCCCGATGTCATACAACTCCTGCTCCAGGTGTTGGAAGACGGACGGCTGACCGACAGCCTGGGCCGTGTGGTGGATTTTCGGAATACGATCATCATCATGACTTCCAACGTCGGCGCCAGGCTTATTCAGAGGGAAACATCCCTCGGTTTTGGCAAATTGACCGGACAGGCCAGCAACTTCGAATGGATCAAGGAACGAATTCTTGATGAGTCGAAGCGCATTTTCAAACCGGAGTTCCTCAACCGGATCAACGAGTTGGTGGTATTTCACTCCTTGAGGCGGGATGACCTGGTCAAAATTGTCGATATCGAATTGAAGGAAGTCATAAAGCGGTTGCAACGACACGATATCAACTTGTCCATGTCGGCTGAGGCAAAGGAGTTTCTCATCGACAAGGGTTACGACGAGAAATATGGAGCCCGCCCGCTCCGCCGCGCCGTGGAGCGCTATTTGGAGGACCCCTTGGCGGAGTCGATTCTCAGGGGAAATCTCAAGAAGGGCGAGCCCATTTTGGTGGTGGTTGAAAACGATGAGATCAAGTTCGAGCAAAAGCAATCATCCTCGGAAGTAGCATCTAATTGACTGTTAAACGGTTAATTTTGCTGAGCCACTTTTTCGGTTTGGCATGCCTCGGGCTTCCAAGTATTGAACGCATACCATGGAGAAAACCCTGATCATTTTTAAACCCGACTGCCTCAAGAAACGAATCATGGGAACGGTGCTCGACCGATTTGAAAGGGCGGGTTTTGAAATTGCCGGTTGTAAGATGGCAAAATTGGAGCCTGACCTCCTCAAGGAGCACTATGCCCACTTGGCAGATAAACCCATCTTTCCGGGAATCTCTGCCTTCATGGAGTCCGGTCCCGTGGTGGTGATGATTCTGCAAGGGGATAACGTCATAAAAAGAGTCAGGGAGATGGTGGGGCCGACGGATTCGGTACATGCGCCGACGGGGACGATACGGGGCGATTACGGATATAACGCAATGAAGAATGTCGTGCATGCCTCCGATAGCCTGGAATCGGCCCAGGCCGAGATCGGACGATTCTTCGACGTGGGCGATTTCCAGATTTAATCCCCTTTCCATGAGAGAGTTATGAATCATCTGCCTTTATAGTCGAAACTCATTTGAACCGAACCGGGTCATCATCGAATTTTAGCCGATCGCTAATCATGCCGCGTCTCATTGCTCATATTGCCCTTCTTATCGCGATCTCCTTTCCCGCCAAAGGGAACACTCCCAACATCCTCTGGATTACGGCAGAGGATATGAGCCCGACCCTGGGTTGCTATGGAGACGATTACGCCATCACTCCGCATATCGACCAACTCGCATCCGAGGCAGTGTCCTATGATAATGCCTTCGCTACCTCTCCCGTATGTTCACCATCCCGGTCCTGCATTATCAATGGACTTCCGGCTACCTCCCAGGGAACGCAACAAATGCGTTCCGCCTTTCCCATTCCGGGTTACATGAAGGGCTTTCCCAGTATCCTGCGAGCAGCCGGTTACTACACTACGAACAACGTCAAGACCGACTATAACAGCGCGAACTGGGAGACGATCATCGCTGCCTCATGGGATGAAAGCAGCGCCACCGCTCACTGGAGAGGCCGGGCGGACGATCAACCCTTCTTCTCGGTTTTCAATTTGATGACTTCGCATCAGAGCCGGAGCATGGTGTGGCCCCATCGACAGTTTGTTTCCGAGGTTCAAAGCAAGCTCGCAACCGATGAGATCCACCATCCGGAAAAGGCTCCCGTTCCTCCCTATTACCCGGATACCCCGATCGTTCGCAAAACCCTGGCTCGTTTCTACGATTGCGTTACGGTAATGGACAAGGAAGTCGGCGCGATTCTCCGGCAATTGGAGGAAGACGGGTTGGCCGAAGACACTATCGTGTTCTTTTACTCCGACCATGGGTCGGGCCTGCCTCGCCATAAGCGAGCTTTGCTCGATTCCGGAATGAAGGTTCCCCTCATCATCCGCTTTCCGGAAAAGTTCAGGGCTCTCGCTCCTTCGGGTCCCGGAACCCGCGCGGACCGGCTGGTTAGTTTCGACGATTTCGGCCCCACCGTTCTCAGTCTTGCGGAACTCGGGATACCCGCCTACATGGAGGGCCAACCTTTCCTTGGCCGGGTCGCAGGTCCGGCGCGGCAATTTGTCTACGGCCATCGGGACCGCGTCGATGAAGTCCTCGATCTGGCTCGCTCCGTTCGGGATAAACGTTATCTTTACATTCGCAACTACATGCCCCATCTGGGTTACAACCAGCCGACTGCTTGGCCGGACCTGGGAGAAATCAGACACGAATTTTACGCCCACGCAGAGAGCGGTCGAATGACAGCCCCGCAAGAGCATTTTGCCGGTCCTTCCCGTCCTCCGGAGGAACTTTACGATTGCCAGACCGATCCCCTGAACCTGGAAAATCTGGCCGGTTCCTCCCGTCACCGTAGTGTCCTGGAGAAAATGCGGGCCCAGCTCGGCGCCCATCTAATGGATAGCAGGGACCTCGGGTTCCTCCCCGAGGCGTTGGCATGGGAACTCAGCGCCGGAACCACCCCCTACGACCTTGCCCGGACCACTGGCTCTTACCAGCAGGCGCGGCTTATCCAGGCAGCCTCACAAGTCGGTAACGCCTCTGAAGAGACACTGTTCTCCAACCTGACAAGCGACGATCCCGGGGTCCGCTATTGGGGGGCGGTCGGATTCAGCGCCGGTCCAGCCCTGTCCGCGAAGGCCATCAGTGCCCTGATTGGAGCCCTCCAGGATAGGGACGCCAATGTGAGGATCGAGGCCGCCAACGCTCTGGCCCGCCATGGACGCCTGGAAGAATCGATTCCCGTTCTCGCGGAAGCATTAGAGGACGAAAATCTGTCCGCCGTTCAGCATGCCGCCCGAACGATCGAGCTCCTGGGCGAAAGGGCCATTGCCGCCCTGCCCGCTGTAACCGTCTGCGACTCCCGCATGAAACGTATCCGTCCGCCCGGGACTTCACCGGTGGTGGTCGATCCGGAAAAGGACCAGGCCATGTTCATCGGCTTCTCCACCGAAGCCTTCCTCAAGCGATTTGGTCCCTGAGGTAGTATCAGTCCCTGTATTTCTCCATCATCCGGATCTGGGCGGCTTTGGCCGCCTTGACGTATTTGTCGAATGGGATGCCGGAGACTTCTTCGATGGCCTCCTTGAACAAGTCCTGCCCGGAGAGTCGCTTTTGTGAATCCAGGAGGCGAGTCCTCACGGCATCGAGAAACCGATCGGCGTAGCGCATGTAAGCGTCCAGGACGATAAAGCGAGCACCCCCGGGATTCTCGTAATTTATCCAGATTTTGGCATTGGGGCTGATGTCTTTGCCTTGGCGCTTTTCACCTTCGTGCCAGTTGAGTAAATCGAGGCCTTCACCGAGGGAGTTTTCTGAGGTTTTCCACCGGTTGTAAGCCTGCAAGTCATAGATCTCACCGACACCCAAAACTTTAATCTGAGCCACGTCATTGAGAAGGTGGGTAAAGACGGTGTTAAACCAGTCGCGGTCGTTGACCCGAAAACGCTTCCTGCTCACCTTCTCTTTCAGTTCGTTGACGAATCCTCCGCGAAAACGGCTGTTGCGACGAGCGACCCAGGTAAACGGATCGTAGATGTGGTATAGATTGGCTACGTAGGTATCACGTAGGCGTTCAATCTGTTCGAGGGCCGGTTCCTTAGAATTATAAAATATGGGATAGGTGATCTCGACCTCCTTGAATGCGCCGGGCGGCACCTGGTGGCTAAGCCCGCTCTGCATCAAATGAAAGCCTTTGTTGGTATCCAGGTTGAGACCATCCTCCTTGATCACCCAACGGGGCCACTGGTTTCCATTCTCTTCATTACGGAACATATAAAATACCTCCCACCGGGTCAGGACGCGCCGTTCCCAGGTTTTCGTCTCTTCGTTATAACGAATGTCTTTGGCGTATTTGGACTGGGGCCGGTTGGGCAGCATCTTGTTCAACCTGTCCAGATCCCAGACGATCAGGGCTTCGATCCGGAAAAAGGGTTTGGTATTGAGCCGATAAAGAATGGATCGCTCCCGGGTCAGCCATTGCGAGCGGTCGGCTTTAAAATTGCGTATGTCGAAGCTCTCCGTCAGTTCCTGGAGGTGCTTTTCTATGCCCAATCCCGCTTGGGTGCGAAGGTTCATATGCTGAATTTCAAAACGCAGCAGTTTCTCATGATAAGCAATAAGGTACCTTTTGAAGGTATCGACAAATCCCCAGACCACCGCATTGGTTCCGTTATATTCCTTGCCGGTAATCCCATCGATAACATCCATTTCCCCGGCGAAAATGACAAAGGGCTCCAGATTAATGATGTCCTCCTCAACCAATTCCGCATCTTCCTGGGCTAACCCGGACAGAGCGAATCCGGCGAACAGCGCAAAATTCAGCGTCTTTTTTATTTCGGTTGGTATAGCCATAGTTTTTTTATAATAAATTCTTCGGTTGATAATTTTCAATATCATGAATCGGTATTCCCGTCGACAGGCAATATTTCGCATCGCATCCTGGTTCCCGACGGTTGGAATAGGTCTGGGTATGCGCAATGCGGCCTGTGCCCAGGCTGTGCTGGCAAAGGATCCGCCAGGCGGCATGAGACAAATGGAATCCTATCCGACCGATTGGCTGCCGAAAGGAATTCGTTCGCGTTTTGTGGAGGATATCAACGGTTTGCGCATGCACGTGCTGGAAGCAGGGTATCGAGAAGCCAACCGACCGGGGATTTTGCTGCTGCACGGTTTTCCGGAGCTGGCCTATAGCTGGCGCAAGGTCATGGTTCCTCTGGCTGAGGAGGGCTATCACGTAATGGCTCCCGATCAGCGTGGCTATGGAAGAACAACCGGTTGGGATGGGGACTACGATGGAGATCTTTATTCCTTCAGACGTCTTAATATAGTGCGCGATGCTCTGGGGTTGGTTCACGCCATGGGCCACAGGAAGGTGGCGCTAGTCGGGCATGACTTCGGTTCTCCCATCGCGGCTTGGTGTGCGGTTACACGCCCGGATGTGTTTCACAGGGTAGCTTTGATGAGCGCCCCCTTCAGTGGAACGCCCTCCCTGCCATTCGACACGGCGGACAAGCCACCGGTTGAGCCATCGGCCGGATACGATCTGCATGCCGAATTGGGGAAACTCCCTCGGCCTCGCAAACACTACCAGCACTATTACCGCACCCGGGAGGCCAACCCGAACATGTGGCGGGCTTCTCAGGGATTACACGCATTTTTGCGGGCCTATTTTCACTACAAGAGCGCCGATTGGAAGGGGAACAAACCGTTTCGTCTGGCTGCCAGAACCGCTCCCGAGATGGCCCAAATGCCCACCTACTACATCATGGATGCGGCCGATGGCATGGCCGAAACGGCAGCCAAATTTATGCCGTCCGATGAAGAAATCGCCGCCAATTCATGGCTTCCGGATGAAGAACTGGAGGTTTACACGAAAGAGTATCGGCGCACCGGTTTTCAGGGCGGTTTGAACTGGTATCGCTCCGGAGCGCTTGGAATCGCGGAAATGCAACTCTTTGCCGGTCGCAGGATCCATCAGCCCAGTATTTTTATTTCCGGAGCAAGCGATTGGGGGACCTATCAGAGTCCGGGCGCGCTGGAGCGGATGCAAGACCAGGCTTGCACGGATATGCGCGGAGTCCATCTCGTTCCCGGGGCCGGTCACTGGGTTCAGTTGGAACAACCGGGCCGCACGGTAGAGTTGCTTCTGGATTTCCTGAAAGGCTGATATTTGGAGCCTAGCCTCGAAGCAAACGCGGCGTAAAGACGCTCCATTCCTTTCGATTACGATCAAGATTAAACTTTGTGCCCTTGTGCCATCTCGTCTTGGCGAGATCCCAACCCACATTCAAATTGGCTTCCCAGGCCAAGTTTTTCAGGGGAATTGTCCCCTTATTGTGGCGAAGTAACCCGTATTGCTTGGCTTGGCGTCTGATCGCCTGATCGTGCGATAGCCTCGAATTTTCAAATCTGTTAACAATAAGTAATTAGAGAACTCCCATCAGCTCCATCTCGATCTATCCGGGTAGGCTGTAGGAAAGGCAAACTGAATCCGCAATCATATCCCAAACAATTACGGTTCGATGAGAACGAGCCTCGATATCAACCGTTCCTATGCCGGGGGCAAAATCAATGTGAGGCTGATCGGATTGCACGATTGGCGCGAGTTCCGACAAGAACCAGCCTTCGATAAAAGCCGGCGGCTCTATGGCCGGTTGATTTCCTTCCATTTGAAAATTCACGTTTGAAGGGATGGGGGATTGGAGGCGCCTAACTGAGAATATCCTTAACCACATGGCCGTGCACGTCGGTCAGGCGGTAGTGGCGGCCTTGGTGCTTGTAGGTCAGTTTCTCGTGGTCGATACCCAACATATGCAGGCAGGTGGCGTGAAAGTCATGAACGTGCACCGGATTTTCCACGATACCGAAACCGAATTCATCCGTGGTTCCATAGGTGATGCCTTTCTTCAATCCTCCGCCCGCCATCCAAATGGTAAAGCATTCCTTGTGGTGGTCCCGTCCCGGAGCAGTCTTGGCGCCGGTCCCGGCGTTGTGTTCCTGAACCATGGGGGTGCGACCGAATTCTCCGCCCCAAATGACCAGGGTGTCTTGGAGGAGTCCCCTTTGTTTCAGGTCG
>JAJDZZ010000052.1 GCA_022824405.1 Opitutales bacterium
GGCGAGATGGCACAAAGGCACAGAGGCACAAGGGCACAAAGTGGGAGGGAGAGAAGACTCTCGCAAAGAGCGCTGAGAAACGCTAAGGGGTCCGGCTTCCATGCTTCGCCCAGGGGCTTCGCACGGCACAGCGCCGGAACAGGATCGCTTCGCGAACAGGAATTGATGGAAGAATGGGATGATACCACGGATTACACGGATAGGCACGGATGATTCTTATCCTGTGCATCCTGTTAATCCATGTTTTACCTCAGAATTTTGGCGACCTTGGCGATCTTGGCGAGAGGAATGGAGAAAAAGGGTCAGGCCTGAATGGGCACAATATACCGTTGTCAACTGCTTGAATTCCGGTAGCCTTGATTCGTCTTCCAGTCCCGAAGATTTATGCCTCAAGGTCTTTTCCAGTCGTTTATAACCAAGCTTGAGTTGTTGAGTTGCATGGGGGTTTGGGGGGTATCCCCATCACTCTCAGCTGAGACGGTCCTGGCTTCTCTCAGCTATGAGAACGACATCCGCCCCCTGTTGGAGGAATATTGCTACCGCTGCCATGGAGAGGAAAAACAAAAGGGCGATATCCAGCTTTCCAGCTTTCACACCAAACGCACCTTGTTGAAAGAGCACCGGCTCTGGCAGGACGTGCTGCACGTGGTTCGGGAGGAGGAAATGCCCGAGGAGGAACCCCTGCCTTCTCCCGAGGAACGCCGCAGACTGGTCGATTGGTTGGAGCATACCCTGAACGAAATTGATTGGAGCGAGGTCAGGAATCCGGGTCACGTGACCATGCCCCGCCTGACCAAGGTGGAGTATAACAACACCATGCGCGACCTTTTGGGTTTCGACTTCAATCCTGGAAATGTCTTCTCCGAAGACGGGGAGGGACAAAGCGGTTTCACCAACGACCGCGACAACCTGTTTATCACTCCCGTCCAAATGGAGAAGTATTTCGAAGCGGCGGAACGCTCCCTGGACGCCCTGCTGTCGTTTGAGAAGGAACCGATCGATTACTATTACGAATCGGAAGATATGTTCATGACGGAGACGCGTGAGACACCCAAGCAAATCGGGGGCGATTTCTTCGGCTATGTCATCAACCGGGGACAAATGACCCTCTACGAGTCCATGGACTTTCCTCACGACGGATTCTACAAGTTTACCGTTCGAGCCCTGAGCACGGAAGGACCCACCGGAACACGCTTGAGAATCAACGACGAGGTCAAAGGCGATATCGAAATCTACAAGGAAACGCCCGATGTATATTCGATTACGGCCTTCGTGCCCAAGGGCAGTCATCAGGTTGCCTGGAACATCCAGGTTCCGGCCGTTCTCTATAAGCCCAAACCCAACCGCGATACTCCCAGGTATAAGGAACTGCCTTACGATGCGGGCAAACGGGTCCAAGCCGGGATTGAAAAAAATACGCCTTTGTATCCGGATTCCGAGGACAACCCGAAGAGCGTAAGCAGATCGATCGCGCGTCTCAATGAGAAGGCCAAGTCGATGCAACAACGTTACGAGGAGCTGCGTTTGCTGGGCCGGGAAGGGGACCCCAACGTTATCAGCAACTACCGGGATAACATTTTCCAGCGTCTCGAGCTGGTCAAGGACGCCTCCGCCGAGTTGGCCCGCAAGCTCAACCTTTCCATCGAAGCCTTCAACGCCCGATACCGAAGCTTCAACGAAGAGAAGTTCGCCGCCAACGAACGTATCCTGGCCGCCATTGCCGACATCGAGCCGGTTGAGAGAACTCCCCGATTGCGCGCCCAGAGCGTGGGAATCGATTGGGTAAAAGTTCACGGACCCGTCCTTCCGGAGGACGCGCCGGCAGAATCCCTGGTTTTTGTGGCGGAGCCCGGAAATGGCCTGTCCTCGACCGAAGCCGCCAGACAAATCATCGAACGCTTTACCGAGCGGGCATTTCGGCGACCGGTTTCGCGCCGCGAAGTAGCCAAGTACGTGGATCTGTTCGAGTTGGCCTCCCAAAACGGCGAATCCTTCAAGGAATCGATCAAACTGGCGCTCGCCGGGGTCCTGGTCTCCCCCCACTTTCTCTATCGCCCGGAACTGGCGCCCTCGGAGACCGGGGAGGAATATCAGCTTAACGACTACCAACTGGCATCGCGTCTGTCCTATTTCCTCTGGATGTCGATGCCGGATGATGAACTCTTCCAACTCGCAAAAAGGAAACGCCTGCATCGGCCCGAGGTGCTGCGGCAACAGGTGGACCGCATGTTGGCCGATCCGCGAGCCTCTCGTTCGATGGAAACTTTCCTGGGCCAATGGCTGGGATTCCAATCGCTCGGCATCACGGTGATTCCGGATCCACGCACTTTTCGTGGCGCCTTTACTCCACCCTTGATGGAGGCCATGAAAGCGGAAACTGCCATGGTGTTCGAATCGCTGGTTCGCCATGACGGGAGTCTGCTCCAGCTTCTCGATTCGGATGAAACCTACCTCAACGACGTGCTTGCCCTGCACTACGGCATCAAAGGGGTCGAGGGAAGTGAGATGCGGAAGGTTACACTCGAAGACCGCAACCGCGGCGGACTGCTGGGCATGGCCAGCATTCTCACCGCTACCTCCAATCCTGGCCGCACCAACCCGGTAAGTCGCGGCAAATGGGTCCTCGAAACCCTATTGGGCGGCCGCATTCCCGAAGCGCCGCCCGACGCCGGCATCCTTCCCGAAACCGCCGGCCAGGTGGAAGGTCAGACCCTGAGGGAGGAATTTGAACAGCACCGACGCAATCCCAGTTGCGTGGATTGCCATGAGAAGATCGACCCCATCGGGTTCGGGTTGGAGAACTTCGACGCAATCGGCCGCTACCGAACCATGGAAAACGGCGTGCCCATCGATAGCGCTGGAATCATGCCGGATGGATCGGCCTTTAACGGACCGGTAGAACTCAAGGGCTACATTCTGGCGGAAAAGCAGGATCCCTTTATCCGCACTGTCGTCGAACGCATGTTGGCTTACGCCCTCGGCAGGGATTTGAAACACTACGACGAAATGGCCCTGTTAAAAATCATTGCCGCATTGGAAAAAAACAGTTATGGTGTGCGAACCTTAATTTCTGAAGTGGCATTGAGCTACCCCTTCCAATTTCAACACCCCAATCCGGACGATGAGTAACAGTTGGCAAATCTCCCGAAGGAGTTTCCTCAAAGGCGTAGGGGCGAGTCTGGCGCTGCCCTATCTCGATATCATGGGCAGCAGCTCCTTGGCCAAGCCGACTGTGGCGCCACCCACTCGTCTGGCCTGTATCTTCCAACCGAATGGGGTTTTTCCCAAAGCCTGGGACGTTACCGGGGTCGGTAAACAGTATGAACTTTCGCCCATCCTCAAGCCGCTGCAGAATCTGAAGCGGGAGTTTACCATCCTGTCCAACCTCGATAATACCGGCAGAGGCCACGTGCAAATGACAGGCGCATTCCTCACCGGAAAAACAATCGAAGGCGACAAGAACGCGGTCTCCCTGGACCAGATGGTAGCCCAAGCCATCGGCAAGGATACTCCTTTCCCGTCCGTCATTCTGGGTACGGAACCGCCCCGCCAGGGGAATGCCGGTCGCAACCCCATTTCTTTTGCCAACACCGTGTCCTGGAGTTCGGAGACGACCCGCGTCTCTCCCGAAATCAACCCGCGCGTCGCTTTCGACCGCATGTTCCGGGACAACTCCAGCCCGGAGGCCCAGCGCAAGGCGGCCTACCGGAAGAGCGTCGTCGATCTCGTCCTGGATGACGCCAAGAGACTGCAACGCAAAGCCAGTTATCGGGACCAACATAAAATCGGGGAGTACCTGGACAGCGTGCGTTCGGTCGAAGTGCAGATCGAGAACACGCTCAATCCCCAGGAACGCGCCTGGAAACCCCTTACGAAACCGGAATTCCTGCGCCCCGAGGCGGGCATCCCGCAGGACCGGGCCAAGCATTTGCGGTTGATGATGGACCTGATGGTGCTCTCGTTCTGGACCGACACCACCCGCGTGGGAACGCTGATGACGGCTCATGGATTCAGCCGTCAGAACTTTTCCTTCCTCGATGGAGTGACCTCCGATCACCACGGCATGTCGCACCACAAGTTCCAAGACCAGGCTGTTGACGAGTATACGCGCGTCAGCCGCTGGTATGTGCAGAACCTTGCTTACCTGCTCGAACGGATGCGAAGCATCGACGAAGGCAATGGGAGTCTGCTCGACAACTCCACTATTCTCTATGGTTCCTCCATGAAGGACGGCAACGGCCACAAGAAGGAAAACCTGCCCATCATCCTGGCCGGCCGCGGAGGTGGGCTGTTCGAACCACAAGGTCACGTTGTCTGCGACGAGCACACCCCGCTGGCCAACCTCCACCTGACCATCCTGCAAAAATACGGCGTGGAAAAAGACCACTTCAACCACGCCAGCACGGGCACGATCTCACAGTTGGGGTAAAGGCGCGCCAAGGCGCGCCAATGAGGAATTAGGAATTAGGAATGAGGAATTGAGAGAGAAAAACCACAGAGAGCACTGAGGACACAGAGGTTAAAAAGGCTGAAGGCTGAAGGGGAGCCACGGAAGGCGCAAAAGGCACAGAGTGGGAGGGAGAGTTGACTCTCGCAAAGCGCGCGGAGAGGCGCAAAGGGAAGAGAGGGAAAGGCGCTGGCGCGCCAATGAGGAATGAGGAATTAGGAATGAGGAATTAGGAATGAGGAATTGGGGGAGAAGAGAAACCACGTGACCCCATGGCGGATGTAGGAACGCTTGTGGAGGAAGGGGTCAAGCCTTGAATCGGTTGACTTCGCAAGCTTCGTCAAGATTGCAAGGCATGACCCCGGCGGTAGTGGGCGAGGTAACCAGATATGTGAAGTATGGTTGATGGTTAAACCTTGATATATAGTATTCGACCAAATGAATGGTCAGTTTCTCGCCGCCGACTGGTTCGTTCTCATCGCCTATTTTGCCGGGACGATGGGAATTGGATTCTACAATTATCGCCGGACTCGTTCCGCCGATGGTTATACGGCCGGCAACCGCGCTCTGCCGGGGTGGGTGTGCGGACTCTCTATTTTTGCGACATTTCTGAGCAGTATCAGCTATCTTGCGCTCCCTGGAAAATCGTTCGCCGCCAACTGGAATCCGTTTGTGTTTTCTCTCTCACTTCCCTTCGTGGTTTGGATCGCGGCGCGTTATTTTTTGCCATATTATAGAAGGAGCGGTGAAGTATCCGCATATGCGCTGCTGGAAAAACGCTTTGGAGTCTGGGCTCGGGTCTATGCCAGCATATTTTATCTTCTGACGCAGATTGCCCGCATCGGGATAGTGCTCTACCTGATGGCTCTGCCGATGCAGGTGATCTTTGGCTGGAATATTTATACAATACTGATAATCACCGGATTTTGCGTTACCCTTTACTCCTTTGCGGGAGGAATTATCGCGGTCATCTGGACCGATGCGATCCAAGCACTTGTTCTGATGGCGGGAGCGTTGATCTGTCTGGCCGCTATGTTGGCCGGAATCCCAGGTGGAGCTTCGCAGGTAATTGAGGTGGCCAGTCAGTTTGACAAATTTTCTCTGGGAGATTTCGGTTTGACCTTGGCGGAGCCTACTTTCTGGGTCGTGTTGATTTATGGTATTGTCATCAATCTACAGAACTTCGGCATCGATCAGAGTTACGTGCAGCGCTACATCTCATCGAAATCGAGCCGTGCAGCGCGGAGAGGCCTTTGGCTTGGTGGGTTGCTATATGTCCCGGTCAGCGCGTTGTTCTTTTTTATCGGCTCCGCCCTATTCGTTTATTACGGCGCGGATGACGGCGGTGAGATAACTGACGACCGGGCATCATCTTTGACCGTGATTCAAGCTCCGGGAAGTTTGCGTGAAGTCAAGGACGTTGTGGCCAGCCAACGTCTGCTGCAGGAGGGCATTCACGCAAATGACCCCGGTTTCAACCGTCTAAAGCAAGAGCGCGCGGCGCATCTCCGCCTTTCGGAAATCGGTGATCGGGTCTTTCCGCATTTTATCGCGACGCGGCTACCTGCCGGCCTGACCGGATTGCTTATCGCCGCAGTATTCGCCGCGGCGATGAGTACGGTTTCCACCAGCATGAATTCTTCCGCCACCCTGATAATGAGCGACTATTATAAGAGGTTTATTCGTCCGGATGCTGCTGAAAAGGAAACCATGACGATACTTTACGCAGGTACAGTGCTGTGGGGAATGCTGGGAACGGGACTCGCGCTCCTGCTGGTTAAATTGACAGAGAGTGCGCTCGATATGTGGTGGACACTGGCGGGGATTTTCGGCGGGGGAATGACCGGTTTGTTTTTATTGGGCATGATCAGTCAAAAGGCGAAAAATCCCGCCGCCATTTCCGGAGTCATCGTGGGTGTTCTGGTCATCTTGTGGCTTTCGCTTCCACAGGCGATCAGTGGCTGGCAAGAACTGGTCCACGCCTACATGGTTCCGGTATTCGGCACGCTTTCCATCCTTTTGGTCGGCATAGGAATAACGGTGCTGCGTCGCAAAACCAAAGCCTTATAGTTTGGAGCCATAACTTTTATGGGTATGAACACCAGCCCGCATGTCTCACTACCGAGCGAATTCGACATCACCCAATTTTCTGCGGCGCGCCCGAATACCGGCACTGGAGCGGGAATCGCTGGATTTCATGCCCGTGCTTTCTTCTTCATTTTATCCATCTGCAATTGTCCTTGAAGAAATGAAAGTTACAGGGCGTTCACGTGGGGCTGACAAAATGCCTGCTCGTTTGGGTTTCATCGGACTAGGCAACATGGGTTCTTTGATGGCGGAGCATTTGCTTAGGGCGGGATTCCAGGTTATTGTCCACGATATCAAGCGAGAGGCGGCCGAGCATCTTTGCTCCCTCGGAGCTCATTGGGCTGAAACTCCGGCGAAACTGGCGGAAAAGGTGAGCTTGATTTGCCTTTCTCTGCCCGGACCGGCCGAGATGGAAAGGGTTGTTTATGCCGAGTCCGGAGTGTTGTCAGTTTTTAAATCGGAGGGACTCCTGATTGATTTCACGACTAATTCTCCGGATTTGGTGCGACGCGTTGACAGCGATCTGAAGAATGCCGGGGCGGGATTTGTGGAGGCTCCGGTCAGCGGCGGAATATCCTGCGCCGCCAATGGTGAACTTACGGTTCAGGTTGGTGCGAATCCGGATGACCTGGAACGGGCAAAACCGGTCTTGGACGCAGTGGCCCGAAATGTGGTCCATGTCGGATCCGTGGGTGCGGGAAATATTTGCAAATTGCTGCACAACTGCGCCGTCTTCGGTTCCAATCTTGCACTGATCGAGTGTCTTACCACCGGTGTGAAAGTCGGAATCGATGCATCAATTATGATCGGTCTCTTTCAAAATTCCGGAATCGGTCGCAACCATGATCTCCAAGACAGTCTTCCCGCTACGCTGTTTCAGGGTGATTTTCGTCCACGATTTGCGCTAAGCGCGGCTCATAAGGACTTGCGGTTGGCGTTGGAATTGGCGAACTCGGTCGATGTTTCGATGCCTGTGGCGGAATATTGTTTGAAGGAAATGACCGAAGCCTTGAGACGCGGATGGGGGGACCGCGATCACTCGATGTATTTGACGCTGCAGGAGGAACGATCCGGTGCAGGCGTTCGTGACAAACCCAAGGAACAGATGGACCGGACATGAAACCGAAACATGGAATTACAGGCATTGATCACCCCGTATTTGGGGTTCGAGATTTGGATTCGGCCCGGAGGGCCTTTCATCGACTAGGCTTTATGATTCCACCCCGGGGGAGTCATCCTCAATGGGGTACGGGCAATTGGTGTATCATGTTTCCGGACAATTATCTCGAATTGAGAGGGATGATCGATCCGGCGGGTGACGGCCATGGCCTGAAACCGTTTCTGAAAATTCGAGAAGGTTTGATGGGCGTGGCGCTTGGAACCGTGGGAGCGGATGTGTCGCACGACTCGCTGGCGGCTGATGGTTTAAATCCGAATCCCGTCAAATCCTTGACCCGTGATTTTGAATTATCCGAGGGAACTGTTCCGGTGAGTTTTCGACTGTGTTTCCTGCCGGAGGAGATGGTACCGGGCTTGATGTCGGTGGTGATTTGTCAGCATTTGACTCCGGAAATTCTGCGGCAGCCTGAATGGTTCGATCACCCCAACGGAGCACGAGGCGTGCATTCCATGACGGGCATTGTGCGCGATCCGGTCGGAACGGCCAAGGCGCTGGCCAGACTTTTCGATAATGTTACTTCGTCTGAGGAAAGGACGCAAATCCTCTTGCCCGATTCGATTATTTTAGAGCTGATTTCAGAAACAGCCTATAGCGAAAGATATTGTAATTTGAGTTTTTCTCCGCCTTTGACGGCGCCCTCATTGGTATCGGTGAGCCTGAAAGTCGATGATTTGGACCGAACGGAAAAGGTATTGAGGCAGCGGGGTGTTCTTTATTTTAGAAACGAATCATTGGTAGTGGCTCCCGAGGAATGCTGCGGTGCGGCGATTGAATTTATTGAAAGTGCGCGGAAATGAGATCTCGCCGAGGCGAGATGGGAATTAACCACAGAGAGCACAGAGGGATAGGCGCTGGCGCGCCAATGAGGAATTGGGGAGAAGGGGAACCGCAGATGACGCAGATGAGCGCAGATAAAGCGCCTACGGCGCCCACTGAACACTTCCAAATCTGACCACTGGCGCCATCGGCGCCTCTTATTTGTGTTTCTTGTGCCTTTTGTGGTTCCCCTCTATCTTGGCGATCTTTGCGAGAGGCAGAGGCGCCTCAGGAGGGATCTTGGTCTTCAATGAGTCGAAGGTTGAATTGGCGTTCTCCTCTTGCGAGGTGAACGATGAACAATTTTTCACCCTCAATCCTGTAGTAGATCGAGATGGGACTTACGGTCAGCTTTCGATATGGAGTGCCTTGAAGTTCTCCGGGGCGTGTTCCGGTTTCAGGAAACCCGATGAGTTGATCCACTTTCTTAAATACTTTTCGAACCAAACGTTTCGCTGCTTTCGGATCGTCCAGGGCGATATAGTCGGCTATGGCGTCCAGGTCCTGAAGGGCGGGCACCGCCCAGATCACTTGAGCCATCGACTCATCCTTTTTTCGGCTTCCCGATGAAAAACGACTCTTCCGGCCTGAATGGCCGCTTCCCCCCTGGCCAATCCCTCCAATAATTGGGTTCTTCTCATTGTGTTTTCAAAGGACTCCACATCGACCAGGTAGGCGGCCGGCTTGCCATGCTGGGTGATTAGCACGGGTTCATTATCCCGGTTCAATTCCTTGATGATTCGGGTGGCGCGACGCTTGAGGTTTGTGACCAGTTCAACCTTCATAAGTGATACTTTAATGATACTTTGCGGGTGGTCAATCCTGGGTTTTTGGGAAAAAGCCCCGACAGCGCCAGGAGAAGGGAGTTTTTCATAGGCGTCTTTGGGGTTCTTTTCATTTCCTCTTGCAGCCTCGTAGATCACTAGGGCTTGATTGAGCCTTTGCAAACGTTGTAAAAGCAAGCTCAAATCCTTTCGATCCTTGGAATAACGAAGTAGCCGGGAGGGTGGCGAATGAAATTTACCTGATGAAATGAAGCACATATCTCTTTTCAGTTTGGCCCTGGCTTTGGCGGGATTCTGTTCACCTTTGAACGCCGGGAATGAGAATTACTTTCCCTATGGAGGAGTGCCGAAGGAGCGCCCCGACATCGAGCTGAGTCCGGCCATGGAGCGGGTTTACTCCGACTACACGGCGGTTCAGCCGGAGTTGAATGAACTGTTCACGAATTTCAAGTATACGCCGATTACCGGGCTGGATTACAGCAACGGGGATGGTACGGTTTCACGCAGGGATCCGAGCAAGGTGGTCCGGGCCAATGGAAAATACTACGTCTGGTATACCTGCCGTCGTACCGAATCGCCTCCCAGAGGACCAGCGGGCGGCAATGACCGCTATCCCTCCTATGACTGGGATCTTTCCGAGATCTGGTATGCCACGAGCGAGGATGGGTTTCATTGGGAAGAGCAGGGCGTAGCGGTGCGCCGACCGGAGAAACCGAATGCCGGATGGCGTTCCGTCAGTACGCCCGACGTATTCTTCTGGAAGGGCAAGTATTACCTCTACTATCAGGCCTTTTTGGAAATGCCGGGATTGCGTGGCGACTATTGTCCCGTGTCCGCTTCGTTCGCCGACTCGCCGGATGGACCATGGACGCCGGCAAACAGGATCATTGTCGAAAACGGACCGGAAGGTACCTGGGACCAGGACAAGATACACGATCCCTATCCGATCCACTACAAAGGCAAAATTTACCTCTATTACAAATCCGAATTGGGAGGCCGTCCCAAGGCGCCCATGCAGGGTTTGGCCATCAGCGACCATCCCTTGGGACCCTTTGAAAAGTATCCTTTGAATCCCGTTATCAACTCAGGGCATGAGACCGGGTTTTTCCCCTTCAAGGAGGGGATCGCGGCGCTGGTGGGACGGCACGGTCTGGAGCACAACACCATTCAATATGCTCCCGACGGTGTGAATTTCCGGATCGCTTCGATTACGCACCTGCTGCCCATTGCGCCTGGGCCCTATGCGCCGGACGCATTCACCGATTCCGGCGATGGCCGGGGCATCTCCTGGGGGCTTTCTCATTTCAGGAGCCTGGGAGGCAAAGGCAGGAGCCACAGCATGCTCACCCGCTTCGATTGCGACCTGAGTCTCGACCTGGAGGACCCCGTCTTCAAGGAGACCGACACCTTTGTCAAACCGGATGTCTATTACCAATTTCCCTTAACTGAGAATCATAAGGCAGCCATTCGAAAGCGAATGAAGCAGGCCGAGTAGATTTTCAGTTTCACCAAATACAACCTTGTTCAATAACCATGATTATCGGAATACTCTGGGCCGTTCTGGCCGGACTCATGCTCGGCCTTTACGCCTTGCCCAATAAATTCACCAAAGACTTCAAGGAGGAGAATACCTGGGGGCTCTTTTTCATGCTGACCATGTTTCTGGTCCCCATCGTAGCGACCTTGGTGGTCATGAAAGGGGTGGGGGAGATCTATGGATCGCCCGAGGTGCGGGCCATTCTGCCCAAGATGGCGCTGACCTCCGTCCTCTGGGGCATCGGGGTGATGATGTGGGGCAAGGCCATTCACCACATTGGCGTATCGCTGGGCTTTTCCATCTTCATCGGTACCGTGATCCTGGTGGGGTCGCTCATCCCGTTTTTCGTGGATGGCCTGCCCCCGACCAATGCCTTGGCGGCAATTTCGGTTGGATTGCTGTTTGTGCTGTTTGGAGTATTCTCAAACGGGAAAGCCGGCATGGCCCGCGAACGGGACGAGGCGACATCCGAGGAGGAAACGGATCCGGGAAAGAAGTCCATGTCTGCCGGAATCGCCATTGCGGTGGCGGGCGGCCTGCTGGCCACCGGGTTCAGCTTCGCCAATGCGGTGGGACGACCGGTCCTGCATGCGGCCAGTATCGCCCAAGGCAATGCGGAGTGGGTAACCGCCCTTGCCGTAATGTTTCCCATCTTCCTCAGCGGTGGAGTGATCATGGCGGGGTATTTCGGATGGCAACTGAGTTCCAAAAAAGTATGGGGAAAATTCAAGACCCCCGCCTTTGGAAAAAACTTCATCCTGATCCTCATCATGGCTTTCTTTCACTACGCCGCCTCGGCCGTATTTGCTTACGCGGCGTTTCGTTTGGGAGTGGTTGGCAACACGGTGGGATATGCCATCTTCAATACCTCCTGTGTCGTCACGGCCATCGTGAGCGGTATTGTGGTCGGGGAGTGGAAAAACGCCACCCGTCACGCCCGCAAGCAACTTTATCTCGGGTTGACCGGCATGGTGGTGGGTATCCTGATCATTTCCTTTGGAAACAGTCTGGCCGTAGCCTGATAAATCTTGTGAATATTACCGAGTATGGAGGCAGGGTAGGGATCCCGCGTCGGAACCGATTCTAGGTCTCGCTTATAATTCTTAGTTATGAAAGCAGCTCTTTACCGAGGAAACAGAACCATCGGAGTCGGAACCAGTCGGCCGATTCCTCCCGCTAAAGGTGAAGTGCGGCTAGACGTCGCCTATTGCGGAATCTGTGGAACGGATCTCCACATTTTTCATGGGCATATGGACCAGCGGGTCAGCGTCCCCTTGCCCATCGGTCACGAAGTCTCGGCGACCGTTGCGGAAGTGGGCGCGGGCGTTTCCAACGTCTCGGTGGGCGACCGCGTCGCAGTGAGACCGCTGAAATTCGGGGCGCCTTCCAATTTCGACAAGGGGAATCCCCATGTCGGCAAGAACCTCAAGTTTATCGGCATCGATTTGCCGGGCGGCATGCAGCGGTTCTGGACCGTCCCCGCCTATACGCTGCATCGACTTCCGGACGCATTGAGCCTGGAACACGGAGCCCTGATCGAGCCGGCCGCGGTGGCCTGCCACGACGTGCGTTTAGGGGAAGTGCAAGCAGGGGAGATTTGTGTGGTCATCGGAGGAGGTCCCATCGGATTGCTCATTGCCCTGGTGGCCAAGGAGAAGGGATCTCAGGTTGTTCTATCCGAGGTCAACGACTCTCGTCTGAAGCTGGCGGCCTCCCTTGGACTGGAAGCGGTCAATCCTTTGAAAGAGAACCTGGTCGAGGCGGTGCGCTCGGTCAGCGACGGCGCCATGGCCGATTGTGTCTTTGAAGTTTCCGGATCGGTACCAGGTGTCGAGGTCATGACCGAATTACCCAACGTGCGGGGCCGCATCGTCATGGTGGCGATTCATCCCGAACCCCGGCCGGTGAATCTCTTCAAGTTTTTCTGGTCGGAGCTGAAACTCATCGGGGCTCGCCTCTACGAGGAACGGGACTTCGACGAAGCCATCGAGTTGGCCGCTTCCGGGCAGTTGCACCTGGACCGATTGATCACCCGGATCAATGCCATCGATGAGGTGCAACAAACGTTTGAAACCATCGTGGCCAATCCGGACGGCATCAAATACCTGATCGATTGTGCCTCTTAAAAATTTTCCGTAATGAGCGCTTTGAACCTTTTTGATCTATCTGACAAAACCGCCCTGGTGACGGGCTGCAAACGAGGCATCGGCAAGGCCATGGCGGAAGCCTTGGCCGAAGCGGGAGCCGACATTATCGGTGTGTCCGCCTCTTTGGAAAGCTCGGGGAGTGAAGTGGAAGCTTCGATTACTTCCCTCGGCCGCTCCTTCAGTGGATATGCCTGCGATTTTTCTGACCGGGAAGCCGTTTACCGTTTTGTGGAAACGGTGAAACAAAACCATTCCGATATCGACATCCTGGTAAACAACGCGGGCACCATCCTGCGGGCGCCGGCGGCCGAGCATTCCGATGAATACTGGGACAAAGTCATGGAGGTGAATTTGAACGCGCAGTTCGTGCTTTCGCGGGAGTTTGGGAAGGACATGATCGAGCGAGGCTCGGGAAAAATTATTTTTACGGCGTCCCTGTTGACTTTCCAGGGGGGTATCACCGTTCCCGGCTATGCCGCCAGTAAGGGCGGCATCGGTCAATTGACCATGGCTTTGGCCAACGAATGGGCCGGAAAGGGCGTGAACGTGAATGCCATCGCTCCCGGCTACATCGCAACCGACAACACCGAGGCCTTACGGAACGACCCGGTCCGGCATGAACAGATATTGGCCCGCATCCCCGCCGGGCGTTGGGGCAAACCGGAAGACTTCAAGGGACCGGTAGTTTTTCTCGCTTCCGAGGCCGCCAATTACATGCATGGGGCCATCCTGGTGGTCGATGGCGGGTGGATGGGACGCTGAAGGATGAAGGAATGGGATCTCGCCGAGGCGAGATGGCACAAAGGCACAGAGGCACAAAGGCACAAAGGGGGACAAAGGCGCCGAGGGCGCCAATTAGGAATTAGGAATGAGGAATGGGGGAGAAAAGGCTGAAGGCTGAAAGTGCTGAAGATTAATCGTATACTGCCCCCGATCTTCCAAATACGTCACCGCAATCGGGGGATAAACCCCCTCCTACAGTTCTCCAAAACATCATCCCAGGAAAATCGAGCTCTTCCCAAGAATCACTTCAGCTCACCCGCCAACTCCCAAATCGAAACATTCCTCATTCCTAATTCTTAATTCTTAATTCGCGCCCTTGGGCGCTTCCCCCCCTCCTACAGTTCTCACAATCAACATCCCGGGAAAATTTTCTCGTTTCTTCCTATTACCCCTCTGCCATTATCCTTGAAGCAAAGCCCAATTTCATTCTCATAATTTCCGACGATCCAGGCAATGGAGACCTGGGTTGTTACGAAAGGAATATCATGAAGCGACTTGACCTGTATTGCATTATCCTCGGCACGATTTTTCTCGCCACGGGAACTGCCTTGCCCGGAACGGAGAAGAAATATTCCGAGGAACTCTACGATCATCTCGGGATCACGAACCCCGATCACCTGAGCGCCGCTTCCAGGCGAGCCCTGGAATGGCCGGAACGGTCCAATGAATGGTTCATTCAATTCAGAACCTACGATTTGAAAGGTGATTTTGCTTATGAGGAAGGGGTGGTGCGCCGGGATCCGAGCGCCATGATCAAAGTCGATGGCAGGTATTTCGTTTGGTACTCGCGGAGCACGGGCGAGACGCAGGGGTTCGATGGCGATATCGAAAATGAAAAGGTGTTCCCCTGGGATCGTTGCGATATCTGGTATGCCACTTCCGAGGACGGCATTACCTGGAAAGAAGAGGGCTTGGCGGTCCCGCGCGGCGAGAAAGGCGCCTATGACGACCGCTCGGTCTTCACCACCGAGATCATGGTTCACGATGGGAAATACTACCTCTGTTACCAGACGGTAAAATCACCTTACAACAAACGGGTGAAAAACCAGATCGGGTTGTCCTGGGCTGATTCCCCTCATGGGCCCTGGACCAAAAGCGAGGAGCCGATACTGAGCCCGGCCGATAACGGCGAGTGGTACGGGGATGATCTGCAGGACCGATTCTCGGTGGTCAGGAAAGGTGATTTCGACAGCCACAAGGTGCACGACCCGTGTATCCTGCCCTACAAAGGAAAGTTTTATCTTTATTATAAGGGCGAGCAAATGGGTGAGGAGATTACCTGGGGCGGTCGCCAGATTCGCCATGGCGTAGCCATTGCCGATAATCCCCTGGGGCCGTATGTGAAATCCAAATACAACCCCATCAGTAACAGCGGCCATGAAATTTGTGTCTGGCCCTACAACGGTGGGATCGCTTCCCTGATTACCACGGACGGACCGGAAAAGAACACCGTTCAATGGTCCCCGGACGGCATTAATTTTGAGATCATGTCGGTCCTCAAGGGCGCCCCGCATGCCATCGGTATCAATCGAACCCTCGATCCGGAAGAAGAGCCGACAGCCGCCCTTCGCTGGGGGCTCACCCATGAATACAAGACCGGGGACTGGCAGTATATCCGGGGTTTCAGATCCTATCGAATCATTCGGCACTCGAGCTACACGCAGGGCGCCAAGGCGCCAATTAGGAATTAGATCTCGCCAGGGCGAGATGGCACAAAGTGGGAGAGAGAAGACTCTCGCAAAGAGCGCTGAGAAACGCAAAGGGAAGAGGGAACGGCGCTGGCGCGCCAATGAGGAATTAAGAATGAGGAATTAGGAATTTTGTATTTTTTGCGCTCTTTTGTGGCTATTCCCTGCGCCCCTTGGGCGCTTCCCTCTTGGCGGCCTTGGCGATCTTTGCGAGAGGTAATGAGATTCCTGTTCGATCCGACATCGTTACCTCAGAGCAATAATTCTTAGCCCTTTTATACGGGAAAATTCACGAACGTTTCCGGTGAGCAGTTCGTTTTCAAGTGCCAGGCAATGGCCTGCGATAAGCGTGTCATAGGCTCCGATCTTCGTTCCTTTCGTTTCGAGCTCCAACCGTACTTTGGCGGCTGCTTCAGCGGCAATTTCATCAAACGGGAAACAACTGATGGCCTCCAAAAAAGATTTCGTTCTAATCGACAGTTTGCGGTTTACCGTTTTGGCCAATCCAGAGTGAAGTTCAAACCGGGTTATGGCGGAAATTCCGAAGCTGGCCTCCGCGTATTCTTCAAGAGGAGTCGGGCGTCCCCGGATAATTTCAACGCTGGTATCCGTATCCAGCAAGATGCGCCTCATACTACCTTGGCTGGAGGAGTCTTTGGTTGCTTGGGCCTTTCAAAATCAATGACTCCGTCTTTTCGGAACTGTTCGGCGAGACTGAGGAGAGCGTTGTTTTCGGGAGTGATCATTATGGAGTTTCCTTGTTTTGATAAGGTTACCACTTCCCCGCCACGGACCCATGATTTTGGCAAGCGGACCGCAAGGCTGCCTCCTGATTTAAACAGTTTGGTTTTCTTCATTTGTAGATACAAGTATCTATTTTTGAGGGTAAGTCAAGGAATGCCGGCTTCACTCAACCACGCACCTAAACTACTCAGATGGTTTTTTGGCTGACAACGACGAACGGCAGAGCAGGGATGCTCTTGCCCTACCACGCTTGAATTTATTGGTAGGGGGACTGCGTCTTCGCAACGCCGCTTTTGAGTCTTTATCATTCAATAGGTAAGAACTCCAATTTTTTGAGGACTTAAGAACAG
>JAJDZZ010000027.1 GCA_022824405.1 Opitutales bacterium
ATGGTAAATCGTCCACTCTCGGCCAAGTGCACGAATTTTAGTTTTTGGTCCATTAGGTTTACAGTTTTCCAGGGCATAATGCCCATGATACTGTAACCGATGTGCCTAGATTAAGTGTAACCTATGTGCCCGGATCATACCCCTCTTCAAAGGCGACCACCGCGCCATTTTCAAAATTGACCACCAAGTCCTTGATTTTTCTCCCTCGATGGTGGAAAGCTGGAAATGGATAAAAGGACCGGTGATAGCTCAGGTAGGGAGAGTAGCTGCCTCCGTAGTATCCCCAGCCTCCGTAATGTCCGTAGCCATAGCCAGACCGCGGGGGACCGTATTTGAAGTAGGTCCACTCTTCTCTCACCCCGTCGCTGGTGGTCTTTTTGGTCTTCCGATCCGGCGATCCTGCGGCCAGGAGAACCATTTCCTTGGTGAATCCCAACTCAATATTGCCTTCCAGGATCAATGCTTTTTCTTCCTCGGAAAAAGTGGCGAAGAGGTCCGGATTCCGCTCCACGCGGGTCTGCGGGGTGGAAACGCATCCCACCAGGAGTCCGGCCAAACCGAGTAAGAAAATCAGGCGGGTCGGTTGCATGCTAAATTTATACGAGGATGTAATACTATAAGGATTCATCTATTTCATGGCAATCCTGAAAGTCCTATTGCTCTTTCAGAGCGAAGGAGGGTGGCCATGAGGGCCCGCAAGATTGGGTTGACAGAGGAATTTCGAAGGACGTAATAGAATTGTCCATATGGAAGCCCTAATGTCCAGTCAGGTGCTCGTGCTCAACCGCTTTTGGCAGGCTGTCAACGTGGTTGGCATAAAGCGTGCCTTCAGCCTGTTGGTGCGCGGCCATGCCGATGTGATACACCGGGAGGCGGGCAATTTTCAATTATATGATTTCGACCAATGGATTGGGGTGTCCGAAGATTCGCCTCCACCGGCTCCGGAATGTCTTCACACCGTGCGCCACATCATACGCTTGCCCCGGGTGATTATATTGAGGTTCTTCGATCGCCTGCCCATCAAGGAGGTCAAATTCAATCGTCAGAACCTTTTTGAAAGAGACAAATTTCACTGCCAATACTGCGGCAATGTTTTCAAGCAATCGGAGTTGAACCTCGACCACGTCATCCCGCGACACCATGGCGGGCGAACCTCTTGGGAAAACGTGGTTACTTCGTGCAGGACCTGCAATTCACGCAAAGCAAATCGTCTTCCCCACGAGGCCAATATGCGGTTGATCCGCAAACCGATCCGGCCGCCGTGGAGGCCGTTTGTCAGTTTTATCCAGACCCAGGTTAAGCATGAGTCCTGGGATTATTTTCTCAATGTGAGCCATAAAGGGTGAAATGCGCCTGGAGGCGCCAATGAGGAATTAGGAATTAGGAATTGGGAGAGATTAACCACAGAGGACACAGAGGGCACAGAGGGCACAGAGATTAATCGTGATCGTGATTGTGATCGAAAGGAATGATGGAGTGGGGGAGTAATGGAGTGATGGAATGGGGAAGGGAAAGGCGCCAAATAGAAATTAGGAATTGAACATGGATGGACAAGATGGACGGGATTTAATAAAGGAGGGGGGCGTCTAATACGGCCCTTGAACCAGGGGCAGCCACAGTTTCATGGTGGTCCCGTCGGGTCCCGTATTTTTTACCTCGATATCGCCGAGGTGGCTATTGAGGATGCGTTTTACGATGGATAACCCCAAACCGGTCCCTCCGGGCCGGCCGGTCAGGAAGGAATCGAAAATCCTATGCTTCCATTCATCGTCTATACCCGTTCCGGAATCGGTTATTTCGATACAGGCGTAATTGGTTCGGTCCTTCTCTTCTTCGTAGCAATCAAAGGTAATGGTTCCGCCTTTTTCCATGGCCTGGATGGCATTGAGAATAAGATTGAGGAGGACTTGCTCGATATGGCCCCTGTTGCCTTGGATGACCAGCGAGCCTCTTCCGGCATTCATATGGGTGATAATTTTGTGTTGGTTGAGCTTGGGCCGAACCAGCCTCAAGCTGTCTTCAAGCAGTTCTGGCAGGTTCCAGTGTGAATACAGAACCTCGGTAGGTTTTCCAATATTGAGAACCCGTTCCACGATTTCCTCCAGTTGTTGGATCTTTTCATCGATGACGGACAAGTCCCTCCTCCTCTCATCCCCGGTGGGAAACTGAAGATCCAGGCTGCCGAAAAGCAGCTTGATGACCGTGAGCGGATTGCGAATTTCGTGGGCTATTTCGGCTGCGATCAATCCCAGGGTAATCAGTTTTTCGTTGTTTTTCAATTGCTCCTCATTGGCCAACATCAATGCGTAGAGCCTAAGGTTTTGAATAGCTACCCCGCTGAAGCCGGCCAGCATGTCGAAAATACGTTTTTCCTGGTTGCTGGCCCGGTGAGGTTTATCCGAATAGGCCGCCAGAACACCAACAACCTCGTTTTCCCAGAGGATGGGTGAGCAAACCATGGAAACCAGGTTCTCCCCTCTCACGATATTCCAGAAATGCTCGTCTTCGGATTTGCGAATATCGAAAACTTCCAATTGACGTTTCAATTGGATAGCGGCGCCAAAGGAAGAATCTTTCGGGCTGATTTCCGGAAGGGGGCGGTAGGTTTTCCGGGCCCCGCAAAGGGTATGTACCTTCAGAGTATTCCTGTCCTTGTCCAGAATCAGCATCATAGCCAAGCGGCATCGCATGATCTTGTGGGCCTCCCTCGTAATGGTTTGAAGGAGATCGTCCAGATCCAATTTGGAAACGAAGTCCTGTCCCATGGAGAGGAGGGCCTCGAGTTGTTCGGAATTGGTCCTGAGCTTTCCGATCAGCCACATTTGGCCGAGGATTTGCGAGGTTTCATCAGCCAGCAATTGCAATGTCGCGACCGATTCCTCATTAAAGGCGGCCTTTTCTCCGGATCCCACCGAGATTACCCCGATGACTTGGTCGTTTGCGCGCAGGGGGCAGGCCATCAGGCTTTTTATGGCTGGAGCAAGGTGGTAACGGCGGGGGGCCTTTTCAACTTCATGCACCGCCATCGGTTTGGCGTGTAGAGCCACCCATCCCATTACTCCCCTCCCCAGGGGAAGGAAGACCTCTTTGCCCCAGTCCAGAAAACCGCGGTTGACCTCGATCTCCAATTGCCTGGTGTCGGGGTTTATCAACGTGACGGCTATGCCGTTTGCCACAAAATACCGTTGCGCGACATCGGCGATCTCTGCGATGGCTTGCCCCGGATCGTCCGCTTCATGCCCAATCACCCGTATGCGGTAAAGGACATGAATGAGGGAATCGCTCGCCACGAATGGGGTAGGAAATTTGGCCTAGTCGGAAACCTCCGGGTTTCCTGAGTCGATGACTTTGACCAAACTATCTTTCAGAGCAAGTAAATTGGTGGTGTTATCGTAACCGGTCCGGTCGCGCGAGTTTTCGATGTAAAAGGTATCCACGGCGATGTCGCGCTCGGTGGAAATTCGGGCGAAGGTAATATCATAGCCGTTTTGGTAAATGCATTTGGCCAGAAAATACAACAACCCGATTCTATCGACGGCCTGAATTTCGATTATGTTCTTGTTGAGTTCGACTTCGTGGTAAACGTCAACCGTTTGAGGAAAAGGGGTGTTGGCGCGCCGTTGGGAGCGAAACAGAGGCGATTTCGTTTCCCGGGATGCGGTCATTATACGTTGGGTGAGATCTTTATTTTTTACGACCGATCGGTCGATACTCTTCTCGAAAACCTGACGAACGGAAGGACGCTCAACGATACCTCCTTTGGCATCGCTAACGTAAAAGGTATCGATGGTGATATGATCCATTCGGTTAATGGCTTTGGCGCTCACGATATTAAGATTTGCCAGACTGAACGAACCGGCCAGGCGATAAAACAGACCGGAACGATCCCACGTGACCAGGGTTACCACGGTGAGACCGCGATTTAAATCGTCCCTCCAATGGATGACAGGGGAAAGAGCCGCCAAGGAGTCGGCTTGGTTGATATTGCGCAGGAGTTGATTGACCATCCGGGTGTGGAGAATGATTTCTTCTTCGCTATTATTGACGAAGTAGCGTTCCGGCAACAGGTTGCAGTGGGCGTGGATTTCCTCGGGTTCCACCCCTGGAATGGGCTGACTGAGCAGTTTTCGATACATGTGTTCCTTCTGCTCTCTCAGTTCCAACTCGAAATTTCCGTCCGTTGCGAGTTGGGATCGGGTGGCGGAAAATAACCTGCGGTGCAGCATGTCCTTATACCCGTTCCACAATGAGGAGGAAGTTCCACGGGCGTCGCAATAGGTATGGAGGAAGAGCAATCTGAGATGGGCCAGATTTTCCACCATACGGGCAAATTTCCGAACGGTCTGGGGGTCATCGATATCGTGGCGCTGCCAGAATCGTGCCATTTCCAAGTGATTTCCAATAATAAACAAAATTTGATCCGATAAACGGGAATTCAACCCCATTCTTCTTAGTATGGGACGCGAAATGTCCACCCCGATCTTATCGTGGCCCTTTAAGCTCACTCCTTTGCCGATATCGTGGAGCAGTAGAACGATGTAGAGGATGGAAGGCTCTTCCAGCTTGTGAAATTCGTGCCGGTAGGGCTTCCCCGATTCCTTCCTTTCCGTGAGCAGGTTATCGAGTTCCTTTATGGTGTTGAGGGTATGGATATCCGCGGTGTAGCGATGGAAGAATTCGTGTTGGACCAGGCAGGTGAGGCGGTCGAATTCTGGAAGGAATTTTCCCAGCACACCGAGTTCGTGCATGCTGGACAGGACGGGGAACACGTTGCCCAGTTCCGCCAGGATTGACCGAAAGGTTGCATTGGCTTCCGGCGCTTCAACCACGGATTGGTCGATCAAGGCCAGGGAATTGGCGATCAGGTTGGTCAGGTCGAAGTCGGGCCGAACGTTCAATTGCTGGCAGTGCCGGAACACGCGGATGAGCCGCAGGGGATCTTTTTTGAAAATATTTCGATTCTCCTGGGTCAGTTCTTTGCCACGAACCGCGAAACCATCGATAATCCTGGGTCTTTCCTTGCGGCGAGCGTCGATTACTTCCCGGAAAGTAATGGAGTTGGGGCTCCTTCTGATAAGGGAAAGGCGATGTTCCAACAAACCCGACAGGCGGTAAATATTTTGCAGGTTACGGTAATAATCCCGCATAAAAGCCTCCACTTGTTTTAACGGATCCTCGGGTTGGTAGTGGAAGGCCTTTGCTATGGCGGCCTGGTGGTCGAACGTCATGAGGTCCGTCGGCCTGGAGCTTTGAAAGTGCAACTGGTTGCGAGTGCGAAGCAGAAAGTCGTAGGCCTTGCGCAATTTCAATCGTTCCTCTTTGGACAAATATCCGTGATCGACCAAGTCGCTCAAAGACGCCGTATTGAGTTTGATCAGCGAAATCCAAAGAAGGTTCTGGTAATCACGCAAACCACCCGGACCATTTTTGATATCCGGTTCTTGAATAAAGACCACGCCCCCATATTTCTCCCGGCGCTTTTGCTGTTCGAATAACCGTTGCTCCACGTATTGCTGGGCATTCTTTTTGCAAAAGTTCAGGTAGGCCTGTTGCCACACGCGAAACAAGTCATTAGAACCCGCCACCAAGCGGGATTCCAGCATGGCGTTCTTGGATTGAACGTCGGCTTTGGCCTCCTCCATGGTCTGCTTGATGGTCCGCGTGGAATGGCCCACTTTTAATCGCAAATCCCATAAAATGTAGAGCACCCGTTCGGCAAACACCTTCTGAAATTGTGGAAACAGCTTGTATTTGATTTTCTCCGGGTAGAGGAACATGATATCCACGTCGCTTCCCGGGCACATTTCGGCTCGACCGTATCCCCCCAATGCAACGATCCCGGTTGGAAAGGGCAGGGCCCCGTTTTCCTTCTCAAATCTCTTCAGGTTATAGTGATAGAGGTGCTGGAGTAGTTGGTCGATGGTGTTGGACCGGGCTTTGGCCACCTTTAGGCCCGATGTTGTGGATTGGTGCAGTTTGAGCAGGCGCCGGTCTTCCTGGGCGATCCACTTCTTGTAGAGTTCCAGACGAATTTTGCGGCTGGCCCCCTCCGGAACGTAAAGACGGACGGACTTGGATTTTGTTTGGGTGGTTTTGAAGGTTTGGGACATGAAGGTAACCTATTTGATTTACCGAGCTACTTCTGAACTGCAAGGTTTCTTGCACGGTAAAATGCAAAGGTCCTTGTGGAGCAAACCGCTTGACAGGGGAAGGCCCATGGGAAACCGTCTCCATGAACCCATCTATGAAGGGCCAGGGCTCGTTTTACCTGGCGGAGAGGAATGACGCCGTCTTTTAATGATTTGCTCAAGCAGTTGAAAAAATTACCCGGCTTGGGCTACCGGTCGGCCGAACGCATCGCCCTCCATCTCCTTGTTGAAAAACCCGACAGTCTGCCCGCTCTGCAAGATTCGCTCGTCCACGCCGCTGCGCGGGTCAAACGTTGCCGACAATGTGGAAACCTGGCCGAGGAGGAATTTTGCGCCATCTGTCTGGACGAGCGTCGGGACCGTTCGCGAATTTGCCTGGTCGAATATGTTCCCGACCTGGTCGCCATTGAGAACTCGGGAGCATACCGTGGGCTCTACCACGTGCTGCACGGAAAACTTTCTCCCATGAGAGGAGTGGGAGCAGACGATCTGAATTTGAAATCCTTGCAAATACGTTTGGATGAAGGGAACTGCAAAGAGCTTATTTTGGCCCTCTCCAACGATATCGAGGGGGAAGCCACCTGCCATTACATCGCGGAAACGATCATAGGGGATCGTCCCATTAACGTGTCGCGCATTGGATTTGGCTTACCCAGCGGTGGAGGGGTTGTCTACGCTAACCAGGTCACTTTGAAAAGCGCCCTCGATGGCCGACGAGCCTTTGGCAGCTAGGGCGGCGTCCTTAAATTAAATCACCACAGAGGACACAGAGTTGGAAGAAAATGATCGTAATGCATCAATCGCAGATATTACCTATATGAGGTTAACCGGAGTAAAAACCGGACTTCTGATGAACTTCAACTTTCAACGATTAATTGAGGGCACTCACCGATTCAATTTATAACTCTGTGTCTTCTGCGGTTAAACCTTCCAAGAATTTAATCTGAATAGTTAAACCAAAATGAGAAATCTGCTTCTTTTCACATTTCTTCTGGCTACCGCCCATCCTCTCAGCGGGGCTTACAAGTTGATTCGAGGTCCCCTCCCGGGGGATCCCATGAAGGCCCACATCTACGAACTGGACAACGGGCTGAAGGTGTATCTGACCGAAAACCGGGAGGAACCGAAATTTTTTGCCGAGGTTTCCGTTCGCGTCGGGGGGGTAAACGACCCGGCTGCCAATACGGGGCTGGCCCACTATTTGGAGCACCTCATGTTCAAGGGAAATACCAAACTGGGAAGCAAGGATTGGGAAAAGGAGAAGCCCCATATCGACCGGATTACCGAACTTTACGAGCAGCGTTTCAAGGAAAAGGATCCGGAAAAAAAAGCGGCTCTATTTGAAGAAATCAATGCCGAGTCCCGGAAAGCGGCGGCGTTTGCCATTCCCAACGAACTCGACCGCATCGTAAAGGAACTTGGCGCCACCAGCACCAACGCGGGCACGAGCAACGACTACACCATTTACTATTTCGAGTTTCCTTCCAACCGGATCGAGCAATGGGCCATGTTGGAATCCAACCGTTTTATTGATCCGGTATTTCGGTTATTCCTGCCCGAACTCGAAGTCGTATATGAGGAAAAAAACCGTTCCCTGGACAATAAGGACCGTCTCATCTTTGAAAAGTTGTTCGCCACCCAATACCCGGATCACCCCTACGGAACGCAATCCGTTCTGGGCCAGGTAGAGCACTTGAAGAATCCTTCCATTCGGGCCATCCACGATTTTTTCAACACCTATTACGTGGCTAACAACATGGCTCTCTGCCTCTCGGGAGATTTCGATATCGAGGAGACCATAGCCGTGATCGATCGATATTTCTCCAAATGGAAGACGGGCCAAATCCCTCCATCTCCCCCCCATGCGAAATCCTTGACCGAAAACCGGAGGGCGGAACTCTTTTATCCGGGAATGGAAGTGGTTTACATCGGCTTTTCCACCCAGCCGCTGGCCCATGAGGACGTGGAAGCTCTCAAGCTCGTCGACATGATCCTCGACAATGCTCAGGCCGGCCTCATCAACCTCAACCTCAATCAGAAGCAACGCGTTTTGCGGGCCGGGTCCTTTCCTCTTTTTAGAAAATTTGCCGGGGCCCAGTATCTGTTCGGTTCTCCCAAGGAAGGCCAAACCCTGGAAGAGGTTGAAGCGTTGCTGCTGGAGCAAATGGACATTCTAAAGCGCGGTGATTTTGGGGATTGGCTGATCCCGGCCATCCTGGCCGATTTTAAAAAGAACGACAAACGTGCCCTTGAATCGAACCGGGCCCGGGTGGCCAAGCTTTCCGATGCCTTCCGCTCCGAGTTGGATTGGCCCTACGTCATCGGCGAAATATCCCGTATGGAAGCGTTGACCCGGAAGGATATAATTCGCGTGGCAAACAAATATTTCGACGGGCCCTATGTGGCCGTATACCGCCGGGATGGGGAGTTCGAGCCACCCAAAGTGCCCAAACCCAAATTTGATCAGCCCGATGTCCAAGCCTTCCATACCTCCGCCTACGGCAAGGAGGTCCTGTCAAAAAAAGTAGGCCCCATAGCCCCGGATTTTGTCGAGGCGGGGAAGGATTTCCAGGTCGTGACCGTCAGGGATGGTATCCGTTTGTTCTACAGCAAAAATCCAGTGAACGATTTGTTTTCCCTTTCCATGGGTGTTGAGATGGGAAGCCTGGAAAACCGGAAGTTGGCCGTGGCCGGTTCGCTGATAGATAAGGCCGGCACCAAGGACCTTTCTCCCGAGGCTTTGAAGCGAGCCTGGTATGCCCTGGGATCCGATTTCAGTTTCTCCGTAGCGGACCATAACGCTTCCATTTCCATCAACGGTTTGGATGAAAATTTCCAGGAGACACTCCAACTCATGCAAGCGTTTGTGCGTGAACCCGTGTCCAGTCAGGAGGTCTTGGATGCCCTGAAAGCCATAATCCTCAAGCAGAGAGACGATGCCAAAAAAGATATTCGCTCGGTTTACCTGGCCTTGAGAAATTTCCAGCGTTTCGGAGAGGATTCTCCCTTCCTCACCCGCCTGACCCGGGAGGAGATTTCAGCATTGCAATATGACGACCTCCTGGACCTGGTTGCTTCCCTCCCCACCTACGAGCACGATTATTTCTACATCGGCACCCTGTCTTTGGAGGAGGTCAAAAAGACGATCGCCCAATACTACCCGGTTGCATCCAAGCTGAAAAGTCCGCCGCCGCGCAAGATGCAGGACATCCGCGAACCCGGGCAAACCGAGGTCGCCTTTTTCCATAAGGAGACCGCTCAGGCCCGCATCCGCATTGAATTTGCCGATGGTCGTTATTCCGAGGACGAACGCCTGGAAGTGGAACTCTTCAACGACTACTTTTCCGGGGGAATGTCCGGAATCGTGTTTCAGGAACTTCGCGAATCGCGCGCCCTGGCATATTCGGTGGGGGCATTTTATTTACAACCCTCCAATCTGTGGGATGAAAACCTGGTCATTGGGGACATAGCGACCCAGCCGGACAAGGCGGCCGAAGCCTTGGCTGCTTTCCTGGATTTATTCGATAACATGCCGCAATCCGAAGGCCGATTTCAAAACACCCTTCGATCGCTGGAAAATCAGTACCGGGTCTCCAAAATCAATTTCCGTGGAGTTTTGGGCGCGGTAAGGAACTGGGAGCGGCTCGGCCTGGAGGCCGACCCGCGTCGTAAGCGGTTTGAGGACATCCTGACGGCCGAATTTCCCACCTTGCTGGATTTTCAACGAAAACGCATCGCCGAGCGCCCCAGGTTGATATCCATCGTGGGGCCGCGCGACCGGATCGACCTGGCTCGCATAGAGCCGTTCGGTCAGATTCGGGAGGTCACCGTAGAGGACATCTTCCTGGATTAGTCCGATTGAGGTAGTGAGTTCCCGGATGGGGTCCAGATGCTCGCTACTGTAGCGCCTTGATCTATTCGTGCCTTAGGGCTTCAATCGGATCCAACTCCGCTGCCTGCGAGGCCGGGTAAATTCCGAAGGCGATCCCTATGATGCCCGATATGCTGAAGGCGAGTCCTATCGACCAGGGCGTGATAATTGTTTCCATATCGGTAGTTAAGGAAACCAGGAGCGGCACCAGAATACCGAGCAGTACGCCGATAAGACCTCCACCGATTGAAAGCATTACGGTTTCGATTAAGAACTGGGTTACGATGTCTTTCTTTTTTGCTCCCAGAGCTCGGCGAACCCCAATTTCGCGGGTACGCTCCGTCACGGTAGCCAACATAATATTCATGATACCAATGCCGCCAACCAGCAGTGAAATGGCGGCAATCGAACCAAGGACGATGTTAAACATGCGCTTGGTGGCTTCGGCTTCGCGCAGCAATTGCAGGGGAACTATGATCTCAAAATCGTTATCCTCATGGAATCGCCGCAGCAGTGCGTGGATCTGTCTTTCAGCCGCAATAACCGATTGAGTGTTTAGCATCTTGACAATGATTTGGTGCAACTGAACCGTTTCCGCTGTGAAGCTTCCGGCATTGCGGCGGATCAAGGTTTCGCCAAAACGGGACTTGGCCGTTGAAAGTGGAATGTAGACATTGTTATCCAATGGCTCGCCTTCCATTTCATCTTTTTGTGGTCGTTGCTCCGAAGTACCTGTTTCATTGATCATTCCCACGACCTGGTAATAGACGTTTTGGATCCGAATGGTGGATTGAAGAGGAGATTGGTAGGGAAATAAGCGATAAGCCAAACCGGATGTGATGACACATACGTTGCGCTGATGTTTTTGGTCGATCATGCTGAGAAATCTACCTCCAACCAGGTCGATTCCCTTGGCGCCAGGGTAGGAGGGAAGGGTCCCAATAATCTGGCAGGGCTCCATGTTCCGATCGAAGCGCACATTCTCACGAATAATCCGCATGGGAAGGACAATTTCTACATTTGGAATAGTAAACTGAATTCTGGCCGCGTCATCGTAGGTCAGGCCGTAATGGATACCAAAGCTTTTGGAGGAGGAGTTGTCGTTTTCTTGTTCCGGTGGTTTGACGCTGTTGATAATGATATTGGTGGATCCCAAGCGCTTGATCCGCTCTTGGGCTTCGTAAGAAGCGCCTTCGCCGATGGCCAGCATGGCGATAACTGAACACACCCCAAAGATCATGCCGAGCATGGTCAGACCGGAACGCAGCTTATGTAACAGGAGACTCTTTACACCGAGTTTTACGGTGTTAAACAACTGGTGGCGGGTGATGAATGTGATCATTAACCGGGGCAATAGTAATAAACCTCAGGTCGGGGCCTGGGCTAGTACTATTTGCGAATTTCGTCTCTATCAATGCGTCCATCCATCATATGAATCACTCGGTCGGCCCGGTAAGCGATTTCATAATCGTGGGTAACCATAACGATGGTTTTTCCCTGTCGATGCAGTTTTTCAATGAGTTCCAAAACTTCTTTTCCCGTTTTGGAATCGAGATTTCCGGTTGGTTCATCGGCCAGTATCATTAGTGGATCGTTGATCAGCGAGCGAGCGATAGCGACCCTTTGCTGCTGACCCCCGGATAACTGGGAGGGGCGGTGTTCCAGGCGGTCTTCCAATCCCACCAATGCAGCCAGTTCGATACATTTTTGTTCGTAGTCTTGCAGATTCACGCCTTGGTAGATGAGGGGCACCTTGATGTTTTCAATGACCGTGAGCTGGGCAATCAGGTTGTAAGACTGGAAAATGAACCCCAGACGTTTCCCGCGTATGGACGATAAGGTGTCGTCATCCATTTGGGCTACGTTTTTTCCGCCGAGATAGTAATAGCCCGAAGTGGGCCGATCCAGGCAGCCCAGAATGTTGAGCAAGGTTGATTTTCCGGAACCTGAAGGGCCCATGATGGCTAGGAATGAAGCTTCTTCTATGGCTAAATCGACCCCACGCAGCGCATGCACTTTGATTTCCCCGACTTGGAAAGTTTTAATGACATCCCGGATATCGATTATGGTCTTGGGTTGAGAGATCATGGGTGCCAGAAAATGGTTTCGGGATAGTCCGAGGATCTGAAAAAAGTCTTCGGGGCTAACCCGCAAGCCTCCCAAAATTCGTAACTGGGGAACGGAAATCGAGTATCTGTGGTGGTTTCGAGGAGATTGGGGAGTGAAGCTGGGCGACAGCCTGCATCGGTGCGAAGCACGGGCAGGAGAATCCAATGAAGTTCAGGCCAGTGCCGGATATACCGGAGCGCAGTAGAATGTCGGGTGATGTCGGGTTCGCTTGGTAGTGAACCATGCTGGTTAACTATCGGAAACAGTTCTTGGACGGTTCTTGCCTCTTTCCCCGCTTGGTTTTCTTTCGTTTTGTTGATCACGGTTACGTTGAGAACGGTCTGGTTGGCCAACTCTGTCCGAGGGTTCCGGATCGACTTCTTCATGCGTGTGGATCACGGCGCCATCCAAGCCGATACTTGAATGGATAGGTGGGGCCAGAAGCACTCGGTCGCCTGAATTCAGCCCTGATTTTATTTCGATAAAATTGTTATTGAACAGCCCGATTTCAACTTCGACGGGTTTGGGGCTACCCAGGGCTTTAACATAGCAAACCTGTTTTCCTTTTACCGTAGTCACACACTGAATGGGTACGGTAAGGACATCTTCGAGATTGGTGATTATGATTTCAGCTCTGGCGGAAACACCCGGTTTTACATCGGGCAGGTCGTCCTGAATAACGATCTCCGCAGCATATACCTTTAAGTTGGCATTGCTATAGCGGCTTTGGGCATCGGGGAGCACCGCAATTTTGGAAACCTCCCCCACGTAACGATTATCTGGCAAGGAATCGAGCACTATAAAGGCCATTTGTCCTGGTTTGACCTGGTTTACGTGCGACTCGTGGACTTTAATTTCCACCTTCATCTCGGTTGTGTCGGGAATTTTTACAATGGCTTGGCGTTGGCGTATGACGGCCCCTTCTTCAATGACGGATTCACTGCTGTAGCGGTGTGGGCTGGTGGCGTAAACCAGCAAGCCGTCCTGGGGCGCGTATAGCTTGGTCGCGGCCATTTGTTTCTGATGCTGGGCCAGTTTGGTTCGGCTAAGCTCCAGCTTTCTTTTTTCAATTTCGAGTTGGGCTTTGGCCTGGAGGATTCTGCTTTCGCCCTGTTTCCTGACCCGATCCAGTTCACTTAGGGCTTCTTCGAGTGCGGATTGGTATTGGGCTTCCATTTTGGCCAGATCATATTCCGACAGCATCTTTCTAACGCTTTCCGCTTTTTCCAGTCCGAGACTCTGGTTGGTCACGGCGAGCTTATCGCGATCGAGATTACTTTTGGTTTCGAAACCTTCTTCTGTCAATTTTTCCGACCACTCTAACCTTTCCTCAGCAAGCTTTAAGGATTCCTGGGCAGAAATTATCTCGATCTGTGCATTCCGTATTTCTTGTTCTTTTTCAATTTGCTCGAACTTCTCCAGATCCATTTCAGCAAATTGAACTTCGAGCTCCGCCTTCCGGATATCGCTCTCCACGGTGCTTTCGGTGAGCAAGACCGCGGTTTCGGAACTTATATGATCTGCCTTATCGTCCTCGAATCGAATCAGTTGTTCATTGAGCTCCTTTTCGGCCAGCTCAGTGTCGAGTTCCACGATTAATTGCCCCTCTTTAACAAAACTGCCCTCCGGCACGATGTAGATGATGCGTGAAGTGCCGTCTACCTCGTTTCTCACCGTCACGTCATTGACTGCTTGAAGCGTGCCGCCCTCCACAATGGAAACCAAAAAGTCACCCCGTGTCACTTTGTAGTAAGACATGGCGTCTTCACCGATACCGCTTCCACGATACATGGTGATCAGCAAGAATAGGAGGATCGCCCCAATAACGGCTGACACCACGGGTCGCTTCCTGATATGAGGAATAAGAAAGGCGAGGGCCTTTAGACTGTTTTCTTTCGCTTTTTGAAAAAGTGTAGAAAACCCTTTTTCCAGGTCAGTATTCATTTTATTGAGAGAACAATTGGCTGGGGCTTATCACTTCATCGTCATCCCAATTATTGGAGGTGGTAGTTTCACGACCTATTCCTGTTGAAAGAGCGACCCTACTGGCTTCGGTCAACCAAAATTGTTTGATGTCAGTATTTAATATACCCAATTCAAGAAGCAAACCTAAACGTGATTCCAGGTAATCAACCAAAGCGGCCGTCTGTGCATTTTGAGCTGCGATAAGGTCATCTTGCGCTTCCTCCAGGTCTCTGTAAATGGCATTTCCCGACTCGATGGATAGTTGGGCTCCGACCACCTGTTTTTCCGCCAGCAGTACAGCGTTGGTCTGAATGGCATGATTCTGCTGGATCCGGTCCAGTTCGCGTATGCCCTCCTCGATGATGGAATGTAGTCGATCGAGGGTCAGACCGAGAAGGCGCAGTTCCGATTCGAACGCGATCAGGGAAGCACGGTAAATATTTCTTTCTCTCAGGCGATCCAGTGGAAGGTCCAGTTGCAAGCCGACGGATCTACGGACATTGTCAAAATCAAAGTTTTTGTAGTCGGTAGGCCCTTCACTGTCGACAGAGGCATTGGCGAATATGCCAAGCTCCCCTTTCAATTGATTAGCCGAGATTCTTACCCTGCGTTTTGCATCTTCGAATTGGTCGATGGCATTGAACAGGGGAAGGCGATGATCCACCGCCAAATGAAAACCTTGCCTGGGATTGATCTCCAAAAGCACCAGACCCGTTTCCTGTAGCATCTCCATTTCTTCGTCTTGTAAATTCAGATCGATAGTTTGGGGGGGGATGTCCCATTTTTAGTTGAAATTGGGTAGTCCTCCAACGTGGTTAAGCAGCCTCCTTTTGGTTAGATTTCATATTCTCTTGAAGTGCGGATGCAAGTTTTTCCAAGTGACGATAGCCATTGATACGATGGAAGCCC
>JAJDZZ010000084.1 GCA_022824405.1 Opitutales bacterium
CAAACGACAATAGCCTCTTCTAGACTACAAGCCACTGTAGAGCCTCCACTCGGCCCCAAACCCCCATAAATGCTGGGTTTTTGTTAGCAAAAACCACAGATTTTGAGGTATTTTTGACTACAACTGACGAACTTGGGCTAACTCAATCAACCTATCAACAACCGTGATCTCTCTGCCTAAGGGTGGGTCAATTTTAAACCGCCCGTACTGGGTCAATTTTAAACCGCCATTGACAGGGGGCAAAGGGGTCAAACGTAGAATTTAGAATTTCCCTCAGTATCCAATGCCTAAACCGCAAACACCCAGGGCCATCCCAACCTAATCACAGTTGCTATAAGGAAGGGAAATTCTAAATTCTACGTTTGACCCCTTTGCCCAACCGGTTTCTCGGGTGGAACTGGGCGTGTTGATGGATGAGGCGCTTTTGCTCGAGGGCGGTATAGATCTGGGTGGTGGAAATATCGGCATGACCGAGCATTTCCTGGATGACGCGCAGATCGGCTCCACCACTTAGCAAGTGGGTGGCAAATGAGTGCCGCAGTAGATGGGGCTTTACCGGTTTCTCAATTCCGGCAGCCTTGGCCCAACGTTTGATGATCACCCAGATCATTTTTCGGCTGATGGCGGACCCGCGCTCACTCAAAAACAGCTCGCTTCCCGTCCTGGGTTTCACAAAAAAGGGCCGGGAGGAATTCAGGTAAGATTCCAGGGCGGTCAGGGCCGCGCCCCCTATGGGCACAATCCGCTCCTTGGAGCCCTTCCCCACAACCCGCAAATATCCCTGTTCCAAATCGATTTGGTGCATTTCCAAGGTCGATAATTCGGTAACGCGAAGTCCACTCGAGTAGAGCAGTTCCAAAATTGCGCGGTCCCGGATCCCGTAGGGGGTTTTGAGATCGGGGGCATCGAGAAGACGCTCAACTTCATGGAGGGAAAGGGTTTGAGGGATACTTCGCACCATTTTCGGCCCGGCCAACCATTCACAAAAGTCGTCTTCGCGGATGCCTTCTCTAACGAGAAATCGGCTCATCATGCGAATACTGGTCAGTTTTCTGGCCAAACTGGAGACCGCGTAACCATCTTCGGACAAGGAACCGATCCACAACGAAACATGGTCCGCCTCGACCTTCCTCCAATCCTCGATCTTGAGGGAGGCCAAAAATCCACAGCATTGCTCGAGATCGCTGAAATATCCGTTCACGGTATGGGGACTGAGGCCCTTCTCCAAATCCGCGTATACCGAAAAAGCCTCTACTTTTTCACCCAATGGCCTGGGTATGCGGAAGGAGCACTGGTATTTCACCCCTGCCAACCTAATTCCCGTGGGGTTTAAGGAAACAATAAAGTTCCTGACCCCATATAGCCAAATAGGATTTACCAGGCGTAGTCGCTGTGGTTGCCGAAGCGATCCAGAAAATCACCATTATCCTCGGACGTTATCCCCCCCAGCATGGCAGCAATCTCAGAAGTAGCTTCGTCGACTTCCAGATCAGCCTCAGGCCCGCCCATGTCGGTCTTGATCCAGCCTGGTTGGAGGGAAACAACGGTGATGCCTTCCGGCCCCAATTGTTTTGCCATCATGCGGGTCACCATGTTCAGCCCCGCCTTGCTGACCGCATAAGCCATATGCATTCCCGAGGGCGCTCTGGACAGGGAACCGGCGCCTGAAGAGACATTGACGATACGGGGCGCCTTGGCCCGCCGCAGCAATGGTAAACAGGCGCGGGCCACGACGACCGGTCCCACATTATGTTCGTCTCCAGGGTTGGGAGAAATTTAGTCAGATCCAGTTCCTCCAAACCGCCTTTGTTCCAGCCCGGCGATACCCCCGCATTATTGAATAGCACATCGACCCGGTCCACCCGGTCCACCCGGTCCTCAATCCGTGCCACAGCCTCCAGAGCGGAGTCCTCATCGATCACGTCCAGACGCAACAAGATCAGACGCTCGCCGGAGGCCTTTTCCATCTCGCGAAGCGCTACGGCCTCTTCCGGCTGCCGACAACTGGCAACCACGGTATGGCCCGCATTGAGAAGATGACGGGTTACCCCCAGTCCTATCCCACGATTGGCCCCAGTGATGAAGATGATCTCAGGCATCGATCAGACTGTCAGTGCACCACCCGCCTAAGCTCAAGGCAATTGTGTTCCTTTCGATCACGATCACGATTAACCTTCAACACCTTCAGCCTTTTCTTAATTCCTAATTCCTAATTCTTAATTGGCGCCATCGGCGCCTTTCCGCCTCCAGTCATCGCTTAATCCCTTGTTTTGTTGCTCCGAAAACCCAACAATCGAATCGAAAACCCAACCACCCTGCCCCCATACGCTATGACACCCAGCAAAGCCGCTAACCCAGCGATTCCCGCTCCAGCGCCGGTATTCAGGCGCGCAGTAGAAGATTTATGAGATATGCGGATTAGTGCTGGGAACCGTCCTTTTTCGTGCCGCAAAGGAACACTTCCAGGCCCAATTTTCGGGCGAGTTCGGCTTTTGCCGAAAGGCACAGGTCGGCTTGCTCAGCGCTCTCGGCATAGGCAACGTTTATGTGGTTGGCTTTATGGCGCGCCATCATCTGGTCGCGGCTGACTCCATAGGTAACCGCATGCATGATGGGCCATTCGGGGGTCGTTTCGTTGAGACGGCGCCGGGTCTCCTCTTCGGGTAATTCGATGACTTCAGCCCGGCCCAGGTCCATCTTGAGATTGCCGTCTTCAATGAATATACGGCTCCAGACGATTTCACCGGGCTTTGCGGTACCTTGAAGAGTGCTGCCCCCTTTGGGGAAATACATGGCGGGTTGCCGGTATCCGTGACTGCCGTTCCATCCACCTATGTGGTGCTCAACAGGGGCGGAACCGCTGATCAGGAACACCCATACGTATTCGTCCGTCGTGCCCGACCGATCCGTATCTCCCCATCGCAAATCGTGCAAGGTTGTTTCCGTCGGTTGACTCAGCGCATTGTGAACACGTTTGGTCAGGAGAGCATCGAGCCCGCAGCATTCATCGACCTCGTTGAAGTGCGGATAGGTTTCACCTTCGAGAATAACTTCTCCTTTGCTGTTTCTGACGGGTGGACGATCGGTGCTGTTGAGCATTCCTTCGACCAGGTCGGAAGCCGGACAGGTGTCTTTTAGCCCCTGTTGGTATTGGATCCCAATTGCGTCACAGCCGAATCTGTCGCCGATGCGGCATGCCGCGACATACATTTTGCACTGCTCGATCACCTGGCTCCTTGTCAGATCGGTAGCGTCGTCATGGCCGAAGTGAAAATTGAAGCCTCTTTCTTTCAAAAAGGAGAATACCGACTCCGCTTCGGCATCGCTAACGGTCTGCATTTCCGCAAACAAGGCGCTTTGACTGAGCCGTTCCTTATAAACTCCCGTTTGAAAGAGGAGTTCGTCCGGAATGGCCGCATTGTACATTCCCATGCAAAACTCATCGAACACGCCCATTATGGCTTTGTTGGTGTCGAGGTCCTCGGCGATCAGGTTGGCGACCTCTTTAGCCCGGTGAGGGGCTTTGCCTGGGTCATACGCTACGACATGGCTGATGTCGTGGGTTATTGATCCAGATTCCAGCCATTTATGGAGTTTTTGCTGAAATCCGCTATCGGTTTGGAAATTTTCGCTCCACAAAGTGGAGTATTTTACTCCGGCTTTCGTCAGAGAACCGTTAAGGTTGAGCATGCCTACCAGACCCGGCCATTTGCCGCTCCAGTTTGCCACCGTCAGAATAGGTCCCTCGTGAGATATCAGTCCGGGCAGAATATGGTGCGAGTACTGCCAAACTGCTTCCGCCACGATAATGGGGGATTCCCGATCGATCGTCGCAAAGACGTCCATGCCTTGTCGTTGACTGGATATGAATCCGTGTTTTTCAACCAGATCGTAATCATGTGCTCGCGTCACTTTGCCGTTCATCGATTCGATGACCGCAATCAGAGATTGCTCCATTTTGTTTTGTTCCTCCCAGCAGTTTTGGTTGGCTGAGAGTCTTAGATCGCCGTTGGCTATGAGCGTTACGGTTAAGGGTGATGGGTTCATGGAGACTGACTTATGAATGTGAATGGGTTCAGGTTTGCATTTGAGATTCGTAGCTGAGCTGATCCTCGTAGAGCTTGTGGAAAACGCGGTATTTGTTGTCGTGGTAATCCTTGGTTTCCCCATCCGGCAAAATGATGCGTTGCGGCCGGGACATGGCTTTCATGGCATCTTCCAGGGTTTCGAAACATCCGGATGCGACTCCGCCGAGCATGGCGGAACCCAGCAGTACGGCCTCCGGTTCTTCGGGCAGAATCAGCCGGCAGCCGGTGGCATTGGCATGTTGCTGGAGAAAAACCGGATTTTTTGATCCTCCACCGCAGCAGATGAGCCGATCAATCCGATATCCCGCCTCGTTCATTTCCTCAACGATGTGCCTTGTTCCATAAGCGATTGCCTGAATTGTCGAGAGGTACTGAAGAGCGAGGTCATTGATGGTGGCAGAGAGTCTGAGTCCCGAGATCATCCCCCTGAGGTGGGGGTTCGCTCGCGGAGACCTGTTTCCGTGGAAGTAGGGGCAGATATGAAGTGACTCTGTCAAACGATCCAGGCTCGAACCTCCGGCCATTACGGAGAGGTGGTTGTTGAGAAACCCGTAGATGGAAATTCCCGACTCGGCGCTCGCCTTGGAAGCCGCCTCAGTGGCGCCATGGTTGAAGATGACGTGGTCGATCAGCACGCCGGTTGCCGATTGTCCCCCTTCATTGAGCCAGAGTCCCGGAACCATGGAAGAGTAGTAAGGACCCCAGACCCCAGGTATGGGACGCTTGTCCGGTGACACCGCCATGTGACAGGAAGAGGTGCCTCCTATTAAGGCGAGACGGCGATCCAATTGGACGGATTCATTACCTTCGGCCATACCAATCATACCGATTCCTCCAGCGTGCGCATCGATGATGGAAACCCCCACCGGTGTGCCTTCTGCCAGTCCAAGTTCCTCCGCTGCTTCCCGGGTGAGGCCATTGCCCACCGGTTCCCCCATGGGGCGAATCGCCTTGCCTATCCTGGCATACTCTTCATCCACCAAGTCGCCCAGGCCTATTGCTTGAAAAAAATCCGCCGACCAGCCCTTTCCCCCATAGGCCGCTTCGTGGGCCAGATAGGTCCACTTGCAGGTTGTTGAACAAAGGGAACGGGTCAATTCACCTGTGGCCCGAAAGGTCAGGTAGTCGGGTAAATCGAAGAAGTGGGCTGCTCGTTGCCAGGATGCGGGCAAGCGCTTTTTCAGCCAGAGCAGTTTCGGAGTTTGCATCTCGGGAGAAATCTTTCCTCCTACGTATTCAAAGACCGGATACTCATGGCTTAGTCGATTGATGGCATCGGCTTCCTTCAGGGCGCGGTGGTCCATCCACACGATAATATTTTGCGCGTCCTCACCAGTCGGACTGGCGCTCACCGGACGGCCCTCGGCGTCCACCAAAACGAGCGAGCAGGTGGCGTCGAATCCGATTCCTTTCACTTTCCCGGGATCGACACCCGATTCGCCCAACACGGCCCGCAGGCACGTCGCCACACATTCCCAGATGTTTTCGGAGGACTGCTCGACAAAATCCGGTTGCGGTTTCCAGATCGAGATCGTCTCCGTGCGATGAGCAAGGAGCTTGCCTGTCTGGTTAAACAACCCGGCCCGGGCGCTTCCGGTCCCAACGTCCACTCCCACAAAAAAATTCATCCTAGTATCTTACCTCGCATATCTCACAAGCTTCTTCAGCGAACTTCCGTCAACTCGTCAAACCTCACGATCGGCTTCATCCGTACGTCCGGATCCGGACTCGGTATAGCCGAAAGCAACATCTCTGTGTAAGGATGTTTGGGAGACACAAACAATGCTTCCGTTTCGGCGAGCTCCACCAGCTTCATAGTTGTTGCCGTTATTCAAAAAAAATCAAGGTTTCGAAGATGAGCTGAAGGCAAATCATTCTGAAAATACCTGTTTTAGAGGGTGAAATCGTTATTGAGAACCAATTCCTTGTCTATGCTTTACAGCCTTTATCACACCATCGTGCGATTGATCCGGGTTTCAAAAAGCTTAAAGTATAATATACTATTTACGCATGATTTTGGCACGTTCTCACCCTTATTCGCTACTTCAGTTCTTGAGGAAGTCTTTTTCGTTATGCGCTTTCCTGCCCGCGGTTCTCTTGGCAAAATCGCATGGTTCAGTAGAAATTCCAACGGATTGGTCGAAAAGGCCATATCGGCTTTGAAGTTCATGACAGTCCCACCCGGGATCGTTGGGCCCCTGGCGCCGAGTGCCGCTGGCGTAATGTGAAAATCAAGGAACTTTAATGTTCGTTTGAAAATTGATGAAGGATATGCTTAGGATTGATTCAATGTGGAACCCAGGTGGGGTTCTACAAATTATATCCAAAATGCCAACTAAATGAGTCCGGCCCCCAGAACCTAGAACCCAGCATCGAGAACCTAGCATCATGAATCCAGAATCGAGCATCCAGCATCGAGCATCCAGCTTCGAGGACCCTGCCGAATGCATCGAGTGCCTGACCCGGCGCGAATTCCTCCGAACCGGAACTCTGGGCATCGGGTCCCTCGCCCTGACCCATCTACTCAGCCGGGACCTACCGGCATCGAGCATCCAGCATCCAGCTTCGAGGACCCATCATCCGGCTTCCGTTAAACGGGTCATCTTCCTCCACATGGTGGGAGGGCCCTCCCAGATGGACACCTTCGATCCCAAACCCGCCCTGGATAAATGGGACGGAAACAGCCTTCCCAACGAACTGACCCGGGGACAGAAATTCGCCTTTATCACCCCCGATGCCCGGGTCATCAAATCGCCCTATGGTTTTTCTCCTCGCGGCGAATCCGGCATCGTCATGTCGGAACTCTTTCCTCACCTCGCAACCGTAGCGGATGAACTCACCGTGATTCGCAGCATGCGGACCAACGAAATCAACCATGGGTCCGGGGAACTCTTTCTCCACACCGGGCACGGTCGCCTCGGACGTCCCACCTTCGGGGCGTGGGCATCCTATGGGCTGGGCACTGAAAACGCGGACCTTCCCTCCTACGTCGTGCTCAAGGATCAGCACCCCAACGCCGGGCCGGCAGCCTGGAGCAGCGGCTTTCTTCCCTCCAAACATCAAGGGGTCCTGTTTCGCACCGGCTCAAAACC
>JAJDZZ010000059.1 GCA_022824405.1 Opitutales bacterium
ACGAAAGATATGGCATTCCAGAGCAATCGCGGGATAAACCCGCTCCTACAAACCTCCAACTGTTAAAATCGTAGGAGCGGCTTTACGTCGCGATTCTTCATTCTATATTTCCAAAAAAGAACGATTTGGGCAACAACCCCTCAAGGCCTGACCCCTTTCGGACCCCAAAAAAGGCGCCGTGGCCGCCAGTGGTCAGTTGTCAGTGTTCAGAGTTCAGCGGGCGCCTGCGGCGCCTTAACCGTGTAAATCTGTGTAATTTGTGGTTAGTTGTAGAAAATTTTTTGTGTTATTTGAGCTTTTTGTGGTTACCTCTTTGCGGTCTTTGCGTGCTTTGCGAGAGGCAATTCCTAATCCCCTATTCGCGCATATCCGTGAAATCCGTGGTTGATTCTCTTTTTCTCCTCCACCGAAATGATCGAATATTCCAAAAGTCGCTTAAATAGGATCCATTCGGGAGAGAAAGGATATTGCTGGCCTGGATGCTGAGGTAATGGTTAAATTCGAGATTCAAAAGCCGTTTAAACTATGAAGCGTCGCCAATTTTTGGGTTTAGGTCTTACCGGAATGGCCGGATTGGGAGGGCAAAGCCTTCTGGCCCGCTCGAAGGAGTCAGAAGCGCATTATGCCAAAGCGGAGGACTTGAACCTCGAAATTACCGACCTGCGGACCTTTGTGGTCGATTCCGAAAACGACGAAAATTTCGTTTACGTAAAGATTTACACCAACCAAGGAATTACCGGCCTGGGTGAAGGAACCATGACTGGCAAAGGACTTACGGTGGAAGCTGCCATTCAGGAACACAAACGCTATCTTCTGGGCAAGGATCCAACCGATATCGAACGCTTGTGGCAGGGTATGTTCCGGGGTCCCCGTTACCGGGGCGGCCCTATCCTCACCTCCGCCCTCAGTGCGGTGGAGATCGCCTTGTGGGATATTCTGGGAAAGGCGCTGGGACAACCTATCTGGAAACTTCTGGGAGGAAAGGCGCGCGATAAAGTCCGGGTGTATCCGCACGTGCGCAGCGGGAACGTTCTCATGCATCACCACCAGCCTCCCGGAACGCCGAAACCCGAACCGCTCTCCTATCCGGAAATGTACCTGAAACGGAAAGAACAGGGCTGGACGGCCTGCAAGGCCGGTTTCCTGGAGGCCGATAATAACCTGGTCGAGCCGGCCAAGATGATTCGGACCGCCATCGATCGGCTCAGGCGGGTGCGGGAAGCGGTGGGCCCGGACTTCGACATCTTGATCGATGCCCATGGAAAGCCGACCACCCCGATGGCTATTCAATTTTGCCGCCGGGCGGAGGAGTATGATCCCTTCTGGGTGGAGGAAGCGACCCAGCAGGAAGACATTGGCGAATTGGCTCTCCTGCGGTCACAAACGGCCGTGCCTTTGGCCACAGGGGAACGATTGTTGACCAAATATGCGTTTACTGAAATCTGTGCCCGGCACCTGGTGAATTATGTAAACCCGGACGTGGTCCATTGCGGAGGAATTGGGGAGATGCGCAAAATTGCCGCCCTGGCGGAGGCATTTCGCATCGAATTATCGCCTCACAATCCGCAGAGCGAAGTAAGCACCATGGCCAGCCTGCACGTGTGCATGAGCACGCCCAACGCCACCTTGCTGGAAATCGGCTCGGGCCAGTCACCCTATTTCGAGGACCTGTTTTATGGGGGAGGAGTAGTTTTTGAAAAGGGATTTGCCCTGCCGCCGGACCGGCCAGGCCTTGGATTGGATCTGGACGAAACGGTAGCGGCCAAAATGCCCTATAAACCCAAGGACTGGAGCGCCCATCGCTGGCCCGACGGTTCCATTGGCGATCGCTGAGGGGCCCTCTTGGATGTCGAAGGGCTCATTCAGGTCGGGTAACGGAGTCTATTTTGGTGTAATATTGTTGTTGGTGGGTCTGATTCGCCCAGGGGCGGAAGAAGTGCGGGTGGTGCGGGACCGATTGCCGGATGGTGTTGTGCCCGGGGATATGGTGGAGGTTTGGATGAAGGGGAAACTGTTGTCCGAATATGAGGACTGGCAGGAGGATTTTCTCCGACTGCAGAAGGATGGTGGGTGGGACGAGCATCACCGGACCTTGCGAAGGCAAATGATTGAATTGTTGGGAGGCTTTCCCGAGAGAACTCCTCTGAAACCGCAAGTTACCGGGGTGATTCGCCGTCCCGGATTCCGGGTTGAGAAGATCCTGTTCGAAAGCCGTCCGGATTTCCTGGTCTCGGCCAATCTGTATGTGCCGGAAAGTGGCGGCTTCGAGGCTCCTTATCCCGGGGTTCTGGTTCCATGCGGCCATGCCCACGTGGCCAAGGCGCATGACGAATACCAGTCCATGGGTGCGCTGCTGGCTTTGAATGGAATGGTCGGTTTGGTATTCGATCCACTTGATCAGGGGGAGCGCCAGCAATACCAGAGGGAGGACGGGAGCAGGCCCTACTACGGCACACACATGCACATGCAGGAGGGGGTTATGGCCACTTTGCTGGGCGATGGCCTCATGCAATACTTCGCCTGGGATGGCATTCGGGCTCTCGATTACCTGGCCGGTCGGCCCGAGGTCGATCCCGATTTGCTCGGGATTACGGGCAATAGCGGTGGGGGGACGCAGACCTCTTTTATCTTCGCATTGGACGATCGCTTGAAGGTGGCTGTCCCCAGTTGTTGGGTCCATTTGTTGCGGAGGCAGATCCACGATTCCATGGGGGACTGGGAGCAAATGCATTACGGCCAGATGTCCATTGGGATCGAGCAGCCCTCCCTCTATTTGATGAGGGCTCCGGCCCCGGTCAAGATCCTGGCTTCCACCTACGACTTTTTTCAGATCGATGCGGTTTGGGAAAGTTTCCGCTGGATCAAGCGCCATTACACCGATCTCGGGTTTTCCGAACGGGCCGACATTTTGGAGAACAACGCGGGTCACAATTATAATCGCACCCAGAGGGAGGCGGCCGTGCGCTGGTTCAATCAGTGGTTGAAGGGACGGGTGGAAACCATTGTTGAGCCTCCGCTCGATCTGTTTACCCCGGAAGAGCTTTGGGCGACCCCCGGGGGACAGGTTATGGATAGGGAAGGGGCCCGCTCGATCTTCGATTTGTTCCGGGAAAAGCTGGAGGCCGTTCGATCGGAGCGGGACTCCGTCTGGGATGGCCTGGAGGAAGCGGGAAAGCGTGGGTTGGTTCGCTCCGCTATACAGGTCCGTCCGCTGAAGGAAATTCCCCGGCCGGTTTTTCATGATTTGGGAAGAGTGGAGCGCGATGGTTACACCATTCACAAGGGACTTTTGGAGACGGAGGAAGGATTGTTCCTGCCCCTGTTGGATCTGCGACCTTTTGAGGCCAATGGGGAAAAGCCCTTGTTGTATGTCAGCTCCAAGGGCGCCGCGGCTTCGGCCTACGAAGGCGGTTGGTTGGATGATGCGGCAAAATCGGGCCGGCCCGTGGTGGCAGTCGATCCCCGAGGGGTAGGGGAAACGGCTCAGAAATATCAGGTCACGCAGGGAAGTTTCTTTGGAACGGATCAGGAGGATGTTCAAAGCGCCTATGTCTTGGGGGAAAGCTATCTGGGCATGCGGGTGGAAGATATTTTGAGGGCGGTTCGTTATGCCAAGGGTGGGGATAGCGGAAAGGTAGACCTGTATGCGGAAGGGCAGATAGCGGTAGCCGCCTTGCACGCCGCCTTTCTTGAGCCAGGGATGGTCGGGCGAACCCGGTTGGTGAACTGCCTCGGTTCCTGGGAGAGCATACTCGAAAGGGAACGCTCATTTCACCAACTGGCCCATGCGGTGCACGGTGTGTTGTTGCGCTACGATTTGCCCCATCTGAAGAAATCCCTGGACGGCAAACTGACCCAGGAGCTTCCGGTGGATAGCCTGGGTTTCGAAATTTTACAGCAAGGGACTCCATTGCCGGCCGATTATCGCCATCCCAAAATGCCGGGTTTGGTCGGAACCTTTTTCGGCAGTTCGTCCTTCTTCAACCCACAGGGGGAATATCCTCTGGACGTCCTTTCGGTCGATTACGACAACGCGGTGGAAAAACGAGGCAATGATTGGGGCGGAATCTGGAGTGGATTTTTGGTCGGTCCGTATTCCGGTGAGATCACCTTTACCGGAAGCACCGAACAGGCCCTTGCCCTCAGTATCGACGGCAGGTCATTGATGGAACTGGAAGATTTTCCCGGTTCTCATACCGCCGTTCTGGTAATGGAAAAAGGTGAAACCTATCCCGTGGAAGTTCGTTACCAACTGTCTTCGGGAGGAGTGGGGAGTTTCAACATCCGCTGGCGTTGGGAAGACCGGCCGGAGGAAGTCATTTCCGGGCAATTTCTCAGGCACTCCCGGGCTCAGATGTCGGAACTGCGGAAAACCTGGAGGTAAATGGCGCATCCTTTAATCAAATTACCACAGAGAACACAGAGAACACAGAGGGCACAGAGGTTAAAAAGGATGAAAACTGAAGGTGCTGAGATTAATCGTGATCGTGATCGATTGAGGGTGAAGAAGAAAAGACTCTCGCAAAGCTCGCAGAGAACGCAAAGAGATCCAGCTTCGCTGGAACAGGAGCTAACGGAGGGGGGACATTCCTGTCCCCCGATTCATAATTCCTAATCCCCGTCCTCCCTGTCACGCTGTAGCCCCAGCGGGCGAAGGAGGATGCGCATTCCGTTTTAATCAAATTCCATTCTCGAAAAAGTCTGCCGATTTGGGTAAAAATTAACGGGACATGACAGTAGCGACTATGAAGAGGAGGATGTACGTTTGGTTGATGGGGTTTCTGTTGGGCGCGTCGGGGGGCTTGTCCGGCCTGGAGCTGAAAAAGGTGGCGGATGAGACGATCGCCGTAATTCCCTCGGCCGATAACGGGGCTTCGCCCCTGTGGTGTTTCGGTTCATCGATTTTCGTGCGGGATGGGGATGAGCTGTATTTGTCCCTTTTGCAGACCGATCCAGGTATTCCCCCTTCCGCAAATTGTCATTGGGAAATTTGGAAGCGGGAGAAGGGTGAATGGAGAACCCTGTTCAAGGGCGGAGAAGGCCTTGAACGCGAGCCATGTCCTTTGGTCCGAATGGCGCCCGGCGAATTGGTATTGTCGACCCATCCAAAAGTCATGGAAAAACCCTTCCACGATGGGAAGGGGGACATTCCCTGGTACTCGAAACCGGGACTAACGGGAATTTTTCCGCACGAGGAAGACAATGATGCGGTTTATCATCATTATCATCCCGTATTTCAGGACGGGGCTCAGTTTTCGGATACTTCCTACAGAGGGATTGGGATTGATCCGGGAAACAGGGAAATCCTTTTACTGGTAATCGACCAACGAGGGGATGAAAATTTCCAGGTATCCTGGTTGAGGTCCGATAAAGGCTGGGAATCATTACCCGTCCTGCGGTTTCCCATACGGGCCTGTTATCCGCAGGTCGTATTGGAAAATCGCCAAGCGCATGTGTTGGCAATCGGTGATATCGTTGAGCCGGTCGAAGAGTGGCGGGAAATGAAGTTTTCCAAACTTCAACGCAAATGGGATTACGTGTTCCGGCGTTTGTTCTACACCTGGTCGCCCGATCTCGGGCGGGAAACCTTGGGCAAGCCCCTGGAAATCGATTCCGTCGAGGCTACCGGGGGATATATGCTCAACCTGGATTTGTATGTGGACGAACAGAATCGAGCCCACGTCCTTTACCTGAAAAAACCCTACCAATACGATTTTATGAGAGATCGGTATTTTCCAGGTGCCAGGATGAGGGTGTCCCTGGAATACGCGGTTCTCCAACATGGAAAAGTCGTTAGCCGAAGAACCTTGATCGAGGGCTCGGCCGAGGAAGGGTATCCGCAAGGAGTGGAAAACCTGCATTTATGGTCCGGACGACTCCATGCGTTGCCGGATGGTTCCTTGGGGGTATTATTTTCCGGAGCCTGGAAGGACAGGGAGGGTAGGGAAAAGACAGGCATGTTCCTGGTCCGGCTATCTGAATCCGGCAAAGTCGAAAAAACGATGGAACTGCCGGTCTCAAAGACGCTCACCGGCTTGTATTTTACAAACACGCGACGCAGTGGTTCCGACGTGGGAAAGCACCTGGATATCGTAGGCGCGGTTTTCGATGGCAGGAACTATGAAATGCGCTACCTGGGATTTGAGATTGAGTAGATTTTCATGAAGAAAGCGAAATGGTATTAATTTGAATATTCGATATGGAACAGTCTGGCTTTCGTTAGTCCTTTCCATGGGCCTGGTAGGCTCTGTGTTCGGTTTGAGGGTAAAGGTAAACCGCGAGGAAGCCATCGATTTGAGGATTCCACGGTTTAATAACGGGTCATCTCCCGGCTGGAATGCGGGATCGCCCATGCTGGTTCGAAAAGGGAAGGATGTCTGGTTTTCCCTTTCCCGTCCGGTCATTGGCGAGGAACCTTATGCAAACACCTTCTGGCAAATCTACCAGCGCCAAACCAGCGGTTGGAAAGTCGTTTTGGAAGATCGGGAGCCAAGGAATCGTGAACCCTGTCCGATAGCTTTTGTCGGGCCCGATTCCCTGGCAATTTTTGTAAATCCCAAAACCAGTTACAGGTTCTTTCGAGAGCAAAACCAGGCGGCCTTATGGAATTCGCATCCTCACCTCATCCGTTTTTCGGTGAATACTACGAAACTGCGACCTTCTACGATTGAACCGCATTTTTCATCGGATGGTCGATTCCGGGAACACACCTACAGGGGAATCGCAGTGTGGCCCCCTACGGGGGAGATCCTGCTGTTTGTATTGGATCCTGATTCCGAGCTATACCACCCGACTTACCGTGATGCTGGAGGCATGTGGCATCCTTTCGACCCCTTCACCTTTCCGATTCGCAGCCTCTACCCAAACTTGTTCGTAAGGAACGGTGAGGCTCACGTCCTTGCCATCAGTGATATAAAGGAGCCCGTTGCGGAATGGAGAAATGCCAAATTTGAGGTTTTCAGGCGACATTGGGATTATGCCTTCCGCGATGTTTACTATACATGGACTCCGGATGCCGAAGGCGGACATTTTGAGCCATCGATTCTCGTGGACAGCATCCGGGACCGGCCGGGATATGCCATGAATCTGGACCTGTTAGTCGACGAGGACGGAACGGTCCATATTCTCTACCTCAAACAGCGTTTCCAATATCCCTTTTTAAGGGACCGGTTTTTCCCCGAGGAAGACTTGTCACAAGAAATCGGATACGCCCAGGTGAAGGAAGGCAAAATGGTTGTTAGGCGCTCTCTGGTGGAAGTCAGCGAATCAAACTCCGGAAAGAAAGGCATCGTTGGTCTTTTTTGGGGACGACTTCACCGATTGGAAGACGGGAGTTTGGTGGGGATTTATTCAGCGGATTTGAAAAGTGGCGCTGAAATGCATGTGGTTGAACTGGATGATGCAGGAAATCCGAGCCCTGCTGTGAGGGTTCCCCTGAAAATCCCTATGAATGGACGGTTTTTTACGAACACTGAGAGGGGTGGAAGTAAACCTGGCAACCGCGTGGACCTTCTGGAACTGGGCTACGGGCAGGAGTATCATACCGTTCGTTATGCCGAACTGGAAATCCAACGATGATCAGAAGGTTGAAAAGTGTCAGCGTGCTTTGGGCGTTTTGTAGCACGCTCGTAATTTTGCATGCTTTTGATCCTGCAAAGGACTTGTTGATTTCCGAATTCGAAGGCGACGATTTCGGAGACTGGACCGTTACCGGCGATGCTTTTTCGAACGGGCCGGCCGGCACGGGCGTGAGGGGATTTTCCGGTTCGGGCTTTGCGGGCAGTCATCTCGATGGGTACCGTCCTGAAGGTACTTTGACTTCCCCGGAATTTTCTATCGAAAAACCCTACATCAATTTTCTTCTGGCCGGCGGCAATACCAGTCCGATTTACGTTGCGCTACTCATAAACGGGACCGAGGTTAAAACTGCGGCGCCAAGGGGCCTGGACCGCATGATTTGGACTTCCTGGGATGTCGGCATTCTAATGGGACAAGTTGCCCGGTTCAAAATTATTGATGATCGAAGCGGGCACCCCGAGGGGTATCTGTTTGTCGACAGCATTTGGCAAAGCGAACGGGCCATGGCTTCTCCAATGGCCACGAGAACTTTGAACGAGGAAATTCTCACGGCGTTTCCCTTGAATCCGGATCCTGGAAAGCTTCCAGGCCTGGGTGTCTGGCGCAAGGGAAAGGAACTTTATGTATCGGCCGCATTTCCCGAGGTACCCGGATTTATCTGCGATTCGTGGTGTTACGAAATTCACGATTGCGAATTTATCGGCGCTGCGGCTCGCGAGGGAGGGGTAGTTGAACTGATACACCGTGTGAAAAGGGGAGGAGGGAATTTTCGTTTTCTGACGAAGGTTGTTCCCACTACTGGGGCTGTAGAATTTATGGTCCAGGCCGTGGCCGATGTAGCAACAGGGGAGCGTCTGCCCCAGACTTTGCCGATACCCAACCTTTGTTTTCAGTTGCGGCGGGCTGAAGGGTTCAGGAGCGATAGAAGTGAGGACCGGAAACATTATCCGGAATTTGTCGCGCGATGCTTCATTTTTACCGAGAGTGGCAGAACATTTCTCAATGATGCGGATCGGCAACAGATTCCGGTTCGACCGGGAAGCGATCGGGAGAACAATCCCCCCTGGGTACAGAATTACGTGGCTGCCTGGAGGGGTTTGCCAGAGGCCGATCCGACTGCCTGGGCGGGAACCAGTTTCGACCGCTACACGGTGCCGGTAATTGGCGCTGTTTCAGTAGATGGAAAATACCTGGTGGCCTTGGCGGATGATTCAGCCGAGACCATGTGTCAGGCCTGGCACGATTGCCTGCATAGCCGGGCTCAATGGCAGCCGACCGGAGCGCCGCCCGCCGATCAGATCTGGCGCCTGAAAGTCTACGTCATGGAGAACGATCCGGAAAAACTTCTAAATCGGGTTAGGGAAGATTTTCCCGGGTTGGGGTCAGGCCTTGATTTTTGACAGGTTTCCATGTTGAAAATCAAGGCCTGACCCCATGGAGGATGAAGATCACGATCACGATTAACCATCGTGCCTTTTCATTCCTAATTCCTAAATCCTAATTGGCGCGCCTCTGCGCGCCTTCTCTCCTGTTATCAGGGCATGATTTCGGGATTGTCCGAATAAGCAGTGGGTTTGGGATCGAGCAATTTTACCAGGGCATCCTTGGCGGCGAATGCGCAGAAAAAGTTTCCCCGGGGGTTGTAATGACCCACGAAGAATTTTTTCAGGTATTCGTTAAAATCGATTTTGTAGTTCTCCGCGTGATCTCTTATGTGTTCCTCCGCCATATCGATAACCGGATGAGTTCTTTTTTTCAGAAAGTCCACAAAGGTGTTATCCCATCTTGGATCCTCTTCCCTAATCAGAGCAATTTTACTGGCGGAGTAGGAGAGAATATATAACAGCCTCTTGCCCGTTCTTTCGACGTGGTCTTCGATTTTTTCAACCAATCGCATGGTGGAGTAGAAGGCCGCCTCGTCGTGCAGCGCATCGGCTGCTAATTCGATGGTGGGGTATTCGTCTGCGCGAGTTCTGATTCCGTGGGTCGTGGCAAGATCCAGCAGGTCTTTGTATTGCGCTTTCGGATTCGATGTGTCGGCGTTCAAATGAGCAAGCTCTATGCTCAAAGCAAAGTCGTCCTTGAAGCGCTCGTAAACCCAGTCGAAATCACAGAGGTTCATCACACTTTCTTCAGTTGGGCATGGATTGGGCATCTCTTCGAAGAGCCCGGTGGTCGGATTAACCACGAGATGGGGAAGGGTAGGTTCTATGAAGCGCCGGTGTTTGTTTACCCGGATATTTCTCCAGGAATCCAGGTTTCGGGAATGATCGTCGTGATAGATGTTGAAAATGATAACATCGGACGGCGTTCGTTCCTCCTCCTTCAACATGCGGAGGTAAGCCTGGTAAACGGACCATCCTCCGATACCGAAATTGCGAACCGGTTCGTGAAGGTGAGCGGCCAGAACTTCCTGCCAGGTTTCTCCGTCGCTAACCTGGTGACATTGCGTAAAGCTGTCACCATAGGTGTTTATCCGGCAAGGCCTCCCGGCGTAGTTTACGCGTATGCGCGGTCCGTCGTCTTTTTCATATCGGTATTGGGAAACCGAATTATCCACCCCATCCCTGAAATAGGCATCGGGCAGCAACCATCCGAACTCGGAACTGTATCGGGCAAAGGGAAAGGCCTCTCCCGCAAGCCAGGCTCTGACTTCCGCTGGTGTATAGAGGATCGAACGGAGGTAGCTTTCGGCAGTAACGATGGCGTTATTTTTGGCTTGGCCGCGAAGCTGTGCGGCAAGTACCAGACCCAGACCTGATGTAAGGGATTTCTTTACGAAAGTTCGACGCTTATAAGTTTGTGACATTTCCTGAGCTGAGTTTTGCCGAAAAAAACGCTCCGACGCAAGGGTCGGAGCGTTTGAACCAAAAGGTTAAGGACCTAAGCCCGAATATCTCACTTACCGAGCGAATGCGACATCTCCCAATCTTATGCTGCGCTCCGGAATGACGGCACTGGAGTGGATTTCCCTGGATTCGGGACTTTGCAGGGTGTCGACCCGGCTTCACCCCCGAATCTGCACGAAACCCCCACCAGCACTCGTCCTCCGTTCGCTCGCGACGAATTTTGTGAGATATCCGGGCTAATCTAATCGATCACCAGTTGAAACGGATACCGGCGCGGGCATAGGAGCCGTAGAATTCTCCACGGCGCAGGCGCTTGGTGGCCCGACCGTAGGTGGTAATCTTTTCGGCTTCGAATATATTCTGCCAGTTCACATAGATGGAGTAATTATCGCTGATTGCGTAGCTGGCCTGAACGTCCGTATAGTCGCGGGTGTCATCCCAGCGGTCCGAGTCCGAACCGCCTGACAGCTCGCGCACGCTTTCGTCCTGGAAGTTGTAGGCGATCCTGGCTTGAAGTTTGTGCTTTTGGTAGTACAATGCGATATTGTAGATGGTCTCCGGCTGACGGAAAAAGGGCAGATCGTCATCCTCCCGTTCCGTGACTACGACATCGGAGCTGATGAAGGTCGCATTGAGGTCAACTCCGAATCCATCGAGGAAACTATTCTCTAAAAAAGTGCTGAATGGTATTTGAGCAGCGATTTCCAAGCCAGTGATCGAAGCAGACTCTGCATTTCTTTCCTCTCTTACGGAAAGGTTATCAAATCCAATACCGTTATGGGTATAATTTTCCCGGTCTTCCCTAAAGGGATAAATTGGATTATCGATTTCCTTGAAGAATATCCCAGCGGAGAGCAAACCACCTGATTGAAGGTAACGTTCCAATGCCAAGTCGAGATTTATAGATTCGTAAGGTGAAAGTAACGGATTACCGATTTCCAGTTCGCCTATATGGTTGAAGCCGGGAGTAATAACATCTTCAGGATCTAATATGTCGTATTCCAGCGTCGCTTTCGGTGATGCCTTTTCATATTGAGGCCGGCCAATGGTGCCGGTTAATGCACCCCTTAAAATGGTTTGACCATCGATTTCATACCGCATCTGAAAGTTGGGCAGAAGGTTGTCGTAGGAAAAGTCGTTTGAGTTCAGCACTTCATCGCCACCTTCCGGGCCGTCCTGAAACTCAGGTCCTGCCAAGTCTGCATCGGTTTGCTCCCATCTAAAACCGGCAATGATTGAGAGGTCCTCGGATGCCTGTATGGTTCCCATAAAATAGACGGCGAGAATGTCTTCGGCGATGTCGTAGTCGTCTTCCAACGAATTGGACAGTGATTCTCCCGGGTCGATTTCGAATCTGCTTCGATTGGCGTCGAGATAAGCGAACGCCTGGTCCAGGTCGAGATGTGAGGGATACATGTAACGTCCTCCATAAATGGGAAACCCGGAGTTGGGGGCTGGGGGAGCAATTTCCGCCATGGTGAAGTCCCCGACCGGACGAGTTGAATTATCGTCCACGAAGCGTTTCCGGGAGGTAATCTTGGCTCCCGACTGGAAGGTGGTTCGTCCACCAAGAAAGTCCTCATTTTCCCATTCGAAATCAATGCGGGGGGCATAGATCTCTTCCTTGGAAAAGGAATCATCTTCTCTATAACGGCGCAGTGGGAAGGCTTCCGGATTACTCGCCGAATTAAATCCCTTGGCGTCGAAATTAGGGTATAGTCCGGAAAATTCATAAAAGAAACGTTCAGGACGAAAGTTAATATTTCCAGACCGGAATTGGACGGTTTTGATGAATGGCACATCTTCCTCCGACAAGGAATAAGTCAGGTCTCCGCTTACTGTCAGGTTTGCTAATTCCCGGCGACCTCCGATGGAGAGGTTAAACAGTGTCTGATCTATTTCACGGGAAAAGTTCCTTTGTTCCATGCGCATCCGATTGAAATCGGCAGCAGTCTGGGTCAGAAATTCCGGGTCGCGCCGGGTGTCCATGATATATTCCTGCTGTTGTTCTTCCTGGTTGAAGTCATTATAGATTCCCCGGACGAAGAATTCAGAGTCTTGGTCGGGTTTGAATTCGAGGTTATAATTCAGGCCTGTTCTGACACGCTCCCCTTCGGCGGGTTGTAGTTCAAAGGTTTCAACAAAGTAACGGCCATCTTGGTTTCCGTAATTGGCCTGAATTTCCTGGGAGGTGAAGGGACGATCCGAATAGTGAGCGGAAAGGGCTATCCCCACCGTGCCGTCGTTGAAGGTATCCCCCCAGGTGATATCTCCATCTACAAGAGAGTTGTCCCTGTCGCTGTTTTTTCCCATTTCGAGTTTACCGAATACGAATCTGTCCGGTTTATCGAAAGCGCTGGTGCTTTTGATGTTAATGGTTCCACCAAGGGCGTTCCCGTCCATGTCGGGGGTTACGGCCTTAATGACTTCGAGTTGGTAGATCTGACCGGACCCCACCACGTCCAAGGGCATGGCCCGACCTTCGCGACCACCGGCGCTTGGCGCTGCCAAAATGGCGCCATCCAAGGTGACATTGTTGAAGTTCGGCTCCAGACCCCGGATACTGACGAAGCGGCCTTCCCCGGCGTCTACGTCCAGGCTGACCCCGGTAATACGGGCGAGAGCTTCCGCCACATTCCGGTCCGGCAGGGATCCCACCGAGTCGGCGGAGATGATATCGAGGATGTTCCCGGCAGTCCGTTTCTGTTGCAGGGCCAGGGCTCGTCCTTCACGGTAACCTTCCACGCGGAAGGCGGGGAGTTCCACAAATTCCAAACCGACTTCCTGGGACAGAGTGTAGGCTCCCGTTTCGGGAACGGTGACCGATTCGCTGATCGGGCTGTAACCGAGGTAACGGATTTGCACGGTATAGGTCCCGGCGGGAAGATCGGGAATGCGATAACTGCCATCGCGGTCGGTGACGGCCATGCGGCCTTCGCCGAGAACAACCACCTCGACCCCGGGCAAGTATCGTCCCGTGTTGGCGTCGCTAATAAAGCCTTCGATGTCTCCGGCTTTCAACCCGGGTGCGGCCAGAGCCAGGGATAGGGCCAGCAGGCCGATACCTTTGCGACAAAAAAGGGAGAAGAACCCCGAGGCATTGCTTTTGGGAAGCTGATTCGTATTCATATAAGTAGTATTGTGGAGTTTTTATTGCGTATGATGACTCAAAGAGGGGGGGGAGTGGCGGTTAGGCAGATAAATTGTCCATAGCATGCGCCTACGATCTGCAAACAGGAGGGAAAGCAACCTCGAGGAAAATTCGAAAGTTACAGTCGAAATATTTTGCGGAGCGTCAATCTAAGGGTAACCCTTGACCCTTGTCAAAATAAACATTGTCAATTTTTCCAATTAGTTTCTTCAAAATTCTGTCGGCTGATTCAGCCTGTAGGCGCAATAATTCCGATATGGCTGAGCCTCGGCGCCCTCGTCCCCGGTCCGGGAAGGCCTTTTGGAGGAATTCCGGACATTTCGGAGCCCTGGACCTTTTCCAAGGGGCCCTTCAAGCGGTGAAGCCAGATCGATCCGGATCTCGAGTTAAAAAAATCTTTTCCTGTTTTGGACTGCTTTGCCTGTTTCCCGGCATGGCGGTTGAGCCCTTGGAAGCTACGCAGAAACTGGAGTCTTACACCAACCGGTACGGGATCAAAATGGTTCTGATTCAAGGCGGCGACTTCATGATGGGTAACAACCGGATCACTTCTTCGGAGACGCTCAAACAATCTCCCGTTTTCATTAAGGGAGGAAGCGATGAAAAACCGGTGCATCCGGTAAAGATAACCTACGATTTTTACATCTCCGAGACCGAGATCACGGCAGAGCAATTCAACCGCTTTCATGAGGACCACGAGGATGTCGGCATGTTCAGTCCTTACGCTTCGGGAATGAGTTGGGAAGATGCCACGGGTTATTGTGAATGGCTGAGCGCCGAGGAAAATAAAGATTACCGCTTACCGACCGAAGCGGAATGGGAATACGTGGCACGGGCCGGTTCCGTCCTGCATTTTTCGTCTGGGGACCTTCCGCCTGCTACGGCAACTCCAAATCCCTGGGGTGTCAGGAACATGCATTCGGCAACGGCCGAGTGGGTATACGACTGGTATGGGGATTATCCCCCGGGATTGCAGGTCGATCCGGTTGGTCCGGCTTCCGGAATGTCCCGCGTGGTTCGAGGCGGAGGCCTCAATATGCCTTATCACGGGGGTTCAAAAAAATATCCCAACGACGGGAGGTCGCCTTATTTTCGACGCTCCGCCAACCGGGCCGCCCTTCCTCCGCAATTGCGAGGACGTCACAATGTGGGTTTCCGCATCGTGGAAGCCCCCTTGCCCGATACCGAACCCTACCATCCTCCCGTTCCGCTTAATCGGCAATTCGTGCGGCAGGAAAACCCCTGGGTCCGGATGGGTCCCGACCCGGACAAGCCCTGGTTTCGGCAGCGCGACCTCCTTCCCATACCGGTGGAATCGGCCTCCAATGAGGAGATTCGGCTGGCCGGTCTGCATCCATCCATGCACGGCCACAACCATGATCCCGGCCTGGCCGTGGCGCCCAACGGGGATCTCATCGCCGTTCACTTTTCCGCCACGATTCCGACTTACGAGGATCTCACAGATGTGAATATCATTGCTGCGAGGTTACGTTTCGGGGCGGATGAATGGGATATGCCGAGCCCCTTTTTCGATTTGCCCGGCACGAAAGATATCGGGCCGGTCATTACCAATGATGGCGGCCGCCTCCTTTTCGCGGCCGGAGGGGGCGGGCTGGACGGAGTGGTTTTTCGGTGGCGTTGGTCCGACGACAACGGCGCTACCTGGAGCCCGGTTCAGATACCGATCGTTTATGGAAGGATCGGTCCTTACTATCCGCAACCAATCAACAATTTTTACCGCGACAAAGCCGGCCGCCTCTACTTGGCCAGCGATGGGGTGGAGGGCACTTCCTTTTTATGGGGAAGCAATGACAACGGTCACACCTGGTTCGACACCGGCGGGCGGACGGGTGGACGACACACCGTCTTTGCCTTTATGGCTGACGGTTCCATTATGGGCCTTGGAGGCAAGGCTTCCGATATCGATGGTTACATGCCCATGTCGATTTCCCGCGACCGGGGCAATTCCTGGTCGGTCCGGAAGACTCCCTTTCCGGCGGTGGGCCCCAGCGGTCAAAAAGCCGCTTTTCTTCGCCTGGCCAGCGGACGCCTGTTTGCCGCTGCCGATTACTTGAACACTGAAGGGAAAGGGATTCCCGGGATTCCGGACAAATCCGCCTGGGTGGCGCTTTCCGAGGACCAGGGAATGACCTGGCACAGGAAAACCTTGCCCGGGGTTCGCCCCAGTTATCAGTATGAAACCCCGCATGTGGCCCATGACATACCGGGGGTGCTCAAGGATGGCACCATTGGTTACGCCATGGCCGTTCAGGCTCCCAACGGAATCATTCACCTGCTTAGCAGCAAAAATTATCCTTCCCAGCACTGGGAGATGAACGAGGCCTGGATACTTTCGCCTTCCACGGAATACACCACGGTTCAGCCAACCCGAACGGCCGCGGGTTTGAAAACTTCTGAGAAACACGACAATGGTACCATCAAGGCTTTATGGGGTGGAACCAGGGATTCATCCGGACGCTTCCTGTTGGATGGCCTCGAGGTCCACCACTATGCCGAGGGCCAAAAGCAATACGAGGCGACCTGGAAGCGGGGACGGAAGGTGGGTCTGGAAGATCATTGGGACAGGAATGGAAACCTGGTTTGGCAATGGGAACATGGGCCGGACCAAAGCAAGACCTGGACGCACTATTGGCCGAATGGCCGAAAGCGCCTGCAATCCAACTGGCAGGGTAACCGTTGCCATGGCCCTTACCGCATATGGGACCAGGAGGGAAACCTGTTGGAATCCGGGGAGTTCCGGAACGGAATTCTAGTCGAGAACCCCTCCCCTTAGATCAAACCGCCCCATGACTCGCGCATCGCTGTTGTTTTCCCTTCTTATCGGTCTTTTCTGCACGGTTTCCCATGCGGAAAGGAAACATGGGGAGATCAGGCGCTTTTCAGCGCCGGAAGCGAAACAGGGTGTCGCGGTCGATGACAGGTTTGCCTACGTGGTTTCCGATTTTGCCATTGGGAAGTACCGGAAGTCGGACGGAGTCCGGGTTGATTCCTGGGAATGCCCGGAGGGGGATCCGCTCATTCATATGAACGACGGTTTTCTTCATGGAGGGAAGCTGTATGCGGCCCATTCCAACTATCCGGGGGTGCCTTCCACCAGTTCAGTGGAGGTGTTCGATGCGGAGACCCTGCAGCATTTGGACTCGCACAGCCTCGGGCACGGATTCGGCTCGTTTACCTGGCTCGACCGCCGGGATGGGTTCTGGTATGCCGGGTTTGTCTATTACGGCAACCGCGCGGCGGAACCGGGCAAAGACCCGAGTTGGTCGCAGGTGGTCAAGTTTGATGAGCAATGGCGACGGGTGGCGGCTTGGGTATTTCCGGCAGAGTTGGTGGAGAGATTCGACAACTATGGTTGCTCGGGTGGAGCCTTCGGACCGGATGGACGAATCTATGGAACGGGCCATGATCGAAAGGAACTCTACGTCCTGGAAATACCCAAGGGTGGATCCATTTTGAAATGGGTGGATACGATTCAAATTCCGGCGGAAGGGCAGGCTTTTGCCTGGGACCCGACGGAACCATGGGTGCTGTGGAGCATCCTGAAGAAAAACCGGGAAGTGATCGTGGGGCGCGTGGACCCGCCTGGAAAGGGGAAAGAGGGAAGAGTGAAGAGTGAAGAGGGAATGAAAAGGCACAAAGGCACAAAGAGAGCGGGTTCAGAGCATATCAAATTTTAATCGTTTGACAAAAGGGAAGGACTCTCGCCAAGACCGCTAAGAGATCCGGCTGCGCACCATTCCACCATTCCACCATTCCACCATTCCATTATTCCCTTCTCCTAATTCCTAATCGGCGCCCTGTGGCGCCTCCCTCCCCCCTTGCCCCTTACTTTTCCGGCTATTGTGAAGTGTGGAAAGTCGATTGGCGATGCGCCGGACATATTCATAGGGATGATTCCGTGCTTCCTTGATACGTCGGTACTCCAGGGTGGAATCGTGGCCGATCCATTCCAGCGCGCGCATGGCAAATAGTCCGTTGATGAGGTTATAATCACCGATTTCGTCAGCAATGATTTGGACCGTGTTTCGGGTGCTGCCAAGCTGATGTAGAGAACGGGCGGTCGCAATTCGGACGGCGGGGATCTGATCGCTTAACCTCTCTTCCAGAAGGTGAATGCTTTCCGTGCTTCCATTTATCCCCAGCCAGGTGGCCGCCCAATAACGGTGGGAAGGATCCGGTGACTTCAGCGCTTTGCGCAGGAGGTCTGTCCTTCCTTGTTCACCGGCCTCGATCAGGTTGATGAGATCACCGATGAGATTCCTGTGTCCCGGTTGATTTAAGATAAAATACTTGTTGTGGCTTGCGCGGCCCATGTCTTCCAGGATCGGCTCCGGGATTAGTCCCGTATCGCCGGTGTCCTTCATCCACGAATACAACTGGTTTCGCAAATCTTTGAGTGTTTTTTGGAACTCCGGGCGGTTGGCCAGGTTTACGGTTTCGAATGGATCCGACTGCAGGTCATACAGCTCTTCCTCGGGGCGGGTAGGTGCGAAGATTCGGCTTTGCAGCTCGGTCAGCTTACCAGATACGTGCAGCGCCTTCATGGTCAGCAGGTAATCCTCATCGTCCTTGTATTCGTTCGGTTGGGTATGCGAACGGTAGGACATGAAATTGCGGATGTATTTGAAGCGAGTCGTGCGGATGCAGCGGATAATGTCCACGGTCTCATCGCACCGGTCGCGTGCGGATACAATCTTGCTGCGCGGCGTGTAGGAAGGCTGAAAAACATTCCTCCCGTGCATATTGTCCGGCCTTGAGATTCCAGCCAATGCCAGGGAGGTAGCGGCAACATCGATTTGCAGGACCGGGTCGTCTCGCACGGTTCCCTTCAAGCGTTCATCGCCAAAACGCACCAGCAAGGGAATCTTGATACCTTCGTCATAGAGAAACTGTTTGGCCCTTGCGTGGGCAACCCCATGGTCGGTCCAGAAAAAGACGATCGTATTATCCGCGACCCCGGCTTTCTCCAGATCGTCGAGGATCTGGCCGACTTCCCTGTCCTGTTTGGTCCAACTGTCGAGGTAAGCGGCCCAGCGTTTGCGCAGTACGGGATGGTCCGGATAGTAGGGCGGCAGTTGTACCCGGTCGGGATCGGTTCTGCGTTGAACCCGTTGCCATTCTTTTCCGCCCCTCAGCATGATCTGGGCGAAGAACGGTCGGTCGGGGGGGCAGAGTCGCCAGTCGGCTCCGTGATAAACGGAGGAGTCGAAAATGAAATTGTAGTCGGTCTTGCCCAGCTTCCGGCCATCCCGCCCATTGCCAAGGGTAGTGAAATAGCCTGCTTTCTGAAAAAGCTCCGGAACCATTTTAACGGCTTCCGGCAACTTGTAGCTAGGGTAGTAGGCGGTGTTGCCGCCGCCTTTGAGTGTGGTTTGCTGGCTGCGGTGGTTTTGGGCTCCAAGGGTCGTTTGATAGATTCCGGTAATCATGGCCGTGCGGCTGGAGGAGCAGACCGGAGCGGTAACGAAAGCCTGGGAAAAACGGATACCGCTGCTGGCCATCCGATCCAGATGTGGTGTTTCGATGACGGTTTCGCCATAGCATCCGATATGGGGAGAAGCATCTTCACCGATGATCCAGAGGATGTTGGGTCTTTCAGTAGCCGTAGCCCCGGCGATGTGGCAAAGCAGAAGCGCCAACATCAATCTGAAAAAAGAGAACTGAGATAAATAATGACCTTTCATCCGTTAAGAAATTTACCCTTCGAAGTCCCGCTTATTCAAACCCTAACTTTGTGTGCCGGTCGGATGTCGCTTGCTTAGTTCGGACCAATCGACCGATAATAACGTTGGGGATAGGCGTGCCTTGTCGCCTACCAAGCCCATGATCATGATCCGGCAGATTTGGCGATTATTTCTGCTCTTGTTTTTGCCTGTAACGGGCGGTCAATCGGAGGCTCGGGCCGAAATAGTTCCGACCGAGCCCAATATCATCTTCATTATGGCGGATGATCTGGGTTATGGGGATCTCGGCTGTTTTGGAGGGGATAAAATTCTCACCCCGCATATTGACCGGCTGGCGGAGCAGGGGACCCGGTTTACCCAATTCTATGCCGGTTCACCCGTGTGCGCTCCTTCCCGCTGTGTGTTGATGACCGGCTTGCATACGGGGCATGCCCGCATACGTGGCAACAGCCCGAAGGCGGGAGGGGAGCTGGAGCAATTCGGGGAAGGAAGCAGGCGTCTTTCCCTGATCGGGGATGAACCGACAGTCGCCTCGGTTCTAAAAGAAGCAGGCTATGCCACGGCTGCGGCCGGCAAATGGGGAATAGGGGAGCCAAATTCGGCAGGCACCCCGACCAAAATGGGTTTCGATGAGTGGCTCGGGTATCTCAATCAGAATCACGCCTCTTACTACTATACGGACTTTCTCTGGAAGAATCGGGAAAAGATGGCCATTCCCGAAAACCAGGATGGAAAACGGCAGGTGTATTCCAATGACCTCATGCGCGATTTTGCCCTCGAGTTCATGCGTCGTAACAGCGAAGGACCATTCTTCCTCTACCTTCCCTTCACCATTCCCCACGCCCTTATGGAAGTGCCTTCCCTGGGACCCTACGGGGAGAGGGATTGGCCGGAATCGGTCAGGATCTATGCCGCCATGGTGTCGCGGCTGGATGGATATGTGGGTGAGATAATGGAGGAGTTGGAACGACTGGATATTGCTGGGAATACGCTGGTCATGTTTACCTCGGACAACGGTGCGGTGAATAACGACCGGACCGTGTTTCTCGACTCGGCGGCGGGAAAAAGGGGAAGGAAAGGCACGGTATACGAGGGCGGTCTCAACGTTCCGCTCATCGTTAGTTGGCCGGGAGAGGTGGAGGCCGGGGCAACCGATGATACGGTCTGGATGTTCGCGGACATTATGCCTACTTTTGCGGAGCTGACCGGAGCCCCGCTGCCCATGAATCTGGACGGAGTCAGCTTGGCGCCGACCCTTCGGGGGGAACACCAGGATCTCTCAAAACGGTTCCTCTACTGGGAATTTCCCAGAAAACGGCTCTGGCAGGCGGGACGATTGGGCAGGTGGAAAGCCGTTCGCTACGGCCTGGACGGTTCATTGGAGTTGTACGATCTGGAGGCGGACCCCGGGGAAAGCTCTGATGTTTCCGGGCAATATCCGAAGATTGTGAAAGCCTTTGAAAAGCGTTTCAGATCCGAGCATGTGCCATCCCCCCATTGGCCTGACGAAGGGAAGGCGCCAGGGGGCGCCAATTAAGAATTAGGAATTAGGAATTAGGAATTGGGAGAAAGATGAACCACGATTAATCGTGGTCGTGATCGAAGAATGGGAAACGAAATAGCCACAAAACGCACAAAAAGCGCAAAAGGAGGGAAGGAGATGAACCACGGATTAGAAACCAGCATCCAGTATCTAGCATCGAGCATCCAGAAATTGACTCTCGCAAAGCACGCAAAGATCGCCATAAAAGGAAGGCGCCCCATGGCGTCTCCTCCCATCCGTGCTAATCCGTGAAATCCGTGGTTGAGAATTGAAGTTCAGTTGGGATATATGCGACGTCTGGCCTCAGTCCTGTTAATGGTTTTAGCGATCGGTCGGTCGGTCGTCGGTTTGGAGATCAGGGCTACGCGCTTTGAAGGGAATCCCATCCTTTCGGTCGATGTTATTGGCGAAGAAGCTTACGAGGTGGGCCGGGAAATTAACGGCGACCGGTATCTCAGCATTGCCGGGCCTTCCTTGATCAGGGTTCCGGATTGGGTGGAAAACCCCCTGGGAAAATACTATCTCTATTTTTCACACCACAAGGGGAGCCGCATCCGCATGGCCTACGGGGAGGAATTAGAGGGGCCCTGGAAGGTCTACAATCCCGGCCAAGGAGTGTTCGGCCTGGATGCGGTGAAGGGATTCGCTTTCGATCACGTGGCTTCACCGGACGTGCACGTGGATCACCGAAACCGGAGGTTCGTGATGTATTACCATGCCCCTTCTCTTGATACCTCCCTAGGTCAGAAGACCTTTGTTGCGGTTTCTTCGGACGGTCTGAATTTCCAGCCTTATTCCGCCGAGATTCTGGGTCATATGTACATGCGGGTCTTTCGCTACCGGGGATATTATTACGGGGTTCCCCGACGTGGGCCGATGGTGCGTTCACTGGATGGCCTGACCAACTTCGAGCCGGGCCCGGATCTGTTTCATTACGAAGACCGGCACTTCGCCCTGAAACTTCACGACAACCGATTATTCGTATTCTACAGTCATGAACTCGACCGACCGGAGTATATCAAGGTGGTGGAAATGGACATCAGCCACCCGGATTGGATGAACTGGCGCCTGAAACCGAATCCAACGCCTGTATTGAGACCTGAACGGGATTACGAAACCAACCCTCAGCCGGTGTTGCTCGATCCATTTGTCTATGAGGAGGACGGACAGCATTATCTCTTTTATAGTGTGGCCAAGGAGCAGGGCATCGCCCTGGCCTATTTGGAAGTACCGGAATGGAAGGCGCCCAGGGGCGCCAATTAAGAATTAGGAATGAAAGGGCACAAAGGCACAAAGGCACAAAGGCACAAAGGCACAAAGGCACAAAGGCACAAAGGCACAAAGGCACAAAATGAGCGGGCTTAGAGCATATCCAAGTTTAATCGTTTGGCAAAAGGGAAGGACTCTCGCCAAGCACGCCAAGACCGCTAAGGAATCCGGCTTCCATGCTTCGCCCAGAGGCTATGCACGGCACAGCGCCGGAACAGGAATGTCCCCCCTCCGTTTTTATATCCGTGCCCATCCGTGAAATCCGTGGTTTTTCTCTCCTAATCCCTAATTGGCGTGCCTCTCCCTCTGTGTCCTCTGAATTCTCCGTGGTTTCTGTCCTCCCAGCCCCCAATGTCGCCCAACGCCCGCTGGTTTACCCCCTGAAGGCAAATTTCAATATGAACGTTGGTTATGAAACAGTACTTATTATTATTGGAAATTATGAATCTGATATGAGATACTTCGACTTCGTTTCGTTACCCCATTCATAATCGAATCTGCGCCTCCGGACTCAGTCTGCCAAGGTTGTTGGAAAAGCTATATAGATGAGTAAGACCCTGCCGTTATGGTTGATGGTTGCCGCGCTCGCGGGGTGCGGAGGGGGTGGGCCGAAAGAGGCAAAGTCGCGCCTCATAGCCCAGGGGGTGCCGCGCGAAGAGACCTTTATCGTGCAGCACGTTGCCGGTCGCATTCAGGACCCGGACAATTTCAATAAGTGGATTCCGAGCTTTTTTGCCGACGTGGGAAATGTGGGGGGTAACATCTGCCTGAACGATATTCTGTGGGAGATCAATGTCGCCACCGGGGAATGGATCAACTCGCTGGCGGCTGCAAAACCGGTCTACAACGAGGACTTCTCGGAGATGACGGTCCAGCTCAGGGACGGCATATACTGGAGCGACGGGGTGAAATTCACCGCCGATGACCTCATTTTCACGGTTGGGTATCTCGCGAAGCATACGACCCTGATAATGGGCACCGTTTTCAGCAGCTTCCTGGACCGCGCGGAAAAGGTGGATGAGCTGACCGTGAAATTTCATCTGAAAGAGGGCAATTCACGTTTTCACGCAAATTTCATCGGTACCTGGGGAGCACTCAACATGATGCCGAAACATATCTTCGAAACGGTTGAGGACCCGTTGGCCTTCAAGTTCAATCCCCCCGTGGGTCTCAGTTGGTACACCCTGAAGAGCTATGATCCCAACGGGTACTGGTACTTGTGGCAGAAAAGGGAGGACTGGCAGCGGACGGCCGCCGGCATGAATTATGGGGAACCGAAACCTAATTTTGTTCTGACCCTGTGGCCTGGCAGTCCTGAGAAAACCGTCATCATGCAGATGCAGCATGACCTCGATCATATCTTCATGATACCGCCCGAATCCTGGACCGCGCTGAGAAAAAGGAACGAGTATTCCACCGCCTGGTACCCGGAATACCCCTGGGCCTTCTTCGACGGTCCGGGTTTGTCGTCGTTTTACTTCAACAACGATGTCTATCCGCTGGACAATCCGGAGGTGAGATGGGCTCTGGTACTGGCCACCGACATGGTCGAAGGGGTCTCGACTGCCTATGACGGCATGGCGCGCATGGGCGCCCTTCACACATCCGCAACTACGACCTATCAGGAGTACTACCATAAACCCCTGCAAGCATGGCTCAAGGCGTTCACCCTGGACCTGGGCGATTCCGAGCCGTTTGCCCCTTTCGAGCCCGAGGCGGCTGTTATATTGGCGGAGAATTTGAAAAAGAAAGGGCATCCGGTGCCCGAAACCTCTGAAGAGATGAAACGGATCTGGGGGAGCGGATGGTGGAAGCACAGTCCGGAGGCCTCGGCAAAGCTGCTGACCAAGAACGGTTTTGAAAAGCGGGACGGGAAATGGATGCAACCGGATGGCAATCCCTTCAAGGTAGTCATCTCGACTGCCGGGGACATTTTTCCGCTCGAGAGTCGTTTGGCGCTGGTTATTGCGGACCAGTGGCGGCGTTTGGGCATCGATGCGAGCGTGCAACCGAGCGAGACCCTGCCGGATCACATACGCCTGGGCAACTACCAGATCGGGGTGGCCTGGGGCTCAATGGAACCCTGGGGCGGCATACCCGATCCCTTCAGGGCGTTGCAACTGTTCCATTCCATGTATTACAGCCCCATCAAGCAATCTTCCCAAGGCAGTGGCGTAAGGTTCAAGAACGCGCGCGTGGACGCGTTGATCGAGGAGCTGAGGGCCACGAACCCGTTTGACGACGAAAGCACGAAGAGGATTTACCGCGAAGTTCTCAAGGAGATGGTCCGGGTCATGCCCATCATGCCTGGTGTGTGTCGAATTGAGCTCAGCCCCGAGGACAACTATTACTGGACCAACTATCCCAGCGCCGAGAACGCCTATACGGTGCCGATCGTTCACGCCTGGATGCAATCCAAGCAGATGCTGGCGGAGATCGAACCGACTGGCCGCAAATAGCCGGGAAGAAGGACTTTGAAACAGTTTCTGCTAATTTATCTTGCGCCGAGACTGGTTCAGTACGTGGTAGTTATTTTTATCGGGGTGACCGTGGCCTTCTTTGCGCCCAGGTTCTCGCCGGTCGATCCGGTCGAGTCGATGATGGCCAAAGTGGAGGGTCTGGGCATGACCATGGACCCCGAGTCCGTGGCCCGGATGAAAGAGTCGCTGAAAGATCTTTACGGATTGGGCGGCTCGTTGCCGGAACAGTACCTCGCCTTCTGGAAACGGGCTGTCACCCTCGATTTCGGTCCCTCCCTGACATCGTTCCCCACTCCGGTCAGCGCATTGGTAAAGCGGTCGCTTCCCTGGACTCTCGGTCTGCTCGCCACCGCCCTGGGCATCTCCTGGCTGCTGGGCAGTTTTCTGGGAGGAGTCGCCGGCTACTTCGAGAGCAGGAAGTGGTCTAAGTTCCTCGAAGCGGGCGCCATGATGATGTACCCGATACCGTATTTCATCTCGGCCATCGCGATGCAGATACTGTTGGCCTACGTATTTCCCATTTTTCCCGTTGGCGGCGCTTATCCTTTCGGCACTTTGCCGGAATTTTCCCTCGGTTTCGTTCTCAGCATTCTTCAACACGCCATTCTGCCCGGTCTCTCGCTCGTGTTGATCGGGATGGGATGGTGGTTCCTCTCCATGAAGGCGATGATATCCAGAGTCGTGGCCGAGGACTACGTTACCTTTGCCCAGGCCGGCGGTGTTTCTTCACGGAAGATTCTGTTCAGCTACGCCATGCGCAACGCCATACTCCCGCAGGTGACGAGCTTGTTCATGGCCATCGGATCCGTATTTTCGGGCGCGATCATAACCGAGGTCGTGTTCAACTACCCGGGTCTCGGCCTGCTGTTGCGTAAAGCGATAGCGACCGGCGATTACAGTGTCATCATGGGGGTTATCGTCATGTCCATCGTAGCCATAGCTTCCGCGGTGCTCATCCTCGATCTGATCTACCCGCTCATCGATCCCAGGATCAGGCGAAAATAAGCGTCATGGATGCGTTAAAAAAACTGCTGAAACACGATATCCGGTTCCGATGGGCCTTTGGCATATTTTCGGTTATTGCGCTGATGGTTTTGCTCTCCTTCTTTTCACCTTACGGGGCGCGGGAGTGGAACGTGGTGCCAGCGACTCAACCGCCCAGTCTGCAACATCCATTCGGTACGAATTCCATGGGGCAGGACATTTTCTGGAAGCTTACCTTTGCGGTCAGGAACTCGATGATTCTGGCTGTCATTGCCGCCTCCGTCTCGCGTGTAATCGCCATTATCGTCGGGTTGGTGGCGGGTTATCTGGGAGGCATACCCGACCGTATTCTGATGACGGTCAACGACAGTTTCATCATCATCCCCATACTTCCCATCCTGATACTGTTGAGCACAATCCTCAGCGGCATACCGTTTTACTATCTAGGTTGTATCATAGCCCTGTTCGGGTGGTCGCAGGATGCCCGACTGATTCGTTCGCTCACCCTGAGTCTGCGAGAGCGGACCTTCACCCACACGGCCTATTACTCCGGCATGGGCATGATGAAAATCGTCCTGCGCGAACACCTTCCCTACATGGTGCCCATCCTGATGGCCACGATCATGAGCAATATGCTGTGGGCTATCGGAATGGAAATCACCCTGGCTGTAATAGGGCTGGCCAAGGTGGAGACGCCGACGCTGGGTGTGATCATGTACTGGGCCTCCGAATACAACTCGATGCTTACCGGCACCTGGTGGTGGCTTTTCTTTCCCATATCCCTGTCCGTCCTCATCTTTATCGGGCTCTACATGTTCTCCACCAGCCTGAACCGGTTTCTCGATCCCCGTACCCGGCTCATGATGATTTCAGAAAGGAAGAGCGAATGAACGTCGTTTCCCTGGAAGGGTTGAAAGCCCATTATATCAATGAGCTGTACGGCGCCATCAAGACAACCCGTGCCGTGGACAACGTGTCGCTCGATATCCGGCCCAATGAGATTCTCGGTATCGCCGGCGAATCGGGTTGCGGCAAGACCACCTTGCTCAAAATTCTGTCATCGACGATCAAACCTCCGCTCAAAATCGTCCAGGGCAAGGCCGCATTCCACTTTGACGGCAAGGAGATTGAATTCGGGGACGAGGCAAAACTGGATGAGCACCGTTGGCGGACCATTGCCTACATCCCGCAGGGTTCGATGCATGTTCTCAATCCCGTGCGCAAGATCCGGCACACCTTCCATGATTTCCTGGAGCATCACGTCGACATCGACCGCAAGGAGCTGGACCGGCGCATAACGGATTATCTGCAACAACTCGGGCTTTCCGCCAAGGTTCTCAATTCCTACCCGCATGAACTCTCCGGCGGAATGAAACAGAGGGTCATCATCGGGTTGGCTACCTATCTGAGGCCCAAACTCATTCTTTGCGATGAGCCCACAACCGCTCTGGACGTAATGGTGCAGCGCAATATAGTCCAACTCCTGCGCCGCATACAAAAGGAACAGGGAAATACGATTGTCCTGGTATCGCACGACCTCGCCCTGCACGCCAATATTACGGATCGGATTGCCATCATGTATGCAGGCAAACTGGTCGAGATCGCCTCAACAAAACAGATTTTTGACCGTCCGCTGCATCCCTACACGCGACTGCTCATCAACTCTCTGCCAAGTCTGGACGGGACGAATGAACTGACCGGCTTGAGCGGCCAGCCCCCGGTGTTGAGCGATCCTCCCCCGGGATGCCGTTTGCATCCGAGGTGTCCCTATGTAGAAACGAGATGCCGGACAGAGGAACCGCCGCTTCGAACCTTCGGCGACAGAACCGCCGCCTGTTTCCGGATAAGTGACGGAGGTGAATGTGAGTATTGAGAACGTAATACTGGGCCTCGACTCGGTCAGTAAACGGTTCGTGGTCAGAAAAGGGTGGATCAAAAACCGGTTCAACGCCATCCACGACATCAGTTTTGCGCTTCAGAAAAATAAGCCTGAGATTTTGGCAATCGTGGGTGAGTCCGGCAGTGGCAAATCCACCATAGCTAAAATTTTGCTCGAACTCGAAACTCCCACTACCGGTCGCGTGATCCATGACGGACGCTACCAAACGAAAAAAAGCCGCCGGGAGAGAAAGAATCGGCTCCTTTTCCGGAGCGATGTCCAACCCATCTTTCAGGATCCTTTCGGGACTTTCAATCCACTCAAGCCCATCGACGGCTACCTGCGGGAAACCGCCGCCTCTTTTCGGGTTGGGGAACCTACGGACGAAGTCATGGATTCGGCCCTGCATAAGGTAGGACTGAGCCTGAGTGAGATACAAGGCCGCTATCCCGGTGAACTGTCCGGCGGTCAATTGCAGCGCATCTCGATAGCTCGGGCCTTGATCGTCCAACCCTCCGTCCTGGTTGCCGATGAGCCGCATTCGATGGTCGACGCGTCTTTGACCGTTTCGATCGTAAACCTGTTCAAATCTCTCAAGGAGACGATGGGTATCAGCGTTGTCTACATAACGCACAACCTGGCCACTGCTCAGTACATCAGCGATAATATCATTGTTCTGCACCGGGGAGAGACGGTCGAGTGCGGTCCGATTGAGGACGTGCTGACTCAGCCTCGGCACCCCTACACGCAGGACCTCATCGCTTCCATCCCGAAACCGGATCCAAGCCAAAAATGGGATGACAAGGTGGTAGACGACCAGATGGAGGAAACGGAATACACCATGAAGGGATGCAAATACGCCAACCGGTGCTCTAAAGTGATGGAGCGTTGTAGAAGGCAGGATCCCGACAAGCGGACGGTCGACCGCGTTCAGGTCAAATGCTTCCTCTATGATTAACCACAGAGAGCACAGAGGACACAGAGGTTCATCGTGATCGTGATCGAAAATAAAGGAGGAAGGTTCTGGGATGGTGATTTGGAGAACTGTAGGAGCGGCTTTATGCTGCGATTGCGGTGAGGCCGTTTGGAAGATCGGGGGATAAACCCCCTCCTACAGTTTGAAGATACAGGCCTGACCCCATGGCGGATGTAGGAAAGTTACGGAAAAAGAGGTCAAGCCTTGAAAAAGTGATGCCTTTTGGAGAAAAAGAGTCAGGCCTTGAAAACTGTATTCCATTGCACTCCATACACTTTTGCAAGGCAACCGACCCTGAAAGGCATAACTTTTTACGTCTTGACCCCTTGGATTTATGAAAATCGTCCGTCACCGGAATCAATACTGCTTGCTTAACGACATCGGGGAAATCGTCCTTCAAACACCCCAAGTCCTGGAAGCCTTTACCCAGGCCCTCGGCGGATTTGGTCCGAGAGGAGGCGCGCTTCATCTCGCGGGCGGGCCCTTCATCCTGCATGAACCCATCGATCTTCCCAACCATGTTTCCCTCATCGGCGAAGGTCAAAGCAGCGAACTCATCGTAGCCAAGGATAACCAAGCCGGAATCGGTATCCGCAGCCAGGGCAAACGGGGGATTCTCCTGGAAAACTTCTCGGTCAGGCCCGAAACCGGAAATCGAGGGGCTCACACCGGAATCCTCCTGGAATCCTGCGGCGATTCCAAGATCCGCGGGGTTCGCGCCCTCGGCTTTCGCGACTACGGACTGCACATGCGGGAGCATTGTTTCCTTTGCACGGTCAGCGACAGCACCTTCGCCGGCAATGGCAAAGCCAACGTCTACATGGAGCGCTTAACCCGTGGCAAGTATGGCGATTTCGTTCCCAACACGCTCAACAATTGTGTGATTTACGGGGGAAAACGCGGCATTCATTGCCAACGCGTGCTAGTGGCCAACATTACGGCATGCCTGGTTTATCAAACCAACGACGATGCCTTTTATTTCGAAGATTGGACCTGCAGCGTCGTCGTTTCAGGATGCCGCACCTTTCAGATTACCGGTAACGCTTTTTATGCGGATACTTCTCATGAAATCAACCTTACCGGAAATATTTTCTGCTGGGCTACCGGGCACAGCGTGGTTCTGAAAAACGCCGCCTGGGGAACGATATCCGGCAATGAATTCATCGATTCCGGCAGCTACAATCCAGGAGGCCCCAACTTCACCTCGAAATTAGAAGATCACCTCAAGGATGCCCCGCTCGTCGATGCGATCGTCATGGAGAACACCCGGGGATTTCAGGTCGGCGGTAACGCCATCTTTAATTGGCCCATTACCCAACGGATGGACCATGCAATAGTCGAGGACGAGAACTCGGCCGGTAACCTTATCGCCAACAATACCATCAATTACTTTGCCGCTGGGGAGGCAGTGCTCAGCAAAGGAAGGGGGAGCATTGCCAAGGATAATGTGGCCGTTCGCGAAACCCATAATCCGGAAGGTAACCTGGAAGGCTGGATTCAAACCTACCGCCCGGAGATGACCCGGCAATTCATCGTTGAAATGATGAATGGGGGAGAAAGGCGCCGAGGGCGCCAATGAGGAATGAGGAATTAGGAATGAGGAATGGGGGAAAAGGGAATGACAGAGTGGTGGAATGGGGTGAAGGCAAGGGGTTGTTGCCCAAATCGTTCTTTTTTGGAAATATAGAATGAAGAATCGCGACGTAAAGCCGCTCCTACGATTTTAACAGTTGGAGGTTTGTAGGAGCGGGTTTATCCCGCGATTGCTCTGGAATGCCATATCTTTCG
>JAJDZZ010000067.1 GCA_022824405.1 Opitutales bacterium
GAAAGCTCTTCCATCCGCTCGATTAAATCAAACAATCCACTTTGTTCTTTGCCTTTACGAAACTTCATTGCTGAAGACTAGAGGATGCCTATCATACTATCAAATACGAAATTTGCTAATTGAGGTTACCGGATATGCCCGTAGCCTATTAGCAAACAAGGAACCTTTAATAAAGGTGTTAGCGTATTCCTTTTTTGGAAAAAATTTCAGGAAGAAAAATATCATGATACTACTTCTTCTTTTTCGCGCGCAGGGCCAGTTTCGAATTTGGGAGAATCAACCTGGGGCAGTGAAGCTGCCGCTTCACGGACATCAATCTTGCCGGTGACGACATCAGCGACTAGGCGGGTGCGGTACTCCAACAGAAGGGCTTTGAGATCATCGACTTGTTTACGGAGGATAGTCTCTCGTTGCAGCTCTTTGGCCAGTTGTCTTTGCGTGGCCAGTGCTGGCATTGGCATCTTTTCCTTGAGAAAAGTTCTTAAATTTAGAGGTCGGTTTCGGCCCGCAGCACCTCGCGAATGATGATTAAGCAGAACTTGACCCCATCCGGTTTGGAGATAGGTCAATAAGAATCCCGTTTCCATTACACCGGGTTTCCCTCGGAGAACTGGATACCGGTGGCTCGCAACACAACCGGACTCGCTTTCTCCCACCAGAGCGACTGCACCTTCCCAAGCGAATTGTCCACTAATTACCAGATCACCCTCAGCAATCCAGAAGAAACTCGAATCGCCCAACTCATCTCCCCTGCGAGGAACTTTGCGAAAAATCCCGCGCCCACGATTGTACAACCCAATGGGGATATATGTTTGTTCGCTCGTCCGATTGACTGGTCTCTGAACCACCTTTACGAGAGTCTCTAGCCGATGGTGGGCAACGTCAGGAGACTGAACAACTTTTCTTGTGGCCTTCCTGCGACGTTCTACAAGCAGCTCAATCAGCCTTTCCTTGGCGCGGATGTAGCGCCGGATTCTGTGGTCAGCGTGGTCGAGGAAACGGACGATGGCGCGTTGTTCGGTGAGAGGTGGGACACAGGTGTAAATCCTCTTGAAATGCTCTGGCCTCAAGCTCCACATGTCGGAAGTAATGCCGTAAGACCATCGCTCAGCCTCTTTTGAAAATGCTGGGGTTCTAAGCAGATGATGTAGGTAACCTGAGTCATTCCCATTCCGTGGCCGTTGCACTACATAAGCTGGGCTGATTATGCCTCTATATTCGGACGCGCCAATTGCACCTTGCCATGCCCGCATTTTGTTGTATGCGATGTCGCCAGGTTGAACGAGTTTGTAGGAAGTCTTATCGAGTCGAGAACTATCTTTCTTTGAAGTATCCTTGAGCAATTCCTTCTGGCGAATGACTCCGTTCACAATGGTAACGGACAACATCTGCTCATCGGGACAATTCTGCTCGATCACTTCTACAAAAATCGCCTGATTCGGTAGCACCTCCCAATGCTCCGGCACGTCGCCAAGCCAATCCACTCTGGAATCCTTGTAGGTCGGATAGCGTTGCACAGTAGATGGAAGACCAATCGCTTCTGTTTGAGTATTACCTTCGTGGATCATGTGTTACTCTTTACAAAACGTCTGGTGTCATCGGTGGGCTCAATCTCGCCGACCACCCAATCCCCCATGCCTAAGTTTAATTTGTGCCGTACTAGCTCTCGAACTGTCAGATAGGCAACAGCCGGATTTATCCGCCTTGGTTGCCAACCCAGGCGTTCTGCAATCTCGGGAAGTTTTTTCGGAAACTCTTGGTTATTGACTATGCGTGCGGCGAGGATCTGCGCATCTTCGACCGGATTTGGATTGTATTTAAAATACTGGTCGAACTCCGGCCAGAACGAAGAGGTTGGCCAAACGAATTTGTTTTTCGGCGGTGTAGCCTCCTTACTATGTTCGACTAAATCCCGTAACTCGTGCAGGGCATCTTCTGTATCCTCCAAGGAATATCCAGTTGCCTCAGCAAGCGCACCTATGGTCACTTGAGGATCAAACTTCCTAGCGTGGTTGGTCTCCCGGCAGAAGTAATCAGCCACAGCCATTGCTGCGGGCGAGTAGGGTGCTGCTGGGTGGTCGATCAAGGTTGGCGCACTACCGATTGGAGGTTTCTTGGTGATCCCATAGATGTCATTCGCAAGCTGTTCCAAGGTCTCGGGCAAAGAGGCTTCGCTGATTTCGGGTGAATGGAGGCTGCTCAAGAGAGGGGGGAGACATTCGGCCGGCAAGTCGCATCGGAGCGGGATGAATTTGACTCTACCTATCAGCCTCTGAATAAATGCTGCATTCATTTCGTCATTTACCCAGGGTTTATCCTTCGATCTTGGTGTAAGAAGTACGATGAAATGCGTACAGTCGCCAAGTCCTTCGTTGATTTTCTGGACGATACTATCGCCTGCTCGAATCTCCCATTTATCCCACCATACTTCGATACCGCGGTTGAACAACCCCATGGCAATTTTCTCGGCAAGAATTCGGTCCTTCTTTGTGTAGCAAAGAAACACGTTTGGTTGGACAGGATCAATATGTTCAGCACTTTTCATAAATTCTCTTTCCTGGTTTCCACCAGAAACTCTTCTGATTCTTTCTCCAGTGCTAAGGTGCTGACTCGTGTCTCCTCGAATGAGACCCGTCTGTAGCCGATTTGGACGTCCCGTCCTAATTTACCAGAATAAACATAAATCCACGATGGCAATAGGGCTTGTAGACAATGCTGGAAAAATGGCTTCACGCCCATCGACTACCCCCCAATCCAGTTTTCACACAGTCGTCCAGCTTGCGATGGAGGAGCGAGATCAGAGTAAAGTAGTCCACGGCATCGTCCTCACCATCCCACATTATTTTCGGCTCATGCGCGAGAGGGTTTCTTACTGCTGCAAAGCAGCCTTTCAGTAGAGCGGCAAATCCTTTATGCTCAGACTTCTCTGTTTCGGTCTGTAATGTATTAAATGCCAAAATCGGCTCACTGACCAAAAAGACCAAATCCACGAGTCTAGCACCATCTCCACCAACTCCTGATATGTCACGAATTCGTTGGGCAAGTCCCTTGGAAGCCTCGAAAACCGCGTGAAAGTAGTTATCTTGCATTAGCTCCGCTTTACAATACTTCAGCACCTCGGGATGAATCCGCCGTCCCTGAAACTTAGCCTGGACTGCGTTTGCTCGTCTCTCTGCTTCAGTGATAGTTGCGGCTGCTGAACGTTTTCGAAATTTGCCATCGGCTCCGTACTCAAGGCCGGAAAAGGCCAAGACTACGTTCAATTCGGAGCGATGTGACTCGAATTCATCGTTTTTGCCTACGAAGCGAGCAGGTGCGAGAAACGATTGAATAAAATCGAGGATTTTGTTCGCGCACCTGTCCTGTTGTTGAATTTTCAGAAATATCCAATCCAACCTTCTCCATTTAGTCGAATGGCCAGAGTCGTCATGTATGCCGCGATTAGTCAGAACTCGACTGATGTCAGACCCAGAACCGCAATCCCCCAGCACTTTAGCAAGGGACTCAATGCTGCCTTCTTGAAAACAAGGTATCTTATTCAAACTGGGCCACCCCCGATAACCTCAGCCAACAACCCCTCCGTCTCCTTTTCCACCGATAAAATATCTGCCCGACTCTCTAAGAGCATCCGCATCGGTTCGGGTTTGGAGAAGTAGCGGTTGAAACTGATCTCGTAGCCGATTTTCACGGTCTTGGGAGCGTACCTGGCGTCTTTGGCGTAGGGGAGAACCTCTCGAAGTAGGAACCCTTCGATGCCGCCGTCTTCCAAAAAGGGGATCTGCTCCGTGTCCCGAAGCTCGCGGTCGAACGCCAACGGAAAAATCGTAAGTCTGCTGGGTGAATTGCTTTCCATAAAAAGCAAAACATATTGGGCAAGAGCGTTTCTGGGATCAAGCTCATCGAGGCATTGAACAAAGACCGTCCCTGATAAGCAAAACGGATTACGGCCTGCCTCCTTCCTGAATCGGGTTGGCTTGACACGGTCTCGGCGCTGGGGCACTTTCCCAAATCCTTGAAGCCTCAACACGAGCGATCTCAGCGCTCTGTATCCATCCTCTGCCTATCCAAGGAACCGGAACCTACCCCATGACAACAAAAAAAGACGATTTGGCAACGCACCGTGGCAAAGACAGCGGCGAGAGCACGGGTCCTCGAACCGGCAATCGAGGGCGGGCTTCAGTAATGTTTTCGTTTCAGAATATTGGTCCGATTGAGAAGGCCGTTCTCGAACTCGGGGACCTCACCATCATCGCTGGGCGGAACAACACGGGCAAGTCGTACCTCGTTTACACGCTCTATGGGTTTCTGAAGATGTGGAATGGTTGGCCGTGCATCCATCGGTTTTTGTTAGGGAGAAGGAAAAATAAATCCGGTATCCCAAAAATGAAGGAGATCGCAGAACGGCTTATTGAAGAGGGAAAAGTTACATTCAGCACCAGTTCAGACTCGCTGGAAGATCAGCGCAGGGCGATTTTGGACCAGCTAAGTTGGGACTTCTCAAGGCACGCTATATCCCAAGTGTTCAGTTCACAATCGGGCGATTTCAATAAGGCCGCTTTCAACGTCAAAGCCCTTAGCGGCAATGCCGGAATTGGGGACTTGCATCCAGTGGAAGTTCAGTTGTCCGATAAAGGTTCTTTGCTGTTTAAACGTGAAGTCGATCAAATCGAAATAACCTTCGAAGGCCGAAGTGGAAGCAACGATCTGCCAGATTTGAGTTTCATGGTTGCCGTGGGGTATTTTGGACTTTTATTGGGGCGCTTCTTTCCGGAACCGTTTATTCTGTCAGCAGAACGGTTTGGAATTTCTCTATTTTATCGAGAATTGGACTTCACCAAAAACCAGCTCGTCGATCTCCTGCAAAAGATGGGCAATGACAGGGACCGTGAAAGATATTCTCCTTTCCTGTTCCTGGATCGCGCTACCAGCCGCTACGCGCTTCCGATCAAGGACAACATTGACTACACGAGAAGCCTGCCAGACCGGGTCAAGGACAAGAGTGAAATCCATTCAACCAAGCTGTTCAACGACATAAAGGACATGATGAATGGATACTTCAAGACCTCCGGCGATGAGATTCGGTTCGTATCCAAAGCGAGGAGTAAGGACAAGAAATTTGATGTTCCCTTGCACCTTGCGTCCTCATCAGCCCGTGGATTATCCGATTTGTATTTTTTTCTGCGGCACGTGGCAAAGCCGAATCACCTGCTGATCATCGATGAACCGGAAAGCCACCTCGATACTGCCAATCAGATTCGGTTGGCTCGCTTGCTCGCGCGGCTCGTCCGTGCAGGACTGAAGGTCCTCGTTACGACTCACAGTGATTATCTCATCAAGGAAATAAACAACCTCGTAATGTTGGATAGCGAATTTGAGGGCAAAGAGGAGGCGCTTAAATCACTGAAATACACCAACGAAGATGCATTGAATCGGGATTCGATTCGCGCCTACGTAGCAGACAACAGCGGGTTGATTCGGTGCGAAGTTGATCAATACGGTATCGACATGCCGGTTTTCGACGAAACCATCGACCACATTAACGCTGTCGCCAACGAGTTGGCGTCCCGGCTTGAAGCCGTAGGAGACTGATCGCGTGGCGTTTGCAGATTGTCTTCGGAAAGTTGTTGCGGACAAGTGCCAACAGTCTCCGGATTCCGGCGGAACCGTGAAGCTGAAAGAACCCAATGGCATGTCGGTGGAGGTATCGGGATTAAATCAGGATTCAGTAGTTATCCGTGCTGAAAAGATCAACTTGTCAGGTTTAAAAAAGGAAAAGAAGAAAGGTTCTTGGCCTTGGAATAAGAAGTGCGATTACATTATCGTCAATCCTGATGGCGACACGGTTCGGTTGCTGTTTCTTGAACTCAAGAAAAATTTGAACAATAATACCTATAGAGGGCTTGAGCAATTGCGTTGGAGCCAGCCTCGTTTGGATTACCTTTGGTCCCTATGTCGAATCCTTTGTGGCGACGAGCCTGACCGGCCTGAAGTCCGGTACGCGCTAGTGGCGGAGAAAGGCAGTCGTCGGTTGGACAAGCAACCCATCAGGAGCAGAGGTTCCCCACCGACAATTCAACATGAGGGAATCGAAGTAGGGCTTCATATCGTTTCAAATCACACACGGTTCAATCGGCTGTGGGGCAACTGAGGCTATCCCAGGCCTCTGGCCTCGTATACGCAATATGTTGTTCTTCCTTGTGTGTTTTTGTCGGTCCCTTCCATAAGGACCTTGCGTCATGAGGCCGGCGCCTGATCTCCACCGTCCAAAATCTCGGCCAACAACCCATCCGTCTCCTTTTCCACCGCGAGAATATCTGCTCGTATCTCCTCCAAAGTCCGCATCGGTTCGGGTTTGTAGAAGTAGCGGTTAAAACTGATTTCGTAGCCGATTTTCACGGTCTTGGGAACATACCAGGCGTCCTTGGCGTAGGGGAGAACCTCGCGCTGGAGAAACCCTTCGATGCCGCCGTCTTCCTGCAAGGGGATCTGTTCTGTGTCACGAAGCTCTGAATCGGGTTCGTACTCCACGACACGGTTCCCTGAGCGCTTGCGAACTTCGTACAAGCCACGAATCGGGTCGGGGGTTGTGCTGGGTCGATGGACCCTTTTTATGACGGGTTCGGCTGCTTCATCCCGCTCGGTCAACAGGGTATGCATGAGCTTCTTTCGTTTCGCTGTCATTTTCACACCATGTCGCGGCATTTCTTCTTTTACCTCTTCCAGGAATCGATTGAAGTCGAGATGCGGCCCGGGACCCAGTTTATCCTCCACCTCATCGACGGCATCGATCATCGCAAAATCAAATTCATCGAAACAGGCTTCGAAGTACTCATCCAGTCGCTCTTTGGACAGTTCCACCCTCAATCTTAGCGGCCGTTCTACAGTCACTTTCCAGTACCCGAAGGCCTCGTTGTGGAAGACCTTGCTCTCTTCGCTCTCCTCGAAATCGAGGAAGGTCCGGCAGATCCGCTCGATGTCCTCCGGCCCGAGTTCGCAGTTCTTTTTTCCCAGGTTTTTTCTGAGCGGACGAAACCACTTGGTGGCATCGATCAACTGGACCTTGCCTCTGCGCTGCTCCGGCTTTCGGTTGGTGAGCACCCAGATGTAGGTGGCGATGCCGGTGTTGTAGAACATGTTGAGCGGCAGCGCCACGATGGCTTCCAGCCAGTCGTTCTCGATGATCCAGCGGCGGATGTTGCTCTCGCCCTGTCCGGCGGATCCGGTGAAAAGGGAACTGCCGTTGTGGACCTCGGCGATGCGGCTCCCCAGCTTGGTTTCCTGCTTCATCTTGGACAGCTTGTTGGCCAGGAAGAGCAATTGGCCGTCGCTGGAGCGGGTGACCAGGGAATATTCGGGATCGCCCGTGTGCTCGATGACGAATCGCGGGTCGCGCATCTCCTTCTTGCCGCCCATGCGTTGCAGGTCGGTCTTCCAACTCTTGCCGTAGGGAGGATTGGAGAGCATGAAGTCGAACTCCTTCGACGGGAAGGCGTCGTTGGAAAGGGTGGAATACTCAGGTCCGCCATGGATGTTGTCCGCTGCAACTCCCTCGCCTTTCAGAATCAGGTCGGCCTTACAGATGGCGTAGGTCTCGCCGTTGATCTCCTGGCCGAAGAGGTGGGTGGACACTTGCTTGCCCCGCTCTTTGGCGAGTTGCTGAAGCACTTCCTCCCCCACGGTCAGCATGCCGCCGGTCCCGCAAGCGCCGTCGTAGAGCAGATAGGTGGCGTCTTCGATCCGGTCGGCGATGGGGAGGAAGATCAGCTTGGCCATGAGTTGCACGGCGTCACGCGGAGTAAAGTGTTCGCCAGCCTCCTCGTTGTTCTCCTCGTTGAAGCGCCGGATCAGTTCCTCGAAAATGGTGCCCATGGCGTGGTTGTCCAGGCCGGGATGGCGGACGGTGCCGTCGAAGTTCAGGACCGGTTCCGGACTGAGGTTTATATCGGGCGAAGTAAGCTTCTCGATGAGCGAGCCCAGGGCGTCGGCCTTGGAGAGCTTCGGGATCTGATTGCGGAACTCGAAATTCTCCAGAATGTCCTGCACGCTGGGCGAGAACCCGTCGAGGTAGTCCTCGAAATCGGCCTTTAGCTGCTGTCGGCTGGCCCGGGCCCGCAGGTCCTGTAGGGTGAACTTGGAGGTGTTGAAGAAAGCTTGGCCCGCCGCCTGCCGAAGGGCCACCTTCTGGTCGGCCACCCCCATCTGGTCCAGCCTGGCCTTCATTTCCAGGACCTCTTTTTTGGTGGGTTCGAGCACCGCGTCGAGGCGTCTCAGGACGGTCATGGGAAGGATGACGTCGCGGTATTTGCCGCGGACGTATACGTCGCGGAGCACGTCGTCGGCGATGCCCCAGATGTAATTGGCGATCCAGTTGAGGTTGGGGGCGGTGGTCATGAAGGTTCTATTGAGTGGCCGAAAAGAATGGATAATTCAAGTTGGAACCGCTGAAAGCCTGCCGGGAATTAGATCTCGCCAAGGCGAGATGGCACAAAGGCACAAAGGGGGGAGAAGGGAGTGATGGAATGAGGAATTGAACATGGATGGACAGGATGGACAGGATGAGCAGAGAATAACCACAGATCACACGGATAGGCGCAGATTAAAAAAGGAGCGGGGAGGCGCGCCGAGAGTGATGAGAACCGAACTTGGTTTCTGGTACGATTGCCAATACATGAACGGGCAAAAATTGAGGTGACCGACCAAGATACCGACCATGTTCAGCGCCTTATTTTGGCCTCTCGCAAAGATCGCCAAGAACGCCGATAAAAGGAAGATCCAGAATCCGGAACTTAGGAATGATTAGCCACAAAAAGCACAGAATTCACAAGGGTAGGGGCTCCATTCCCTGGGGCATTTGGCTAACAAGGATGCGGCTCTCCCGCGATTTTTCGTCGCAGAATCCGGCAAATGAGGCTCATTTATTCCCGGAAAATATTCCGTTTAGCGATAAAAATTTTGCAAAATGCACTTGATATGCTGTAATTTGGAATAAATTTTAATTTGGAAACTCGAACCTACAGATCTGTTTGAAAGAAAAACACAACGATTGGAGAAGAAGAATCCTCGCGAACTCTCAGCTGTCCTTCAAAATCTTCAACGCTACCTCAATGCCCTAATTCAGGCCGGAAGACCTGAGATAATCAAGTTTGGCTTTATTCACCATGAACCCAAGGGAGTTAAGGCAATCGATCAAAAAGGTGGAGGGAAGAATTTGAAGCAAACTCGGCTTTATACCTATGCTCAAATCTCAAATAATACCTTGCATTTGATTACGATTGGCGACAAAGGCTCCCAAAAACGTGATCTCCAAATATGCCGGGAATTTGTCTCAAGAATTAGAAAATCCGAATCACAAGAACCATGAACCCAGTTTCGACGGGAAAGCGCTACTCAAACGTTAAAGACCTTGTTAACGCGACGGCGAGGGATGCGGAATTCAAAAGAAATTTCGAGGAGGAATTTGACGCAACAAAAATGGTCCGAATGCTGTCTTCGGCCCGAGCCGCCCGAGGTATTACCCAATCCGAATTGGCTCGAAAACTTGGTTGCGGACAACCAAGGATTTCAAAAATTGAAAACAGTAGAGACGCCTCGCTGCGCGTGAGAGATATCGTGGATTACGCGAAAGCGCTTGAGATCAACATTGCCTTCCATGTAACTGGCGGCAGGCGCAATGCTGCCGAAGAGATCAAATTTCACGCCTTCGAAATGAAGCGAAAGCTGGAGGAACTCGCTGAACTGGCCGATGGAGATGCCGAACTCATCAAGGGCATCACCAATTTCTTTGGCGAGGCATTTTTTAACGTGACAGCCATGATTGCACAGGCTGCGGAAAAACTACCAACCCCAGACGGTGACACCATTCTTGATATCTCCGCAGACTTCTCTTCATCAAAGAATGACCTTGAAGATCATGAGCGCTCTGAGGCAGTTCCCGGGAGAAGGGATTAACCACAGAGAACACAGAGAGCACAGAGGAGGAGGCGCCAGGGGGCGCCAATTAGGAATGAGGGATTAGGATTGGAAATTTTGGGTATTCTGTGCTTTTTGTGGCCAAACATTTCCCTTCATCCTGCTCGCGAAGCGATCCTGTTCCCGCAAAGCCGGATCAAGCGACTGAAAGGAGCGTTGTTTGAAAAAGCTAAATTCATTGTTTCTTGCGGCGACCCAACAAGACACCCTCCAAGATAAGTCCTTGTTATACAATAAGAAAGGTAGGAAACCCCTAAAGATACCCTACAAGACACCCAACATGATACCGAACATGTTCAGCGCTTCATTATGGCCTCTCGCAAAGAGCGCAAAGGACGGAAAGAACGCAAAGAAAGGGAAGATCCAGAATTTAGAAACCTGACCACGGATTTCACGGATGGGCACGGATGATGAAGGGGAAGGAAGGAGTTTGAAAAATATTATGGAGTCAACCGAAAAGGGTATTCCGCACTTCGTGCTTGGACAGGCCAAGGAACTCCGCCACGGCAGCAATGATTCCGTCGAGCGTCCCAACTCGCACATTCCGATGCCTGGGAACGGTCACGCTGTGTCGGTTGTGGCCAATGGCCAACGTCACCGTCGTGTGGCTGCCTTTGGTTCGCTTCACACGGTAGCCATAGTGACGGGTAAGCAGCTTGGCGACCTCGTTTCCTGGAAGGTCGCGAGGCAGCTTCATACCGCGATGGCCTCCTCCCTGATAAGGTGCAGTCTGATGACCCTTGGCATGTTCTCGTCATCGAAATGGCAACGCACCGCATCTCGCGCCATGGCTTTCAGGTCATTCCAGTCTTCTCCCTGTGTGAAGATGCTGTGCCCAAGCGCTCTGGCGTCGTATCCGCCTTCAACCGTCTCGGTTACCTCGAAGATGATCTCAGTTGCTTTCATCAGTTATTCCTCCGTGTCTCTTGGTCGGCCCCAGCCATGGGAACTTTACCTCATGGGCCGCCGGTTGTATCGCTTCGCATAAATAGCAGAGCATATTGGGCAAATGCGTTTCAGGGTTCAAGCTCATCGAAGAATTTAACAAAAACCCACTCTCCATAATACCCTGCAAAATTTACTCGTTTAACAAATCCCGGATTCCAGTGTGGCCTTTCTGAAATAGACCGCCACAAAAGGCGCCTCTGGCACCATTGAGGAATCAGGAATTGGGGAGAAGGGATTAACCACAGAGGACACAGAGAGCACAGAGGAGGAGGCGCCGGGGGCGCCAATTAGGAATGAGGAATTAGGAATTAGGAATTTTGAGTATTCTGTGCATTTTGTGGCCAAACATTCCCCTTCATCCTGCTCGCGAAGCGATCCTGTTCCGGCAAAGCCGGATCAAGCGACTGAAAGGAGCGTTGTTTGAAAAAGCTAAATTCATTGGTTCTTGCGGTGACCCAATTAGATACCCCCCAAGATAAGTCCTTGTTATACAATAAGAAAGGCAGGAAACCCTACAAGATACCGACCAAGATACCGACCAAGATACCGTCCAAGATACCGTCCAAGATACCGTCCATGTTCGGCCCCTTGACACCTGGCAACGGGTAATTACTATGATTCTAATAATTCCTTTCAGAAGAAATCCCAGGCCGCTGCAGCCTGACCCAGTATAGGAGAGGAGCCAGTGCAATGATTCGACCAACCGAAGTACATCCACGAGCCAGCTACCGCATATGGCTTAGATATGCAGATGGCCTCACTGGTGAAATCGATCTGTCGCATCTCGCTGGTAAGGGCGTGTTCAAAATTTGGGACGAGCCGGGATATTTCGAGAAGGTGCATATAACTTCCCACAGAGCCATAGCTTGGGATGATGACATCGACCTTTGTGCCGATGCTCTGTACCTGGAACTCACAGGCAAATCTGTTGAGGAAATGATGCCTGGTGTACAGCAAATAATGCAGAGCCACGATGCCTGAACTCTGCAGATTCTACGGTATCAGTATTCGTCTTAATTTTCTCGACCACAACCCACCTCATTTTCACGTGTTCTACGGTGAGTATGAAGCTGTCGTAGAGATAAAAAGCATTAGGGTGGTGCAGGGGCGGCTTCCCCCCCGTGCCCGTCGTCTTGTGGAGGAATGGGCATCCCTTCACCAAGACGATCTGATGGCAGCCTGGATACGTGCGCAACGTTCGGAACCACCAGGCAGGATCGCACCGTTGGAGTAGGGCTGAAGCAAACAACATCTGGTCTGTACTCTTGACAATTCAGGGAAATAAGTCGGCCAAGCCTGACATTCCTTGCGGTGACAGAACATGATACCATACAAGATAAGTTATTGTTAGGCAATAAGAAAGGTCAAGATACCCTACAGGATACCATACAAGATACCGTACATGTGACCGAACATGTTCAGCGCCTCCGTGAGGGCTCTCGCTAAGCTCGCTTACAAGAACGCTTAGAAAAGGAAGTTCCAGCATCCAGACCACAGATTTCGCAGATGGGCGCAGACAGGACGAGAGACCCGGAAACCTACGCCAACTCCACAATTTGGCGACAAGCTGTCGCCGATTTGAGAGACCTTAAGTCATTGAATAGCTCCGGCAGGACACGTGGGCACAGATTTTATAACGGAGGGGGGACATTCCTGCATGCCACGCCGGGAGGCGGGTCCCCCAAAATAACCGAAAATGGATGGTCGCCTCGCTGAAGCGAGAATTATAACCGGAATCCAAACGACAAATTCATCCGATAATCATCCGATTTCTTGCCTGGAATCGTCCGATCTGGCCTCCTCCAGTTGTTCTGGTTTATGCTCCAAGTTTCTACCGAAGCCCCCGGAAGGGCCTTGGCTCGATTTTTGGGGGTCTGGAAAGTCCCCCCTCCGTTGAGGAAAGATAAGGCGGGTTGGAAAACCCGCCCTCCGTTGAATGAAGAGTAAGTGGGGGACATTCCTGCCTTCGTTATCGTTTCCAGCCGCTGGGAGGAGAATTGTTGCGACACTGTGGCAACAATACAAAAGATTTATCGATTCAAAGGAACATCTGTGAAAATCTGCGGCATCTGCGGTTAAATATTCCATAAACTCGATGAAGCCCGGTGAACATAAAACCGTCCAGGCTCGTATCCTGAAATACGCACAGGATGTCGGCTGGAACTTTGTGTCCCGGCTGAAGGCCGAGGAAAGGAGGGCGGGTTTTCCAACCCGCCAATCCAGGCAAGACGCGGGCAAGAATGCCCGCGCTCCGTTGTCTCTCTTCTTCGACAAGCTTCTCGATACCAAGGTGCGGGAATTCAATCCGCGATACTCCGAGGCGGAGGGGGAATTGCTTGGCAGGTTCAGACACATTCGGACAAACATCTACGGCAACCGGGAATTCGTGGATTACCTGCGCAATCGGGGTAAGTTCTTCGACCAGGAGGAGAACCGCGAGCGGGACCTGATCCTGATCGATTACGACGACCCGGCGCGCAACGTGTTCGAGGTCACGGAGGAATGGGCTTTTCACAACGGCCACCACGGCACGCGGGAGGACGTGGTCTTCCTCATCAACGGGATTCCGGTGCTGGTAATTGAATGCAAGAACGCCACCAAGGATGAGGGGATAGCGTTGGGCATCGACCAGATCCGCCGTTACCACCGGGAAACCCCCGAACTGTTCGTGCCTGAGCAAATCTTCACCGCCACGGACGCCATTGGTTTTTCCTACGGGGTGACGTGGAACACGGTGCGGAGGAATATTTTTAATTGGAAGCTAACGGAGTTAACGGAGGGGGGACTTTCCAGTCCCCCAATTAAAGGAGGTGGCGGGGGACTGGAAAGTCCCCCCTCCGTTGAGGAAAGTCCGTTCTCCTTTTACAATCCTTACGGCAAAATTGATGCCACTCAAAATCGTTTGCCCCACTGGCAACAGGGCGGGACGTGGGTGTTTGTAACGTGGCGATTGGGTGATTCGTTGCCAAAAGCGAAACTGGATCAGTGGAACGAAGAGCGGGATAACTGGTGCAAACGCTATCCCGAACCATGGGATGACAAGACGGAAGCGGAATACCATGAACGTTTCTCCCGGCAGATCGATATCTGGCTGGATCAGGGAAGCGGATCGTGTGTGCTGAAAGACCCGTCGAACGCGAAGATCGTTGCGGATGCGCTACGGCATTTCGACGGCAAGTGGTATGAAATCGCGTCGTTCGTGGTGATGCCAAATCACGTGCATGTGATGTTTCGGCCATTGGGCCGGCATACGTTGGTAAAGATTGTGAAGTCATGGAAGGGTTTCACCGCGCGCGAGATCAACAAGCGAATTGGGAAGACTAGGGCGCTGTGGCAGGATGAGTATTGGGATCGGCTGATCCGGAGTGAGCGGAACTTTTCCAAGGTGGAGGAATATATCCGGGAGAATCCGGTGAATGCGCGGTTGAAGGAGTCGGAGTTTATTTTAATGGAGTGGAGGGATTATGGTAATGGATTATTTTATGGAAATGGGGGACTGGAAAGTCCCCCCTCCGTTGGGGAAAGTGGTGACGGGTTGGAAAACCCGCCCTCCGTTCTTGGTCAGTTGGAAGCCAAGGTGAAGAGCTTCTGCGCCATCCCGCAGGCGCTGGCTTTTCTGAAGGACTACATCGTCTTTGCCGAGAAGGACGAGGAGTTGAACAAGTACATTCTGCGTCAGCATCAGACTGGCGCGGTGGAGGCGACGGTCAACCGCGCCCTTGCCTCCGACCGTACCCGGGGCCTCGTGTGGCACACTCAAGGCAGCGGGAAGACTTTCACAATGATCAAGGCGGCGGAACGGTTATTCAAGGCGCCGGAGGCGGATAAACCGACCATCCTGTTGATGATCGACCGCAACGAGTTGGAAGACCAGATGCTCAAGAACCTTGCCGCGCTTGGTCTGGGCAACCTGGAGCACGCCAGCAGTATTGCCCGGCTCAACCAACTGCTGAGGGACGATTACCGGGGCATCATCGTGACGATGATCCACAAATTCCGCGACATGCCGGCCGATCTCAATACGCGCTCGAATATCTACGTGCTCATCGACGAAGCTCACCGCACCACCGGCGGCGACCTGGGAAATTTCCTCATGGCCGGCCTGCCCAACGCCACCTACATTGGATTTACCGGTACGCCAGTGGATAAAACGGCCTATGGAAAGGGCACTTTCAAGACCTTCGGCTGCGAGGACGACAAGGGCTACCTGCACAAGTATTCCATCGCCGAGAGTATAGATGACGGCACGACGTTACCGCTCTACTATCAACTCGCCCCCAACGAGATGCTGGTTCCGCACGAGACGCTGGAGGAGGAATTCCTCTCCCTCGCCGAAGCCGAGGGGGTGGCCGACATCGAGGAGTTGAACAAGATCCTGGAGCGGGCGGTGAATCTAAGGATTTTCCTGAAAGGGAAGGACCGGATTCAGAAGGTGGCGCGCGCGGTGGTGAAACACTACCTGGAGAACGTCGAACCGCTGGGCTACAAAGCCTTCCTCGTCGGTGTCGACCGCGAGGCCTGCGCCCACTACAAGAAGGCCCTCGATCAATTCCTGCTGCCGGATTATTCCGAGGTCGTCTACACCGGAAACAGTAACGACTCGGCCCTGCTCAAGGAATTTCACCTCGATCCGAAGAGGGAGCGGCAGATTCGCAAGAGTTTCGGCAAACTCGACCAGATGCCGAAGATCCTCATTGTCACGGAGAAGCTTCTCACCGGGTTCGACGCGCCCTTGCTCTATGCCATGTATCTGGACAAGCCGATGCGCGACCACACCCTGCTGCAGGCCATCGCCCGGGTTAACCGTCCCTATGAGAAGGAGGCGCAGGAGATGGTGAAACCCCATGGCTTCGTCATGGATTTCGTAGGCATCTTCGACAAACTGGAAAAGGCCCTCGCCTTCGACAGCAAGGAGGTCAACGCCATCGTCAAGGACCTGAAACTGCTCAAGGTTTTGTTTAAAAATAAAATGAACGAGCAAGCGCCCGGTTACCTGGCGTTAGTCGAAAACGATATTATCGACACGGACGTCGACAAACTGATCGAGCACTTCCGGGACAAGGAAAGGCGCAAGGCCTTTTTCAAAGAGTATAAGGAAATACAAATGCTCTATGAGATCATATCGCCGGACAAATTTCTGAGGCCCTTTATCGAGGACTACCAAATGCTCAGCAGCATTTACGAGGTGGTGGCCAAAGCCTACACAAAACGCGTTTACGTGGATCGCGATTTTCAACGGAAAACCAATGAACTGGTGCAGAGGAGGGTGGACGCTCTCGTCGGGAAGGAGTCAGAGGACTCGGTCGAAATCAACAACGAGACATTGGAGGCAATTCTGCAGAAGAAGAGGAGCGGGAAGGCCACGAAGGTGATAAACCTCATCAAGGCAATAGAAAAGTCGGCCGAGGAAAACGGGGAGGATCCATTTCTGGTAGCCTTGTCCGACTTGGCCAGGGCCGTGCAGGAGGGTTTTGAAGAACGGCAAAAGTCGACTGAGGAAACAATGAACGAATTGGCGGAGGCTATACGGAAGAATGAACGCAGAAAGCGCGAGCAGGCGGAAAAGGGCATGGAGACCGTTCAATACTTCTTCTACGATAAGCTGAAGGAACACGGTCTCCGGAATCCGGAGGTTGCCAGCAACCAAATCAAGGAGGTCATCCGGCGCTTCCCCAATTGGCGAACCAGCGACGGAGATCTACGCAGATTGAGGAAGGAAGTAACGTACGCGATCTATTCTCAGGAAGATGACGTGAACCTGGTAACTGCCATGGTGGAGGATATTTTCCATATTCTGCTCAGGAAGAAGGGTGAATGAAGTGATTACAGCGAAGGATGCGTTCAAGCAACGCGTTCATGAATGGGCGGCGAAGCTCGACGTGGAGGTGGTATGGCTGGGCGTTCGCCCCATGCGGCACAAGTGGGCTTCGTGTTCAACCAATGGACACCTGAATTTCAACAGCGACCTGTTGGATCTGGAGACCGACTTGTGGGATTACGTCATCGTGCATGAACTGCTCCACTTTTCAGTCCCGAACCACGGAAAATTATGGAAAAGCCTGATGCGGGCGCATCTGGGAGATTGGGAGGCCTTGGAATTTCGGCTCCGAGGAAATTGAATGGCCTCTCGCAAAGATCGCCAAGGGATCCGGCTTTGCCGGAACAGGAATTAACGGAGGGGGGACTTTCCAGTCCCCCACCACGCCGTGAGGCGGGTCCCTCAACAATTTGGATAAATAGCCACAAAAGGCACAAAGGGCTCAAATTTCTTAATTCTTCCCAATCTTTGCGACCTTGGCGCTCTTGGCGAGAGTCATTTCTTTCCTCTCTCTGTGGTTATTTTATCCGTGTCCCAGCGTTTCTCGGCGTTCCTGGCGAGAGGTCATTCCTTATCCGCTACTTCGGTTCGGCTGTTTTGGGCAATTGCAATGCGGCGGAATCAAAGGTGTATACGGCGTCCAATCCATTGTCGTTGGACGCTGTCTTCAAAGCCTTGTACACGATAAGGGCATCGGCGAAGTCGGCATCGGTTCCTCGGTAAGCCTGCAGGGCGCTCCAGATCACTGCATCGTCCTCAAAGCGAACGTTGGGTTCCTGCAACAGTTTGTCCACGACGGCGATGAGGTCGGCCTTGGCCGCGCCATACCGGTTTCCCGTCAATGTCCACAAGGTCTCCGCCAATACGACGTCCGTAATAAGAATGCGCTCCGCGCTTTCAAAAACATGACGCGACCGTTCGGCCTGTTCTTTGTCATCCCTCAGGAGATAGCGCAGCAGAACGTTGGTGTCGACCGCAATCAAGTTCCGTGTCCCCGCTCCCGTTCGATTGCGTCCTGACGCGACTGCTCATCGGTGACCGTCTCGTCCGCCCGAAGGTGAGCCAGACAACCCCAGGCGCTTCCAGGCTCCTGACGGACTATGGTGATACGGCCATCGGCAACGAAACTCTGGCATTCGTCACCGGGTTCAATGCCGGCCAATCGGCACTGGGCGGCTGGCAGGGTGATTTGGCGCTTGGAGCTGACTTTGGGCATTATCGAGTCCTAATCGTTGCAGGTATATCCCATGAAACAACGATATTTCATTACTTTTTGTTAGTTAGTAAAGAAAAAATGAATATGGGAAGAGAGTTTAACCACAGAGAGCACAGAGGACGTAGAGAGGGAGGGAAATTTACCACGGATTTCAAGGATGAGCACGGATGGGGAATTAACCACAAGGGCACAAAGCTTTCAGTCGCTTGATCCCGCCTTGCCTGAAGGCTACAACAGAAAAGGTGAACCGGGTGGATTTCCTGGGATTCTGGGTCAGTGAGAGGGAAATCCGTGAAAAAAATGGTGAAGAAATTTGCGAAGAAGGGGAAATTGAGATTGTCATAACGGGGAGGATGGACATTAGCCGGTAAATGCAAAACGAAGAGAAAATCCGATGATAGCTTTAGAGGTTCTGCGCCGAGAACCGGAACGTCTGCGCAAAGCCATTGCCGACAAGGGTATTGACTGCGATCTCGGTTCCATTCTGGAACTGGACAAAAAGCGGCGTGGCTTGATCCAAACGGTGGAGCGGCTTCGCGCCCGACAAAAGGGGGTGAACAAGGAAATGGCCGCCTTGAAAAAAGGTTCGCGGGAATTTATGGCCAAGGTAGGGGAGATGCGGGGCGTTTCCTCCGAGGTAAAAACGAAGGATGCCGAATTGAAGGCGTTGGAGGCGGATTGGAAAGCTCACCTGCTATCCGTCCCCAATATTCCCCATGCCTCGGTGCCGGTAGCTCCGGACCCCAGCGGCAATGAAGTATTCCATTCCTGGGGGGATCCCGCCGGTGTTTCCGCTTATGCCCGCCCCCACTTCGAAGGGAAAGTCTTTAAAAAATATGCCGACTTTACCCGCGGAGCCAAGGTAACCGGCGCCGGTTGGCCCTTTTTTCAGGGTGGGTTGGCCAGGCTGATGCGAAGCCTGATCAATTTTTTCCTGGATGAAGCCCTGCGCAACGGTTACGAGGAGTTGACGGGACCGTTGGTGGTCAACCGGGCCACCGCCACCGCCACCGGTCAGTTGCCCGACAAGGAGGGGCAGATGTACGTCCTTACCCGGGATGATTTCTACCTCATTCCGACTTCGGAAGTTCCGGTAACCAATTTTTTTCGCGATGAAATCCTGGATGAAGCGGAGCTGCCGGTTTACCGCGTCTGCTACTCGCCTTGCTTTCGCCGGGAAGCGGGCAGTTATGGAAAAATGGTGCGCGGATTGAACCGGGTTCACCAATTCGATAAAGTCGAGTTGGTTAAATGGGTGCATCCGAACGAGTCTTACGGGGAACTGGAAAGTCTGAAATCCGACGCGGAAAGGCTGTTGCAAAAACTCGAAATCCCCTACCGGGCGCTTTTGATGTGCACCGGCGATCTCGGGTTTACCCAGAGCAAGAAGTACGATTTGGAGGTTTGGGCCGGCGGGCAGAAGCGTTGGCTGGAAGTTTCCAGTTGCAGCAACTTTGAAGCTTTTCAGGCGCGGCGGGCCAATATCCGTTACCGTCCCCCGGGCCAAAAACCGGTCCACCTGCACACCTTGAACGGTTCCGCCCTGGCGGTTCCCCGAGTAGTGGCCGCGATTTTGGAGAACAACGTGTTGGAGGACGGCCGGGTAAAAATACCTCCAGTCCTGGAGGCTTATTTCGGCGATGAATTCCTGGAGTGACCGTTGCAATGAACTGGCGTGGCTACGCCCAAGGGCTCGCGGATAAGATACCCCTGGACCGACTCCATTCCCGGGCGGTCGATTACCTGAAGGAAGCGCCTCCAGGAGCGATGGGACTGACCTGTTCGGGCGGTATCGATTCCTTATCCGCTCTCTTGCTGATCTATTGGCATTTCCCGTCTCGGCGGGAGGACATGTGCGTGCTTCATTTCAATCACCTGCTTCGGGGAGAGGCCTCTCATGGGGATGAGCAATTCGTCGCGGTCGTGGCCGGGCAATTGGGCTTGCCGTTTTTGCGCGATTCCTGGGACGACAGGGATTTGGATGCTCCGGTAAGCGAAGCCGCTGCCAGGGAAGCCCGTCACGCGTTTTTCGACCGCTTCCTGCGAGGTGAAGGAGGAGGGATGGCGGTGTTGGGGCATCAACAAAACGATATTCTGGAAACCCTTATGCTTCGTATGGCTCGTTCCAGTAACGTGGCCGGCCTGGCTGCTCCCCGGCCCGTCCACACATTTTCCGACCAAAAAACCTACCTGAGGCCGCTTTTGAGTATCCAACGCAGCGAACTTGAAGGCTATTTCCGGGAATTGGGCATTCCCTGGCGTGAGGACCTGAGTAACCGGGAGGGAATATACGACCGGAACCGGCTTCGAAATGAAATCATACCCGACTGGCAGGCCGCTACCCAATACGATCTGGTTCGGGCCGCGGCGCGGGTTCGGCAATACCTGGAGGAGGCCGATGAAGTCATCGACCGGTTTCTCGCCGCTTCCCGTTACCCGGCTCCAGGGGATAACCCCGCCCGGTTGCCGCCGGAACTGGAACCGCGCGGGGTGTTGCGCCGATGGTTGTATCGATGGTTGCACCGCCGGGGATTGCTGGAGTCCGCCTCCCCTGCCCGCGTAGATGAGGTGTTGCGCGCCGCTCTCTCCGAAGCATCTGCCGAATGGCCCATGGGCGGTGGATTTGTCCGGCTTGAGAAAGGGTGTATTGCGTTTGAGGAAAACCCTCGTGACATCCCCGCCGATTGGCCAACCGCTTCACTGGTGGCGGGCGGCGCCATCTATTTCCCGGATCGCACCCAAATCCGGGCGGACGGTCGGGAATTCACCCGCAAATTGCTGCGCGGCCTGTCGGAAAAGAAATACTCCGAGCGCAGGACGGTCTTTTTGGATAGAAATGCCCTGAAGAAGGATGCGTTGCTGGTGAGACCCTGGCAGGACGGGGACCGCTACCGCCCCCTGAACGCCCCGGGAAGCCGGAAATTACAGGACCTGTTTGTCGATCGAAAAATTCCCCGAGAGGAACGAAAACGCTTGCCCGTGGTCACAACAACAGACTCGCTCGTTCTTTGGGCGCCCGGTCTTCCCGTCAGTCACGACCACAGAGTAACCCAATATACAAAAAAAATACTGCAATTGACTTACCGGGACCATCACTAAAATTTTATAGTCAACCGTAGAAAAACACCTATCCCATGCTCCCTAAGCAAAATCCAAAAGGCCGTCGGCCCTTGAAGAATACGCCCACGGACCGGTTTCAACCCAAGGTGGCGTTGATCTGGTTCCTGGTGGTCCTGGCCATTGCCAGTCTTTTCATATTGGGACCGGGCAAAAAGGGAGGAGTCATCGAACTGGAACCCTATGAGGTATTTGCCGAACTCGAGCGCGGAAACATTGTCCGCGGCATAATAAAATCGGATCCATCCGGAGGGTCTTCGGAATGGTTTAACATTACCGGAGAACTCTACGTGAATCCTGGAGAAACCGTTCCGGAAAATCCAGGCGACCTCACCTATTACCGGGGGGGCCAAAGCGAGGGAAAGGATAAAATCGGATTTCGGGCGGACGGGCGGATTACCGGGCCGATTTATGAAAAATTGCAACGTTCCGGAAAATTTTCCGAAGAAAAGAGCAGCAATGTTATGACGGACCTTCTCGTGGGTCTGGTTCCGTTTCTCATCATCATTGGGCTGCTCTACTTTCTTTTCGTCCGGCAACTGCGCATGGCGGGACGGGGAGCGATGAGTTTCGGCAAAAGCAAGGCCCGGTTGCTCACCCGCGACCGCGACAAGGTTACTTTTGCGGAAGTGGCCGGCTGTGACGAAGCCAAGGAGGAAGTGGGGGAAGTGGTCGATTTTTTGCGTGACCCGAAGAAGTTTCAGCGCATCGGCGGGCGGATTCCCAAGGGCATTCTGATGTTCGGGCCTCCCGGCACCGGCAAGACCTTGCTGGCCCGCGCCGTTGCCGGGGAAGCGGAAGTGCCGTTTTTTACCATCAGCGGTTCCGATTTTGTCGAGATGTTTGTCGGTGTGGGAGCCAGCCGGGTCCGCGACATGTTCGAACAGGCCCGCAAGCACGCCCCCTGCATAGTCTTCGTGGATGAGATCGATGCGGTGGGCCGTCAGCGCGGCGCCGGGCTGGGCGGCGGAAATGACGAGCGCGAGCAAACCTTGAATTCCCTCTTGGTGGAAATGGATGGATTTGACGGGCATGAAGGGGTGGTCATCATCGCAGCCACCAATCGGCCCGATGTCCTCGACGAGGCCCTTTTGCGTCCGGGGCGGTTCGATCGTCAAGTGACCATCGATCTACCGGACCTGGTTGGACGGGAAGAGATTCTCAAGGTGCACGCCAAGAAGATCAAACTCGGCGCCAATGTGGACCTCAAGGTAATTGCCCGTGCCACCCCCGGATTTTCCGGGGCCGATTTGGCCAACCTTTTGAATGAAGCCGCCCTCATCGGGGCACGTTACGATAAAAAGGAAGTCGACCGCCACGATATGGACGAGGCCCGCGATAAAATTGCCTTTGGCCGCGAGCGCCGCAAATTGATGGACGAGGAAGACCGACGCATGACGGCTTTCCATGAAGCCGGGCACGCCATCCTGCAATCCCTGCTGGGGGGCAAGAAAATGGCTTTGCACAAGGTGACCATCATTCCGCGGGGGCGCGCTTTGGGTCTGACCATGTCCACGCCGACCAAGGATATTTTAGGGCATTCCAAACGGGAAATTCTCGACCACATATGCATCGCCATGGGGGGACGTATCGGGGAGGAAATTGAAACGGGTGACTTTTCCAACGGCGCTGCCATGGACATCAAGCAAGCCACCCGGCTGGCCCGTCACATGGTTTGCGATTGGGGAATGAGCGACCTGGGACCCGTTGCCTATGGGGAAAACCGAGAACACATGTTTCTGGCCCGCGAAATCACCCGAACCCAAAATTACAGTGAAGACACCGCGCAAAAAATTGACACCGCTATTCGCCATATCGTCCGGGGTCAGTTCGACCGGGCCAAGAAACTGATCGAAGAACACCGGGATGCCTTGACCAAGATCTCCGAAACCCTTCTCCAATATGAGACCATAGAAGGGGTCCACGTGAAGGAAATTATCGAGCACGGTGAAATACGGAGCCCTGTCGAAAGCAACACCCTGATCCACCGGAAAAAGGACCAGCCCAAGGCAAACGAGGAAAAGGCGGCCGAAAAAAAGGAGGAACCCGAAATCGGGCCCTCCGCCGACGCAGCCGGTGCCATCGCCTGACGGGCAGTTTCCCTTCCTCCGGCAAGGGCAGGTTTAACTTGATGGCTCCTTTTTGCTGCCCCATTCTTCTGAAGCTTTAAACCGCGTCCCGGCTAATTGACCATGAGCAAATCAAGCATTTCCTATTCGGGGGTGGGAAGATTGGCGGAGCGACCCGTCATTACGGACATTATGAAGGTCGCCCTGGAAAATCCCGAAATTCTCTCCCTGGCCGCCGGGTTTACCGACACCCGCTCCTTGCCCGTTTCATTTGTAAGGGATGAGACGGTTGCGCTGTGTAGCGGTGGTGGAGCGCCCGAGTACCTCCAATATGGCACTACCATTGGGCGCCCGGGCTTGCGCCGCCTCGTGGCCAAGCGTTTCGCCAGGGCGGACGGCCGCCAAAGTCGTTCCTGCCATCCGGACAACGTGATGATAACCAACGGTTCTCAACAGGCGCTTTATCTGGCCATGCAGGTGCTTTGCGACCCAGGGGACATCATTCTGGTGGAGAACCCCAGTTACTTCGTCTTTCTGGAACTCCTGAGGGGGTTGGGCATTGAACCGTTGGGCATACCCGTGGATTCCGACGGCAGGATCGATCCGGATGGATTTGCCGTGCTGCTGAACCGCTTGAAGGGCGAGAACCAATTGAGCCGGGTAAAGGGCGTCTACATCGATTCCTGGTATTCCAATCCCTCGACCCGGTGCCAGGACAATGAGGTCAAGGAAGCCATTGCCGGTGTTTTGAAATCGGTCGATTTAAGGGCGCCCATATTGGAGGATGGGGCCTACAGGGACCTTTATTTCCGAACCCCCCATGCATCCGCCAGTATCTTTGCCCTGCATGCTTTCGATGACTTTCCCCGCTTGTTTTTCGGTACCTTTGACAAGCCCTTTGCCAGCGGTTTGAAAATAGGTTATGTCATTTGCGATCATGCCGGATTGTTCCGCAAGATGCTCAATATAAAGGGTCACCATGATTTTGGTTCCTCCAATTACACTCAAGCCATACTGCAAAACGCGGTGGAAAACGGTTCCTACGACCGACAGATCGCCACCGTTCGTTCCCGTTACGAGGCGAAAATGGAAATTCTCCACGGGACGCTTTTGCAAGAGGGTATGAGAGGGCATGGGTGGACTTGGCCCAAACCGGATGGAGGCATGTATTTGTGGGTTGAGGGACCGAAGAACCTGGACCTCGGCAAGGACGGTTTATTTTTCCAGTCTGCCGTTAAGGAAGGCGTCATCTACATCCCGGGAGGTTTGTGTTTTGCTTCTGAAGGCCCCACTCACTTCATGCGCCTGAGTTTTGGGGTACTGGAAAGAGAGGATCTGATCCGAGCGGGAAAACGGCTGGTCAGGGTCGTAAGGCAATTTAGCGGTCCGCTTCCTGTGTAATGGCAAAGCCCATGAAAATTTGTTGTATCGGCGCCGGCTATGTAGGCGGTCCAACTATGGCGGTAATCGCGGAAAAGTGTCCCCATATCGCGGTTGAGGTGGTGGACGTGGACGCGGACAAAATTGAAGCCTGGAACAGTGATACGCTTCCCATCTTCGAACCCGGTCTGGCCGATATCGTCAGGCAATCCAGGGGCAGGAATCTCTTTTTTTCTACCGACAGGGCTACGGCCATAGGGGCGGCGGATATCATATTTGTCGCGGTCGGAACCCCGACCAAGAAAAACGGAATTGGCGCGGGCAGGGCGGCCGATCTGGTTTATATCGAAAAATGCGCCCGGGATATTGCCCGCATGGCCAAGGGCCCGAAAATCGTGGTGGAAAAGTCCACCATTCCGGTGCGCGCTTCCGATGCCCTGAAAGAGATTTTGAACCACAACAGGAGCGGGCAATTTCAGGTCCTGTCCAATCCGGAGTTCCTGGCCGAAGGCACTGCTATCAGGGACTTGCATAGCGCCGACCGGGTGCTCATCGGGGGCGATCAAACCCCGGACGGTCTGCGCGCGATCGATACCCTGGCAGGGGTATACGAGAATTGGATACCCAGAAAACGCATTATCAAAACCAACCTCTGGTCTGCCGAATTATCGAAACTCGCCGCCAACGCCTTTCTGGCCCAGCGCATTTCCTCGATCAATGCCATCAGCGCCCTGTGCGAAACGACCGGCGCCGACGTGGATGAGGTGGCCCGGGCCATAGGGGCCGACAGTCGTATCGGTCCGGAGTTTCTCAAGGCCTCGGCGGGATTTGGCGGGTCCTGTTTTAAAAAGGATATTTTGAACCTGGTTTACCTGTGCGAACACTTCGGCCTCGAGGAAGCGGCGGATTACTGGCACAAGGTAGTCGAGATCAACGAATACCAGAAACGACGCTTCTCCGCCAAGATTGTCCGGGCCCTGTTCAATACGGTAAGTGGTAAAAAAATAGCCATTTTGGGTTTTGCCTTCAAGAAAGACACCAACGATACCAGGGATTCTCCCGCAATATCCATTTGCAAAGACCTCATGGAGGAAAATGCCCGGTTGTCGATTTTCGATCCCCAGGCGAGCGAGGCGTCCATCCTGGCCGCCTTGGGTTCGGGCTCAAAGGATGTTTCTTCGGGGGTTGAAATCGAACGGGATGCTTACGCCGCCTGTCACGGAGCTCACGCCGTAGCCCTACTGACGGAGTGGGACCTGTTCAAGGATTTGGACTTCCATCGCATATTCCACGGCATGGAAAAACCGGCCCGCATCTTTGACGGCAGAAATATTTTGGATCGGAAGGCGTTGGAACAGATAGGGTTCAGAACCTATGGGATAGGCAAACCCTGACGGTCAGGACGAAATCAGTCGTTGCCAGTCCCTCAGTTGAACCTGCTCGGGACGGGTGGCGGGTTTGAATCCGTTCCTCATCAAGCCTTCCAACCAGGTCTGGAATCGCTTGTCCTCCGGCATCCGGGCCAGGATGGACCCGATTTGTTTGCGCCGGTGACGAAATATCCGGCGTATGCCCTCCTTTGCCGTCGCATCGAAAACAAGCGGCGCCTTCCTGATCCTGAGCGATAACAGGGTTGAGTCGACCTCGGGGGCCGGGTAGAAGCAGGAAGCGCTCACTCGATGAATGGCTTCGATGTTGTAAGCGCTACGGATGAAAATGGAGATAGAGCCAAAATTTTTACTGCCGGTCGCTGCCACGAAACGATCGGCCGCCTCTTTTTGCAGCATGAGGACCAAACGGTCCGGCAATCTTCCGGACAGGACAGCGTCCATCCACGAAGTCGAAATGGAGTAGGGCAGGTTGGCCACGATCTTGAAGTTTTTTTCCCTTTGGGGAAGTCCGGCCAGCGGATGGTCGAGAGCATCGCCCTTCGATAAGTCAAGCGCATGGGGATAGGTCGGCGCGACCTGTTGCCGCAGGTAGCGAAGAAGCCCGCTGTCCAGCTCCACGGCGTAGACCCGGCAACCCGCCTCCAGTAACAGGTGGGTCAAGGCTCCCAGGCCGGGTCCGATTTCGACGATACAATCGCCCGGCTCAACCGCTGCCAAAGCCAATGATTTTCGCGCGATGTTGGCGTCCACCAAAAAATTTTGGCCCAACCGCTTACGGGGAGACAAATGGTGGGCCGCCAACAGATCCCTGACTTTTTTCAAGGTGGGGTAGGAGGTCATTGCTTGGGGAATTACCGCGGAAGAGGAAGAGGTCAAGACGGAATGGCGCTTAATCAGGCAGCGCCATTCGGATTAAAGGGCGTGAATCTGCCCGATAAAGGATCCGGGGTCATCGTGTTGCATGAGGGCCTGACCGATCAGCGCCGCATGTGCGCCCGCGGCTGTGACCCGGCGGACGTCTTCCAGAGTGGTAATGCCGGACTCCGCGATGGAAATTACCGGGTGGGGAATTTTCGGAATCAGGTTCTCCGATACGGCCAAATCCGTGGAAAAGGTGGCCAAATTCCGGTTATTGACCCCGACAATTCTGGCATCGGCCAAAATGGCTCGTTCGAGATCTGCCTCGGTGTGAATTTCAAATATGGCATCCAGACCGGCCAGATTTGCCGCCCGGTAGAGGGCCCGGATTTCCTCCTGCCCGAGCATCCGCACGATGATGAGGATGGCGCTGGCCCCGGCCCGGGCAGCCTGGACCACCTGTATGGGATGAAGGAAAAAATCTTTCCTCAGGCAGGGAATGGCGCCAGGGCCCCGGCCAATGCATTCCGTTACGCCGACCAGATCGTCCAGTGTCCCGGAAAAAAATTTCCGGTCCGTCAGCACGGAAACGGCGTCCGCTCCGGCCCTGGCGTACAAGGTGGCCTGGTCTATTGCTGAAGCTTCCCGGGCAATGGCCCCGGCCGAGGGGGATTTGCGCTTGATTTCCGCAATGATCGAGAGGGTGTTGCGACCGGCAATGGCACGAAGGAATGAGGGCCTGTCCGGATCGGCCAATCCGCTCAGTTCCTCTTCGCTCACCTGGCGCTGTTTGTCCCGGATTTCATGGCGCTTGTGGGCCATGATTTCAGTCAGTTTGTCCATTTTGCCGATTCCGTGCTTTATTTGTAGGTCGAACTGCTATAACCAAGAAGGGAAAAACCCAACCTATCCAACAAAAAAAGCTACCGTGAGTCCTATTGAGGTCCTGAGAGAAACGGTTTCAACATTGCGCGGACCGGGGGGATGTCCATGGGATATCGAACAAACCCACCAGTCCCTGGCCGTTTGCCTGATCGACGAATGCTGCGAGCTTCTCGAAACCCTCGACAACCTGGACATGGAGCACATGCTCGAGGAATTGGGCGACGTGCTCTTGCAAGTGGTCATGCACGCCCAAATCGCCAGCGAACAGGGGAACTTTACCCTGGACGATATTGCGGACCGCGTGAACGAGAAATTGATCCGGCGGCATCCCCATGTTTTCGGCTCCCAGGACCTGGGGCTCAAGGATGCCGCCTCGGTATTGGAGAAGTGGGATGAAATCAAAGCGAGTGAAGTTCGCAATGGCAAATCGCGGGGCAACAAGCTCTTCGACAACCTTCCCCCCGTCCTGCCGGCCCTGCTCTACGCCCGCGGTGTCTTCAAGGAGATCCAGAAAAGGAAACTTGATCCATCTCGGACCCTCGATATCGAAGTCATCGGAAAAAATGCCTCCCATGTAACCGAGGAATCGGCCGGAAAAGCGCTCTTCGAATGGGCCGCGGCCTGCCGTATGCGTGGGATTGACCCCGAGTCGGCCCTCCGCCGGTATTCCAATAAGGTAATTGAATCGTTTGAAGATGAGCAGCGGAATTGAGGTGGATTGGGGATGGCATCATCGCGGAGACGATGGTCTGAGGCCTGTTTGGCCGGGCCGGACGGAAGGTAAGGAACCATGGGTAAAGCGACGTCCGAGGTAATGCATTTGGATCGGTTCCTGGATCATTTGTCCGGGGAGCGAAGGTTGTCCGCCTATACGGTGCGCAATTACAGACAGGCCATACGGGACTTTTATTTTTGGATGCGGGAAAATGCCCGCTGGAACGGCGCGTGGGATGAATTGGAGGTAATGCAGATCCGAAATTTCATCATAGAGAAACAAGCCACCCATTCCCGTCGGACCCTTCACAACCACTTCTCCGCCTTGAAGACCTTTGCCAAATACCTGGTTAAAAATCGGCTCATCAAACGAAACCCCTTCGCCGGACTCACCCTGCCCAAGTTGGACAAACCCTTGCCCAAGTTCTTTTCTGAAAAGCAGATGAGCAGGCTTCTGGACGGGCCCATGCGTTTGTTGGAAAATGAGGCCCTGGATCCATATCAGGCCTGGCGGGACAGGCTGGTGTTGGAATTGCTCTACGGCGCCGGCCTGAGGGTCAGCGAGCTGGCCGGCCTGAATTACGGCATGATCGACATCCCTGGCGGCGTGGCCCGGATACGGGGAAAGGGCAACAAGGAGCGCCTTTGTCCGCTGGGTAAGATAGCCCTCCTGGTATTGGAAAAATTCCGGCAGGAATACGCTCCAAGCTCCGGATGGGCCGATCCCGTGGTTTTGGGAAATCGCAAGAAAAGGATCCGTGTGCGGCAGGTTCAGTTGATCGTAAAGAAATACCTGGCCTTGGCGGATCTGCCCATGGATTTGTCTCCCCACAAGATACGGCACTCGTTTGCCACCCATTTGTTGAACCGGGGGGCCGATCTCCGCCTGGTTCAGGACCTCCTGGGCCATGCCAGTCTTTCCACTACCCAGGTGTATACCCACGTCACTTTGGACAGGCTGAAGGAAGCCCACAGCAAAGCCCATCCGCGGGCCTGACCTCACCCTGCCGGGGTCAGCTCCTTGATTTTTGGCCTGTCCCCTTTTTTTCAGCGCATGAGGGGATGCCGCGATTTCCTTTCCGGCCGCGGCAAAGCTCCCACCCGTTCGGCCCACGCCGTCCATTGTTCGGCCAACCGGTAAACCAGCCCGGGGTATTCCGGCGCCAGGTCGTTGGTCTCGGACCGATCTTTTTCCATGTCGTAGAGGCGCCATTGCCCGGGGGACAAGTGGGGGATCACGTCGAGTTCGAGCGGGTGGCGGTAGGCCCTGGAGACCAGTTTCATCTTTCCCACCCGGATGGCCCGGTTGCCTTCGTGTTCCCAATAGAGGGTGTCGCGGTCGAGGGTTTTGTTGTGAAAGCTGGGGGTAAGGCTCACCCCTTCCAAGGGATGGATTCCGGTCCCTTTAAAACGTTTCGGGTAGGAGGCTTCGGCCACGTCCACGCAGGTGGCCATGATGTCGATGAGGTGGGTCAGGTGGCGGCGGTATTCACCTTTGGCGGCGATACCCTTGGGCCAGTGCGCGATGAGGGGACTGGAAATGCCCCCCTCGTGGGACCAGTGTTTGAACATGCGAAAGGGGGTATTGGAAGCATTGCCCCAATTTTGGGCATACCCGATGTAGGTATCTGCCGGGCCCGGCATGATGCCGAAACCCACTTTGACCGGTAGCCCGTCCCGGGTGTAGGCCGGAACCATGTCTCGTTGGAATTCGTTTTCCCCCATGGGTTTCAATTCTTCCCCGCCCTCGGGGGCTCGGTAGGTCCTGCCCAAACCATGGGCTTCCGCCACCCCTCCGTTGTCCTGGAGGAAGAGGATGAGCGTATTGTCGAATTGGTCCTTTTCCTTCAGGGCTTCGACAATGCGTCCAATTCCCTGGTCCATATTGTCGATTTGAGCGGCGTAGACTTCCATGCATCGTTCATGGAACGGTTTGTTTTCCGCCTCTTCCCAGGGAATGGAGGGATAACGATCCGACAATTTCCAGCGCCGGTCGATCAAACCCATGTCGATCATGCGCTGGTAGCGTTCCTTGCGCAATTCATCCCAACCCCCGCTGTAGCGCCCCTTGTATTTTTCGATGTCCTCGGGCAGGGCGTGCAAAGGCCAGTGAGCCGCGGTGTAGGAAACGTAAATGAAGTAGGGGTTTTCGCCCGTGTGATTTTGAATATAATCGACGGCGGTATCGCTGATGGCATCGGTGTAGAAAAACCCATCCTTTGGGACAATGAATTCATTCCCCGAGGTGAGGGAATTGGGATCGAAAAAACTGCCGGCTCCGTGGATCGTGCCGAAGAATTTATCGAAACCCCGCTGCAGCGGCCAATTGTGTTTTGACGGGTTTTCCTTGGTGGGCAACAGGGGGGTGAGGTGCCATTTTCCCGCCATGTAGGTGGAGTATCCGGCGGTTTTCAAAACTTCCGCTATGGTCACGCAACGGTTGTTGAGGTCCCCCGCAAAACTCGCGCCGCCGCGGTCGGTCATCATATGGCCGATCCCGGCCTGATGGGCGTAGAGGCCGGTCACAAGGGAGGCGCGGGTGGGGCAGCAGCGCGATGTGTTGTAAAACTGGGTATAGCGCAAGCCATTCGCAGCCAAACTATCCAGGGTGGGGGTTTGAATTTCGCTCCCGTAACAGCCCAGATCGCTGTACCCCATGTCATCGCTCATGATGAGGATGATGTTGGGGCGTTTGGCCGAAAGCGTCCCGGCTGCAAGGGTTGTCAGGGCGGAAAGAAGGAGCAAATACAGGCGACTTGACATGACGGTCCGGATTTAATCATTGGTAATAGTTGGAGTTCAACCGCTACATCGGCAAAATTTCCGGTTTGTTTCCTCACATCCTGTCCCGCAATAGGGAAGTCATGCCAGTCGGAGTCAACTCCTTGATTTTTGACATGTCCCCATGTTGAAAATTCAGGGGTTGTTGCCCAAATCGTTCTTTTTTGGAAATATAGAATGAAGAATCGCGACGTAAAGCCGCTCCTGCGATTTTAACAGTTGGAGGTTTGTAGGAGCGGGTTTATCCCGCGATTGCTCTGGAATGCCATATCTTTCGT
>JAJDZZ010000018.1 GCA_022824405.1 Opitutales bacterium
CGCGTCACGCAGTGATACACCGCACTCTGCCCCTTCACCTTCAACCTGGACGTTCTCATACCCCCCACCCTCCTCATTCCTAACCCCACGTCAACAGTTTTTAGCCTGTCCCTTTTAATACGATCTCCGTTCGTTCACTAAGAATTTGGGGGATGTCGCATTCGCTCGGTAAGTGAGAAATGGCCCCTAAACGTTCTCGACCCGGGTGTATTTTTTGACCCAGTCGGGGTCGATATCCACACCGATTCCCGGTCCGGTGGGGACTTTGATTTTTCCATCCTTGAGGCGGAGAGACGAGGTCTTGCATTCGATGGGGAGATCTTCGTAGCCCTTGAACTCGATGTGGTCCCCGGCATTGGGCATGAGGGATACCAGGTGTAGCATGTAGATGTATCCGAATCCTCCGGACAGGTGTGGGATACACTTCTTGCCCAGGACCTCCCCCATCCGGGCCGCTTTGATGGAGCGAATCAAGCCGCCGAAGTAGTAGTGGTCGGGCTGCACCACGTCGAGGCCGTCATTGGCCAGCAGCCAGCGGAAGGAATACATGCTGTGTTGCTGCTCCCCACCCGCGATGGGAATGGAGAGGGCATCCGTCACTTCCTTGGTGCCGTCCAGCCAGTCGAAGTAGACCGGTTCTTCAAAATAGCGGTAGTCATATTTTTGCAGCAGCTTGCCCACGCGGATGGCTTCTTTGGGGTCCCGGTAGTAGCCGTTGGCGTCGGCGTAGAGCGCCATATCCGGTCCGAAGGTTTCCCGAATGAGCGGAATGATTGCCTCGGTGCGACCCGCAGGACCCCGTGCATCCAAATCCTTGGTCATGAACATGAGGGCTCCCACCTTGATTTTGACCGCCGGAGCCCCGCTTCTTTCCACCGCCCCTTTGATCAGCGCGACCGATTCTTCGACCGGCTTTTCCCGCCACTCGGTGGCCTGATAAACCGGTATATGGGTGTTGTGAACCTCTCCCAGCAATTGTCCCACGGGTTTTCCGGCTATGCGGCCCAACATGTCGAGCAAGGCGAATTCAACCGTTGCCAGAGGAATGCCGATACCCAGGCCACCGAGGCGGAAATTCAAGGCGAACTCCAACGCTTTCTCCAGCAACCGGTCCATACGTCGCGCGTCCTGGCCGACAAAGAACCGCTGCAGGCGATTTACGAATATCGGATAGAGCAAGCTGATGGTATTGTGCGCAACAGAAATGCCTTCCGCTCCGTCGGTGGAGCGAACCCTGCACAAAAAGGACCGGTCCTTTTTCAACAACTCCACCGATTCGATAATAACGGGGTCTTTGAACAACTCCTGCTTGAATACCGGTCGAGCCAACACCTCGTCCAATCTGGCATACCTGGACCCCACCCTATCCGATTGGCCATACGCATTTGTCAGGAGGGCTCCCCCGCCTAACCCACCAGCCAAACCGCCGGCCAGGAACTTTCTTCGGTTCATACTCATAGAACCTGTATTATCCCAAAAGCTTCAAAGGCATTCAACCCTTAGGCAAAGGGCGCCCTTCAAATAATTCACCACAGATAACTCAGAGGACACAGAGCGGGGATGCGCCGAAAGCGCCAATTGGGAATGAGGGAATTGGAGGAGTGATGGAATGCGGGAGAGAAGTCCATCATTCCAATATTCCTTATTTTTGGGGGACAGGAATGTCCCCCCTCCGTTATTAAATCCCGTCCATCCTGTTTATCCATGTTCATTCCCTAATTCGCGCGCCTTGGCCCGCTTTACCCGCTTTTGAAGGCGATCAGGTGTTGGATAGTGCGCAGGTAGGCGGTATCGCCGTCAAATATGGGAGTACTGCGGTTTTCGCCGAGATTGACACGAGCGATTTCTTTAAACTCAGGACCCGGTTCCACGAAAATGGCCGTTCCGTTTTCCTCACCAACGAAGAGTTTGCCATCGACGAGCAGAATACCCGAATAAGCCCGGCCTCGCATTCCGCTGACTTTGTGGGAGTAAATGATTTTCCCGGTGCCAGCGTCCAATGCCTGAAGACGGTTACCCATGGAATGGATGTAGAGAAGTCCTTCATGCACGACCGGTGAAGTGTAGTAACGCTCCTTGGACGCCACCGTGTGCCAGACTTTTTTTAGTCCACGGCGGTTAATTTCCTCAAGAGTGGCAGGTATCTCCATACAATAGACGTCCCCCTGAATCCCCGCCGCTCCATGCACGACATAGACGCGGTTCCCGTCAACAAAGGGGGAATTGAAGAAAGCCCAAATTTTCTCCCGAATGGTCCAGTCCTGCGATGGCAGTTTTTTCCCGTCTCCTACCCGAATCAGTTCCCCGCGCGCCGTGTAAACGAACCATTCTCCCTCCACCTGGAAGGAAGCCGGAGTTCCGAAAGTTTGCGGGTCCTTCACGCGCCAGAGCTCATTTCCATTTTCAGGATCCAATGCCACGTAGTCGGCAAAGCGGACGATCAGTTTTCCACCGATCAATTGAGGAGATGAGGCCGCTCCCCAGTTGTGATCCGGTTTTTCCATTATCTTAGCCCAGATTCTGTTTCCTTCCAAATCGTGCTTGGTAACGATGCCCAATCCGTTGCAGGTATAGACGTATCGACCATCCGAACAGGGCGTCATGGATGTATAACCGTTCGTGCTATGGGTTCTGGGTTTCCTGAATTTTTGCGGAACGGTTCCCGCTTCTTTCCTGAGGCGTGCCAACTCCCTGCGCGCTTGGGTAAGCTGGTCCCTTAAACGGTCATTGGAACTGTCGTTTCGCAGACGGCGGTTCAGTTGATAGATCTGGCGCTCAAGCGGCTTTAGTTGTCCCGCGCGCGCGTTTATTTTCTCGATTGTCTCTTTTAGCTGTGCCCGCTCACTGTCGGACATCACCGATACATCCTCATAGGAATTGGAGCTTTTCCAGAGCGTTTCTCCAGTCCTCGCGTCGGCACAAATCAGGTCCGTGGGCTCAGCCGTATAGAACAATTTTTCCCCCACGATCAAGGGGCAGGCATTGGCCCGAAGGGGCGTCCTATGTTTCCAGAGAACGGAATCTTCGTCCTCCCAGTCGATAGGAGCTGTGGCGCCTTCATAAGTGCCATTGCCTCCGTTTCGCCAGGAGGTGACATCGGCGTGGAGACTGGAAACGAAGAACAGGGCAACGAGGGGGATAACAAATAGAGGTTTCATTGTGGTTAAGTTTTTTGTGGTAAAAGACAGCAAAGGGCAAGACTTTGCGGCTCGGCACGCGTATACCTACTTGACCGGTATCAGGCGAATTTCCTTGAGCCCGAACTCAGCATCCGGCAGGGAATGCTCCAAACGGAAAACAGCTTTTGGGGTTTCTGCATGAACCAGGATATTCCCAAATTTCCGTTTCCGGTAATTGTGCATGCTACGGGAATAAACCACGGCCCCGGTGGTGAAGGTGTCGTTAAGGAACAATTTAAACGGTCTTCCCTTGTATTCCTTTCCCAAACCCGCGTCGGTGAAAACATCATAGAAACCCGGACTCAGATCGTAAACCGTCCACTCAATGCTGTCTCCGGCTCCTATCCATTCGATGGCGGAGGTGTCCGGATTATAGTATGCAGAGCTACCCGATACAATTCCCCGGCTCGCTGACAAGGCGACTTCGCCATTTTCCTTCGGGCGAATTTTCAAGGATTCATCGGAAGCATTCAGGTAGGCTAGCAAGTCGGCCATCTGCCGATGATCCAAACCTGCGTCCAGTCCTTCAGGCATAAGGGAAAGGTCGGTGCTTTTTATGGAGGAAAGGTTTTGTCGCAGCAAAGTTTGAGTGGTTCCTCCGATATTGGTCAGGGTGATCGTTGTAGAGGTTTCTTCCGACAAGATACCCGTTGAGGTTTGTCCATTCTTTGCGGTGACGATGTATTGCTTGAATTTATCCTCCACGGCTCGATTGGGATCAAGGATGGCGATCAGCAAGGCTTGAGGCGACTTATCGGAAAGCGACGACAGGTTGGGTCCGACGTCCACTCCAACCCCTTCCATGTGGTGGCAAGTCGCGCACAAGCTGGCAAAATGCGCGCTTCCGGACGTTGGATCGCCCACGAGATCAAGGGCGGCCCGGTAATCGTCCACCAGTTGTTGTCGGTTAGAGGTGTCCCGATTGCCGAACAAGGCCGCGGCGAGGGTTTTTATGGTAGGATCGGAACTTCGACTCAGCCGGTTTCTTTGCACCGCCGAAAATGACGAAATAATTTCCGGCCGATTCGATGCTTTGCGAAGCAGGGAAGTGGTCCAGTTTTTCCGCGATAGCAAAATGTCCAGAATTTTGGCACGTATCCGCGGGCCAACGCTTTCCCAATAATTGAGAAGATGCTCGGGCGCTTGGGATTGCAGAATTCGGGAAAGGCTGTCGACAGCCGCCAATTGAAGTTCCATGGACTGGCTGGGGTTGAGGAGTTCCCGGGCCAATGCGATATTCTCCTCCTTACCCTTCTTACGATAGGGCAAAATCGATAAGGCGGATACCCGGTCGGCTACCGGTAATTGGGAATCCATGGCCAAAATTCTGGCCGCTTGAAATAATTCAGTTCTCTTTTGGGCCAGTCCGGGATTCGATCCGATAAATCCTTCGCCATCCTCCGAAAATCGATGAGCAGCCTTTTCATAGGCATGGTAGGCGACCAGGTGGTCCGGCAGCGAGTGTTCACCTGTTTGGTTAAGTATGGCGGATACCAGAACGCTCAGGACGGTATGGTTTTTCGAACCCAGAGCCGTATTGAGGAGGCCATCCAGAAATTTGCCAAGGCGAGGCTGCAACAGCCGGCTCCCGGCAAGCTCGGCAAGTTTCGACTGATGAGGTTGAACCGAGCTCAAGGCCGCGGACAGAAGAATCGGGTCTTCATGATCCCTTTGAATCAATTCAAACAAGGCATTCCCTGCGATTTTCGATTCAGACTCTCCCAGAGTATAGGCCACCTGCTTGCGAACGTGGGCGCTCTCATCATGGGCCAGTTGAGAGACTTTGGCCAGAATCACCTCGTTATCGAGAAACCCTTCAGCGAATTTAACGGCCTGAGCCCGCACATTGGCTACCTCGTCATTGAGACCTCGCAACAGGGTTTCCTGGTTCAATGCATCCATGTCATCGAGTATCCAAAAGGCCAAAACGCGGGTCTCGGGTTGAGAAGCGGACTCCACTGCCCGGCTTAAAGTCGAGGCCACTTCAGCATCGTCCCTGAGCCGAAGCATTTGAAATGCCTGATCGCGCAGCCAGCGAATTTCCGAATGAAGCGTCTCCGACAGTTCGCTCGTGCTCAGACGGGTCAGATCCGGCGTTGGCAGCCGCTTCGTCCCCTTTTTGGCGATACGGTATATTCTTCCTTTATCGTGACCTTCCCGCAAATTGATTTTGCGCTGCCAGTCCTCCGGTATCCATTCCGGGTGCTCAATAGCAAAGCGATACATGTCTACGACATAGAGCGCACCGTCAGGGCCGGAACGAATTGCCGTCGGCCGGAACCAATTGTCGGTTGACCGCAGAAACTCGGATTCCATTTCCTCGGGCGCGCGTTTACTTCGGAAACTGGCGCCTTCCGGGTAGACGATAGCCCGGGAGACCAGGTTGTGGACGGGTTCGGCAATAAAGGAATTCCCCACAAAATCCGGGCCTAACACGGAGTCTTCGTAAATCATGTAGCCGCAGGCGGATGTGAAGCGGTTGGCCTTCTCGTAGTCGTTGAAACGGCTCAGGGTTTTACTGATCGGGTAAACCGGTCCGGCAGTTGGAACCTGCGGAAGAAACACCCGTGCCGAGGTGTAGGCGACGTGTGGGTTGCGTTGCAGGTAACGGTCATCGAGGGCAAAGTGCCAACCCGGCCAGGAGTTGCTGTTTCCAAACCAGTTGCCCCAGGAATCGCGGTTGCGGCCAAACTGGGTCCCGCCGTTGATGGCTTCTATGGAACCGTTACCGGGGTCGATCCTTAGATCGCGGCCGTCGATATCGACCGTTTTACCGGTTTTGACGGACCTGACTATTCCCCCACTATCTCCGTTAGCCAGGTAAATCTTGGCATCGGGGCCCCATTGCATGCCATTCACCAAGTGTTGCTGATTGCCCAGATTAAACCCGGTATAGAGGATTTCGACATCGTCTGCCTTGCCGTCGAAATTGGTATCCTCGGCATAAATCAGATCGGGGGCTGTGGTTACGAGAACTCCGTTTTTCCATGGGAAGACGGAGGTTGGATAGGACGCCTCGAGAAAAACCGTGGATTCATCGTACTTTCCATCCCGGTTAGTGTCCTCTAGATAGCGTATGCGCCCTCCGCCTTTGCCTTTTCCATCCATGCCCAAGGGGTAATCGGCCATTTCCACCACCCACATTCGTCCGTCAGGACCCCAGGCAATATCGATGGGATCCATCACCATGGGCTCTGCCGCAACCAGCTCAATTTCCAGGTCGGGATGCACCTCCATGGTGGCCAGAGCTTTTTCTTTCGCAATGGGAGCCGGAATTCTTTCCAGGGTTTCCGCTGAATAAAAGGTATGGGGCAATTGTTGCAGGACTTCATCCAGGACCAAATCTTCGGTGTCGGGTGAGAGCCGGATGGGTTTGTCGTAGTAATACATCGATCCGTCGACTTCGTATCCACCTTCATCGTAGAGACGCCTGGAGGGGATGTAGGATGGAGAGGCATTGGCGTAGGCATTGATCCAGATTCGGTCGGCATGGAAGATCTCTTTCAATTTTAATGAATAATCGACCACCACCTCGCCGGGCAGAAAGACCATGGCCAAGTCGTTTCCGAAAGTCCAGGTCTGGATCGGATAGCCGATAGAGGCAGGAAGCGATTCCCCTCCATCCAGTCGCGCAAGTATCTTTTTTCCGTACCAGGCGGTTCTTTGCCTGGAAGCGGCCAATTCTTCCCAGTACTCCCGGGAAGGCAATGGGTCCAGTGGCAGATCGATACGGTCCAGTGTCGTTTTGGGAGTTGAGGTAAGGGGTGTGAGCCGAGTCGCCAACAAACGATCCACTTCATCGGCCAGGCTCTTGCCGTGAGCGAGGACATGTTTCATTTCGCCGCGTGGAACAGGATTGGCATCGGCTCCGCAGCCAATGGCGATCATGGCATTGATTCCCGGGTGGCGTTCTTCAAGGAGACGTTGAGCCTCCCCGGCCCAGTCGCCGTGAACTTTGTTGTAGCGGCCACCCAGGGTGGTGCAGTGGCACGCGTAATTGGCCAAGATAGCTCTCAGCTTCCCTTTTGAATTCGAAACTTTCAAAACGGGCAATGCGTGATCGACAGGTCCATCGGGTTGATTCCCAAATCCGGCCCATTTGCCTTTTTCCAGAACGCGGCGGTTTCCGGCAAAGCTCACCATCCCCTGGCCCCATTCAAGGTTTCCGGATTGGCGGTTTTCCAGTGCGAGGCGGCAAGCCTGAACCACCTTTCCGGTCAGGTCATTCGAATAATCCTCTATCACAGACCAGTGGTTCGCCGGAATGTCCTCCATAAAGATGGGATCCAGGACGTTTCTCAAATGGGGACCGGAATGCGTGTGAGTTGCACAAAGAGCCAGATTGGAAGCGGAAATGGACAATTCTTCGGCTACCCTTTCCGTCAACCATTCGGGTACGCCGATCAGATCGAGAGTGACCAGAAGAACCGTCTCCTCTCCCCTACCCAATGCCATGGCCTTGGCCCACAGCTTTCCGTCTACTCCTTCGGAAGGTTCCCTGCGGTTTCCATAACCGCTCAGTCGGATGGGATTTTCCGGTGTTATGTCGACACGACTCAGACCGATCAGCATTCCTCGATCCATGGTTTCCGCTTCAACCGGGACGGCTTCCCCTGTCGAGGACGGCTGGCAGGCAGCGAACAAAAACGAGGAACACAGAAGAAAAAATGCGGAAGATCGCGTAAGGAGCCTCATGGGATGGGAATGACCAAAAGTCTGAATTGGAATGTTTGCACCGATCAAGTCAACTTCCCATTGGCAAACAAGATTGACGGGAACAAGGTGGCGGGATCAACCACAGGACCTAAGGGCACAAAGGCAAACACCAACCCGTTATTTCAACACCCCGATCTGCCTCATCCAATTCGCCATCACGTGATTCCAGCCAGTGACCGGCTGGTGGGTCGGTCTGAGCCCGTAACCGTGACCACCGCTTTCATAGATGTGCAATTCCGCCGGGACGCCTGCTTCTTTGAGTCTTATGTATAGCTCCGCGCTGGCGATGGACCTGTCCTTGTCATCGTGGGTAACCGCCATGAAGACGGGCGGCAGGCCATCCGTAATTTCGATCCCGGGCGCTTCATGAATCTGGTAGCCCAGGTAAATGATCCCTACAAAATCAGGCCTGTAGGGAAATTGGTCGGAATCATCCACCGAGGCGTATTGCCGGGATTCAAGGAATGTGGTGAGCCCGGCAGTCATGGCGCCGGCCGAAAATCCCATGAGCCCGATTTTATTCGGATCGATTCCTATTCTGTCGGCCTGGGCCCGGACCAGGCTAACCGCCCGCTGTGCGTCCTGCACGGCTGCCTTCCAACGGTTTTCCGGATGGCGTGCCGGAACTCGGTATTTGAGCACGATGCCGGTTACACCGATTGAGGTTAACCATTCCGCCACCTCCGTGCCTTCCAGGTCCATGGCCAGGATGTTAAATCCCCCTCCCGGTGCTATGATTACCGATGTGCCGGTGTCCACGGCCGGCTCGGGTTTATAGATGGTTATCTGAGGTGTGGAAACATTGGTAAGCCGGATCACTCGTTTACCGGCTACCAGACGACCCTGCTCATCGGTTCGGTCAAATTCCGGGGGCAACTTCTCGGTTTCACCCGGGGCTTTCCCAGGCCAGATATTCAAGGTGACGGGTTTGGCGGGTGTGGCCAGGAGGGTTTTGTCGACAGGCTCAATTTCGATCCTCAAATCATCATCCAGGGTTAATTTGGGAGAATCCTGCCCGAACGAAGGCCCTGTTGCGGCGAGCGCCGCCATTAAAATAATTACTTTTTTCATAATCTTCCGGCTAGGTTAGGATATCGTGCACGACGTGGCCATGCACGTCGGTAAGGCGGTAGTCCCGGCCCTGGAAGCGGTAGGTCAACCTTTTGTGATCAAACCCCAGCAGGTGTAGAATGGTAGCGTTGAGGTCGTGTACGTGGACCGGATTTTCCACCACATTAAACCCCAGTTCGTCCGTGGCGCCGTAGGTGTAACCGGGTTTTACTCCTCCGCCGGCCATCCATATGGTGAAGGCCGCATTGTGGTGATCGCGTCCCCTGTCCTCCCCTGGATTTTGCGTCATGGGCGTCCGGCCGAACTCACCACCCCAAATGACCAGGGTATCCTTGAGCATGTCGCGGTCCTTCAGGTCCTGCAAAAGGGCCGCCACCGGTTGATCGGTATCCAGACAATTCTTAGTGTGGTTTTTCACCAGGGAGTTGTGTTGATCCCAGGCTTCATGGAAGAGCTGGACGAATCGCACGTCCCTTTCCAACATGCGACGGGCCAAGAGGCAATTTCGGGCGAAGTTGGACTTCTTTGGATTTTTTATCATGTAGGCATCCAGAGTGGCTTGCGACTCCTGACCCAGGTCCATGAGTTCCGGGGCGCTGGACTGCAGGCGGTAAGCCGTTTCGTAGGATTGAATCCTGGCGGCCGTTTGCGGATCGGCCGTTCTGGCCAGGGTTTGCTCATTTAACCGTTTGAGAACGTCGAGAGAATCCCTCTGGGCCCGGTCATCGTATCCGGGTGGATTGGACAAATAGAGGATGGGATCGCCGCTGCCCCGGAAGGGAACTCCATTGTAAATGGTTGGCAGGAAACCACAACCATAGTTGCTGGGCCCCCCACTGGTGCCTTTGGCGCTGGTGAGAACCACGTAACCCGGGAGGTCTTCCGAGGCGCTTCCCAGGCCATAAACCGTCCAACTTCCCAGACTGGGACGTCCGAATTGCTGGTGCCCGGTATTCATGAAGATCTGGGCAGGGGCGTGATTCACCTCATTGGTATGCATGGACCGGATGAAACAAATGTCGTCCACGTGTTTTCCGATGTGGGGAAGTAATTCGCTGAGGTAGTAGCCGCATTCACCGTGTGGACTGAATTTAAATTCGGGGCCGGAAAGCTTTGAGTTGGGGTCGATAAAAGCAGTGCGGTAATCCTTCAACAGACTGGCCGGAGGGAGTTGCCCATGCCGTTTTGCCAGTTCGGGTTTGTAGTCCAAAAGGTCCAAATGGCTGGGAGCGCCGGCCATGAAAATGTAAACCACCCGTTTGGCCCTCGGTGTGAAGTGGGGCGCTCTGGGCGCCAGAGGGTTCGTTGAGCCCGCCGCAAATCCATCGCGCAGAAACAGGGAGTTAAGGGCCAAGCCCGCCATGCCGACTCCACATCGCTGTAAAAACCAACGGCGGGTATTGAGCTTTGCCAATTCATTTTGTATTTCGTTCTTCATGACGGTAAGGCCGAAGTCAGTTTTTGGTCAGGGTCTCGTCCAGGTTGAGGAGGACTCTGGAGGCAATGGTCCAGGAGGCTACATCCTTTGGGGTAACTCCTTCCGGCAGATCCGGAATCGTATCCGGATTTTTGAAAGCGATTTTTCGAATATCGAGCCAACCCTCCGCCAACCGTTGGCTTTGAGATTCGACCAAGCCCTCTATTTCCCTGGCCTCGAAGCTGGTTGCGGGACGACCGGAAGTAAGCAGAAAACCGTAATTGGCCCGTTCCCGGTTGGTTTGACCTCCTTCTTTGAGGATTCTCAGGGCCAGGCCCTGGGAGGCCTCCACAAAAATGGTTTCATTCAGGGAAGTGAGCGCGGAAAGGGGTGTGTTCGTCCTCACCCGGCCGGTGCAGGATTCGTCCGCGTTGGGCGCATCGAAACTGGTTAACACCGGATCGGGCATGGACCGCTTCTTGAACAGGTACAAGGACCTTCGATACCGGTTTTCGTCTTCGGCGGGGTACCAGTATTCGGGAACGACATAATTGAAATTGAGGACGGATTCGGGAACCGGAGGAAATATGCTCGGACCTCCAATCTTTTGCGTCAGCAATCCCGAGGCCGCCAGGGCAAGGTCACGCAGCACCTCAGCTTCGTTACGAAACCGCGGGCCTCTTCCCAGCAGGCGGTTATGGGGATCCCTTTCTTTTAACTCCGGGGACAGGGAGGAATCCTGCTGGTAGGTTTTGCTGGTCAGGATCGTTTTGATCAAGGCCTTTTGGCTCCATCCGTTTTTCCTGAAATCCACCGCCAGCCAATCGAGAAGTTCGAGGTATTCCGGCCTCGGGGCGCGAGTGCCCCAGTCCTCGGGGGTTAGAACGAGTCCCGAACCGAAAATGGATTGCCAGATTCGGTTTACCTGCACGCGCGCGGTTAAGGGAGCATCCTCACCGGTAACCCAATGCGCCAAGTCCAGCCTGGATGGATTGGGTGAGGACAGGGCATTCAAAATCTCCGGAGCGCCTCTTTCAACTCGGTGTTTCGGTTTATTCCAAGCCCCACGATCGAGCAGGCGGGTTACCCGGGGAAACTCGGGATCGGTATCAAGGGTATGGAGCACGCTGGTTTTTCCTTCCGGGAAACCGGATTCGAGATTGGAGATGCTTTCCAGAATTCCGGCGAAATCTCCCTGGCTTTTGCTCCAGGCTCGAAAAAGCGCGGCTCGCTCCTTTTCGGAAAGGTTATTTTCTTCGGAGCCCAAGGCAAGAGTCGCGGCATGGTCGTAATCCGGAGCGGTGGGATTCAGTGAATCCGTAAGGGAGAAGCGATACCGCCCCAGTTGCTGATTTTCTCGACCCCTACCGTCGCCTCCGTGATTCTGAACCAGTTCCACCTTGAGTCGGCTCCCCTCGGGCATGGCCAGGGGTTCCTTGAAGGCCACTACGGCAGCGTATTCGGAATGTCTCAGGACAGGACCTCGATCGGGCGCCCAGCCCGTCTTTTCGTCCCCGTCTATAAGAAAGCTCGCCGGTCCGATTTTTCGTTTTTCTTCCTTATCCCGATTTTCGTCGGAGAAATATTCGCGCATGGCGCCTTCTTCCATTTCGAAGTCGGCGCTGGCATGGCCCAACTCGACGGGCGTCCATTGCTCTTCACCCGGCCACTTGCGAAACACCTTGAATTCGCTGATGCCAAAGGTTCCCCAATAACTGCGGCCGGGCCCCGTGAAAGATAAATCCGCGTGGGTGAGCGCTTCCAGTCGAATACCGCTCACAATGGGTAAGTTGGATACCCCCTCGGTAATGGAATATCCGTTTACGGTCGGATGACCCAAAGTGAGGATACTATGGTCGGGCAATTCCACCGGGTGGTTGAGGCCTCCATGCCAAAGCTGGGAGGTGGTATCCCAGATTTTCCAAATGGAATTTGCCTCCTTTTCTTTCTTTTTCCATTCGGCCAGTTCGGATTTCCAATCCGGCCTGCTTTGCCGGATCTTATCCTCAAGTTTGTTGACCCGGGCGCGGATGGATTCGATTTCGGCCAGTTGTTCATCCGAATAAACCCAGGACATGGCCTCATGAGTTTCGTTGAAAAATGCGAACAGGCCGTAATATTCGTCGTGAGTGATGGGATCGAACTTGTGGGTGTGGCATTGAGCGCAGCGCAAGGTCAATCCCAGGGCGGTTTTCCCAAATGTGTCCATCCGGTCGAAAATCCCTTCGATCCGAAACTGTTCCGGAACGATGGCCCCTTCCTCGTTGATCATACCGTTGCGCATGAATCCGGTTGCCACCAATTGGTCCTGGGTTCTGCCGGGCAGAAGATCGCCGGCCAATTGCTCTATCAGGAATTGATCGTAGGGCATATCTTCATTCAGGGCCTCGATGACCCAGTCCCGGTAAATCCATTGCTCCCTGGCCAAGTCTTTTTCGTAGCCGTTGGAGTCGGCATAGCGGGCCAGGTCCAACCAGTGTCGAGCCCATTTTTCACCGAATGCGGGTCGCCGCATCAAATCGTCAATCAGCGCCTCTATGGCTTTGGTTTCATTCTCTTTAAAAGCTGAGACAAAGGCGTCGATATCCCCCGGGTTGGGAGGCAGGCCGATGAGGTCGAGGTAAATGCGTCGGGCCAGGGTGTAGGGGTCGGCTTGTTTGGAAGGCCTTAAACCTTCTTTTTGCAGCCGGTCCATGACAAAGGCATCGATCGGGTGTTTTGAATGCCTTGGCAGTTTTCTTTTTTTCGGCTTCTGCCAAGCCCAGTGTTCATTGTACACGGCTCCCTCTTCTATCCATTTGTAGAGCAGGTCCCTATGTTCCGCCGTGAGTCTCTTTTTGAACTCCTTGGGCGGCATCCGTTCATCCCGGTCCCGGTGGTTGATACGGTAAATGAGCTCGCTGTTATCCGGATTTCCCGGGTCGATTGCCACCGCTCCGACGAGATCGGCATAGGCTCCTCCCGGAGTATCCAGCCTCAGGTCGGCTTGGCGCGCCTCCGGATCCGGTCCATGGCATTCAAAGCAATGCTCCGCAAGGATCGGTAGGACCTCGCGGCTGAAATCCACCGTGCCGGACGTTCCAAACAGGGCAAGTGGAATGAGGCACAAGGTGGTAGTTAGTATAAGTAAAACCATTAGGGTGCGCCGATAAGGAGAACCTAGCTTGGTCGAATTGCCTGGATTTTTCAACTCCATACGGTTTCCAAAAGAAAAAGAGACGTTTTGACTAACGGGATTATGCTTTGTGTGATGTGGCCTTAAACTCGAAAGGTTATGTTGATGTCTATTGGTAGGAAAATCGCTTTCGCTCTTCTCCTCTCTTGCGGGAGCCCGGCCCTTGCTTCCGATTTCAATTTGCTGAACTACGCCGACCCCGCCGTTCACCCCTACGCGGACCCGGCGGGAGGTCGGGATCGGCACCGTTACACCGATGCGCAGGTTAACGAAATGAGACTCTACGATTTTTACTCCCGGCAGGCGGATTATTATCTGGAGAAAGGAACCGTTCCCGAAATCATCCCGGCCTATCCGGGTATGGACGCAGGCTTGAACGGGCACTGGGGAACCCATCCTCAAATTCAGATTCAGGACGATAAGTGGAGCCGAATGGACAACGGTTCCACCGTCGGTTCGGTCGTGGCGCAAGGAGAGGATTTTATCGTGAAAGCGGTCAACCTCCGCCTCGGCAGCAATCCACCCCTGTCCGCCGTCTTCGATCCCCTGAGTCTTTCCTATCGCCTGGTCTGGGGGGAGGCATTCCTGCTTTATCCCAGCTATCAGTGGGGCATTTCCGGACGGGTGGAACCGGGAGGGGAAATCATCCTCGAGAATCCCGCTTCCGGCTGGTCCGCCCTTACCGGAGACGAGATTGAGTCGGCAACTGCGAAAAACCATTACAGCGGTAAGCGCGAAACGCACAATTACCGCGGCTATTACCTTTATGGAGATGAAACCGTATTCAAATACCGGGTACATTCGGCTGAGATTCTCGACCGGCCAGGGGCGCTCAGCATAGCCGGGACTGCCGTATTTATGCGAACCCTGCAATTCACCAATGGATCTCCCGGCCTCCGGTTGAACCATTTTCTCCTGCCCAAAGAGGCCAACAGGCTGGAGTCCGTTATCCCGGACGACTTGGCCGGAGCCGCCTACAAAACAGCCGCCGGCACGATGGGACTTCTCATCCAGGCCTCCGATGGAATCGCCGAGATCAAGGTTCGAGAAGGGGAAAGGGGCGCCCTGGTTATTGAAATTCCTCCGGGAAAAGCAGGCTCCACCCTCACCCTATACTCCTGGAATGGGGATCTGGAAGCCGAGGAGGCGGCAAGGGCAATCCGCGAGTTAAAACCTGGCATTCCTCCAAAATTACTTCGCGGCGGTCCGAGCCGATGGACCGAGGTTGAACCCCTGACAGGGGAGACAGGTTCGGGAAATGGCCCCTACCAGATCGACACCATTCCCGTTCCATTGGAAAATCCCTACCGTTCGCCGATGTTCCTAAGCGGGTTGGATTTCTATCCCAATGGAGATGCGGCCGTATCCACCTTCTTCGGAGACGTTTGGCTCGTGCGCGGTTTGGATCGGGATTTAAAATCCGTCCGCTGGAAGCGAATCGCCCAAGGGTTGAACCAGCCGCTTGGATTGCTGGTCATCGATGGGAAGATCCATGCCTTGGGCAAAGACCAGATTACCGTTTTGCACGACCTCAACGGGGACGAGGAAATCGATTTCTACGAAAACTTTTGCAATTCCTATGTCACATCGCCCGGCGGTCACAGTTACAATACGGGGTTTCAGCGGGACGATGCCGGTTTCATGTATTTCGCCACCAAACATGCAGGGGTCGTACAGGTTTCCCCGGATGGAAGGAAAGTGCGTTCCCTGGGAGCCGGGATGCGAAACCCCAATGGCATAGGCGTCAGCCCCGATGGACGCGTCTGGTGCCCACTCCAGGAAGGTCAATGGACCCCGGCTTCTCAAATTGTCCGCATTCAATCCGATGGTTATTACGGACATGGGAGGGAACGCCTCGATGAGCGCGAAATCACCCCGGCCACGGCTTACGTGCCGCGGGGAATCGATAACTCCACGGGAGGATTCGTTTACATAACGTCGGACCGGTGGGGACCGATGAAAGACAAACTGGTCGCCTTTTCCTATGGAGCATCCTCACATTACCTCTATCTGGAGGATTCGGAAGGCTCGACACCCCAAGGGGGAATCGTTCCCCTGGAGGGAGATTTTCTATCCGGGATGCACCGCGCCCGCGTGAACCCGGCGGATGGGCAGGTCTACGCGGTGGGAAGCCAGGGCTGGATGAATTACGCCCAACAGGACGGATCCTTTGAACGCGTTCGCTACACCGGTAAACCCGTCTATTACCCGTCCGGATTTCAGGTCTTTCAAAACGGCATTCGGGTAGATTTCAACGAGAGGCTTTCCAAAAGGGAAGTCGAAGAACACGGCCGGTATTTCGCTCAACAATGGCAGTACCTTTACTCCATGGGGTACGGTTCACCGGAGTATTCCATCCGTGATCCCCGTAGCGTCGGCCACGATCCGCTGCAAATCCGTTCGGCCACGGTCATGAATGAAGACAAGTCCCTGTTCCTGGAAATCCCGGACCTCATTCCCGCCATGACCGTTCACCTGCGACTTCACTTGAAGTTCGCCGACGGCAATCCCTTCGCAACGGATTTATTCGCTACTGTACACCATTTGGGAGCGCCATTCCTCGGCATCTCCGACCCCGAACCGCTGGTATCCGGGAAACCGGAATCCCTCAACCTGCTGATTCGGGAACCTCCCCCAACCCCGGAAGAGGAACCGGGAAACGATGAACCAGGCCGACCCATCCTGCTCAAGGCGATAACAGGCCTGAAATACGACCGCGAAAAAATCGTGGCGCAGGCTGGGGAGCGAATTTCCCTGACCCTCGAGAATATCGATGTAATGCCCCATAACTGGATTCTGACCGGTTGGTTTAATTACGGACTGATTGGGCAGTTGGCGGACGCCATGGTGACAGATCCGACCGCGGCCGAGCGTCACTACGTTCCCGATGACCCAAGCGTCCTGGAATATACCCGTATGCTAAACCCCGGGGAATCCCAAACCATCCATTTCAACGCTCCAACCGCCTCTGGCAAGTACCCCTATGTGTGCACTTACCCCGGACATTGGCAAGTCATGAAGGGAACCCTTATAGTTTACTAAGATTTTGAACAGAACGATATCCATCATCTCGATTCTTGCTTCCACATCGGGGATGTGGGCAGAAGAGTCCTATGAGCCGCAGGTATCTACTTCCATCGATGAGGCGTGGCGATGGACGGAGCTGGATATCTTGGCGGGCTTCGATTATTTCTTTGTGGATGAGGCTGCCAACGGCGATCTCTGGTTTGCGGATCAATCGGGTGAGATAGCTCGCTATGATGGAGTAAAACTCGAAAGGTTCGATGTGGTGGAGGGGCTTTCCGTAGTAGAACTCCACGGAAGTCCGTCGGGTGATGTATACGTGCTGACCTTGAACAAGTTTGTGGTTCTAAGGGAAGGTGAATGGATCACCTTGTTGGATGAGAGTGATACCTCTATGGATTTGTATCGATTGGCCGAGGCTGAAGATGGATCGATTTGGGTGGGGGGATACGACGGATTTTTCCACTTTCAGGGAGACCGGTATGACTATTACGAGACGGGCCAAGTTTGGTTTCGGTCGATGGTGTTGGATAAGCAGGGAATGTTGTGGTTGATTCCGGAAAACCGTGAAGAGCTTTATATCTACGATACGAACAGTCCTGTTGATGGTAGAATGCGTTTGGTTCGGCGGATTGAATTCCCCGGTTTGTCCGGGAGCAGGTTATTGAGTCTGGATCCGCAGGGTCGTGTCTGGGTGCTGGACCCGGATGAGAATGGAGACTGCTACTACTTTGAGAACTATGCGCGTAAGTTGGGCGCTCGAGGGTTGCGAGGTCCATTCTTTAAAGCGGCGGCCTTTAGAATGGCTACGTTGCCTTCAGGGCGAACCTGGTTCTCCGTACCTCGAGGATTGGCTGAACTGGATGGTCAATCTGTCAGGATATTCTCAGGTGTGACCTTGGTTCCAACGGAGTTGCCCTGTCTATTGGGTCTTTCCAATGAACGACTGCTGATCGGAGGTCAGAAGTCGAAGACTTATATTGTCGATTTGTCTACCGACCGTCTGGCCACATATTCAGGTCTCAACTATCAATGTAAGGACCAGGACGGTACGGAGTGGTTTTTAGAGCATGACGGTCGATTGGTCGGCCGCCTGGCTGGAGGAAAGGAGTGGATCGCCTATGGAGTCTCAGACGGCATTATTGAACGCCCCAATTGCGTTACCACTTCCCAGGACGGCACCTTGTGGGTGTCCGGAAGACACCTCGACTCTGCTGCGGTTTCATTTCGTGTGAATGGGGAATGGAGGCGACTGAGTATTCCAAATTTCGGGAACATTTTCAGTCACCTGGGAGTTCTTGAGTCACGGGATGGTTCCATGGTTTTCGGATCCGGAACTCCATTGAATCGTTTGCGTGGAAGAAGCGGAGGTTCCGTAGTTTTCAGGAAAGTGAAGGGTGATTGGATTCATGAGGTGATTGTTCCTCCCAAGGCTCCGCGAAGGCCGGCGGTCATTGTCGAACGAGGCGACCATGAAACCTGGTACGGAAGTGATGAGATGTTTCTCGGATTGGGTGGAGATTCGATGCCGAAAGTGTCCCGTACTTTCGATCCTCAGCGTTGGATCGACGACATGGCGGTGGATTCAGCAAACCAGTTGTGGGTGGCTGCCTGGGGTAGCGGCATATTTCAATTGAAAGGAAATGCATGGAAATTTCATGGCGAGGACCAAGGGCTGGTTAGCAACCAGGTAATATACCTCTTGCCGAGTGACTTCTGGGGTGGTGTCTGGGCTGCAACGCCAAAGGGCCTAAGTCGATTCGATGGCCGGGTGTGGTCCAACTGGGAATTGCCGATCGAAAAGCCATTCATGCGTGAGGGCGTCACATTAGTCGAGGGCGAGAACGGTACGCTTTGGGTTAACCAAGCCTACCGGGATTGGTTGCTGGAGGGGGAGTATGTTGCCAAACAACGAAATCTGTTCGAGGTGCGCCGCTACCGAAAAACGGACGTGGCTCCCGAGACGTTTATGGAAGAGTATCAAAGTGAACTACCGGAGGGCAGTCCTGTAATCGCGTCCTGGTCGGGGCGGGATTTCTGGTCCGAAACTCCGACTGGGGACCTTGAATATTCCTGGCGCATCGGCGGCGGCGAGTGGTCGAACTTTTCTCGAGAGACAGACACGGTTCTGAGTGGTATTGGAGCGGGGGAGTATCTTTTCGAAGTCAGGGCCCGAGACCGGGATTGGAATATCGACCCATCTCCGGCGCAGGCGACCATCCAAATGGTTCCTCCGGTTTGGAAACGGGCCTGGTTCATAGGGTTGGTTATAGCTACCCTGGCATTGATCGCCTTTCTCATTGAGCGCCTTTTCCGAGCGCGGGTGCGAGCAGCCATAGCGATGGAAGAGTTCAAATTGGATTTCTTTACCCATATCTCGCATGAATTGAGAAACCCCTTGGCGGTCATTCTGGGACCGCTGGAGAGTCTGTTGCAGGACGAGCATTCCCTGAACACGAGACAGAAACTGCGACTGGCGCTTCGCAATACCCGCAAAATGCAGGGTCTGGTGGATCAACTGCTGCAATTTCGAAAGGTGGAGCTTGGAAAGACCCAATATCGCCCTGCACCAGGGGAGCTGATCGGCTTTGTTAGAGAGACGATAGAATTGCATGCGCCACTTTGGCAGAAACGAAACATATCCGTGCGAGTTCGTTCCAATGTGAAGTCCTGCGTGTGTGCCTTTGACTCGGAAAAGCTGCAGAAGATCGTCGATAACCTGATTTCGAACGCCATCAAATACTCCTTCAAGGGGGGTGTGATCGAAGTCAGGGTGGATGAGGTCTTTGAAGATGGTGTCCGGGAATTGAATTTCGTGGTGGAAGATCATGGCCCGGGGATTCCCCAGCACGAACTCTCTCTCATACAAAAGCCCTTTTACCGCGTGAATGGAAAAAGTAATTCCAAGGGGTTTGGGATTGGTTTGGCGCTGGTCTCCGGGTTGATAAAGGTCTGGGGCGGAAAGTTGGACATCGAAAGTCCCGTTGATGAAAACGGGAGGGGCACGCGTGTAGGCGTGTTGCTTCCTCTCGATGAAGTGGATATGTTGGAACCAAAACCAGAGCTGGACCGTGTGGAGGACGAAGGAGAGAGTGAGGTCGTCAGTAGCGAAAGAGCCAGTATCCTATTGATAGAAGACAATATGGATTTGCGAACATTCATGCGCGTCGAACTCTCCTCACGCTACGATATCCTCGAAGCGGGCGACGGGCTCGAAGGCTTGGCTACAGCCATCAGGGAAAACCCGGACTTGATCATCACAGATGTCATGATGCCGGAGATGGATGGCTTCGAGCTATGCCGCAAATTGCGAGAGGAGCCCGAGACTTCCCATGTGCCGATCGTTATGCTGACAGCCAAGAGTTCGGATGAGCACAATGTGGAGGGAGTCGAAGCCGGAGCGGACGTGTATTTCGCCAAACCGTTAAACATGCTTAAGCTGATTCCGCAGATTGAGAACCTGCTCGATATGCGTCGAAAAATGAGAAAGCGCTTCACTGAGCAGTTGGTGGTTGAGCCGACGGGATTGACGATTGTACCGGCAGACCAGGAGTTTATCCGAAAGGCCATTTCCATCGTGGAGTCGAACATGGACGACCCGGAATTCAGGGTGGATCAATTTGCCCGTGAAATGGGAATGGGAAAAACTACGCTTCTCAAAAAGCTGCGGGCACTCACCGGCGAGGCTCCCGGTTCCTTTATTCGCAGCATGCGGTTGAAGCGCGCCGCTCAATTGCTTTCCAAGGGTGAAATGTCCGTTTCCGACACGCTGCTTTACGTGGGAATTCACGACGCCAGTTACTTCAGTCGAGCCTTTAAAAAGCAGTTTGGAGTGGCTCCCTCCCAATACGGCAAAGAACAGGAACCAGCCCGCACAAATCCCATCACGGTTTAAACATCTTGAGGGACAGGTCTTCAATGCACTTGAAGTGTTTATAGTTGGAAGTGCAAAGTTTGGATCCATTCTCCATGGCCGTTGCAGCGATTAGAGCATCCGCCATTTGAATACCGTGCTTAAGTGCATGTTCTTCAATGTATATGGATGCACGTTTTCCGATATTTTCGCTCAACGGTAAAACCAAAAAATCGAAATCCGAAAGAAACGAATGGATCCACTTTTTCTCCTGACTGTTTCGGGCTCCTTGAAGCAACTCCATATAACTCACAATCGAAAGAAGTCTGTCCCCTGATTCCGAATCAATGAGCCTTGCCGCTTTTTCATTTCCCCTGAAACACCAGATTAGAACATCTGTATCAAAGAGCATAGCGGTTCGATCTCATCTTCTTAACGTAATCGAGGACATCCTCGGTACCGGGCAAATCGGCATGCATTCCAAAAGCAGGATGATCTTTTACACGGAGGCCTTTCCCTTCTGATTTCACTGGCGTAATCACAGCAAAGGATTTGCCTCGCCGCATCAAGGTAACCTTTTGGTTCTTGTCAATGGCCTCCACGACCTTGGTTGTTTGTCTGCGAAGTTCCAAGAGGGTTGCTTTCATTATACAAATTGTGCGCACTTAAAGTGCACACTTTTGGTCAGTTCGTCAATCAGGAATGAGGAATCTTGTGTGTTGGCGCGCCTTTGGAAGGTGTCGCATTCGTTCGGTAAGTGGCTATAATTAACCACTGAGGACTCAGAGAACACAGAACGCAACCTACCATTTCTCTAAGATTTTGAGTCTGTAATTTGCTATAAATCAAGGAGAAATGGAAGGCTGCGCTTAGAGTCAAGTAATGCGCTCAATAGTCCTAACGGTTTTCTGCCGATCTGTGTAAAATTACGAGCAAGGTTCATCCTTCACAATGTTCGTTACCGATCCCTCTCGGGCTCCTGTTTCGGCTTGAGGCGATTGGACCGCAACTTGGTTAACCCCGAACACTTACTCATGAAAATACGAACAGTAATATTACAGATTTGGATTACCTCCCTTTTTGCCAGTTGCCTGATTCCCTGGACGTCTCTGGCGCAGGGCGTGAACTCCGAGGACGAAGAAGAGATCTATACGCTTTCCCCATTTCAGGTGGATGTCTCCGAAGACAGTGGCTACTATGCCTCCCAAACTTTGGCTGGCGGTCGGACTGCCACCGATATCAGGGATGTCGGCACGTCCATCGAAGTGTTGACGGCAGCCTTCCTCGACGACATCGGCGCGAACAACATCGAAGATTTTTTACAATACACCACCGGCGGTGAAGTAGGCGGCTCCCAAGGTAACTTCGTAGGTTTTTCCGAAAGTCAGTTTGGTGACGCGAGTACTGCCGCGGCTCGCCGCAATCCGACCCAAAACACTCGCCTTCGCGGAATTGGTCGACCCGATACGGTTCGGAATTACTACAAGACGACGATTCCGATGGAGTACTACAATACGGACCGGGTCGATATTAATCGCGGAGCGAACTCTTTCCTCTTCGGTCTGGGTTCTCCTGCGGGCTTGATCAATACGAACTATCAGAAAGCCGGGATGTTCGATACCTCGCGCATCAACCTGGATCTCGATACCGAAGGAACTTTTCGCACGGCTCTCAACTTCAATCGCGAGCTGGTGGAAGATAAACTGGCCGTGCGCGTGGCAGCGCTGTCGAATCAACAGAAGTACCGCCAGAATCCATCCTATCGCGATGATGAGCGCCTGTATGGGGCGGTAACTTTCAGGCCCTTTCAAAATACTACGATCCGGGCGCACCTTGAATCGGGCGACATATACGGAAATGCCCCTGATACGCTCCTGCCGTCTCAAGCTTTTGATTCCTTTATCCTTTACCGGACGCCAGTGGATACGTTTTACAATTTGCAGCATTTTGGCGATTCGGAAGGCCCGAATGCCGCGCAATACAACATGCTGAGTGCGGAGGATAAGGCCAACTTTGTTGCCCCCGGCAGCGATGCCAGAGAAGCCCTGGGACATAGCCGGATGTTTGGCTATGCCATGGTTTACGATGGCCAAAATGGAGGAGACCCAAGCTTGGCTTTCCAGCCTGACCTCAATCGGGGAGGGGTCGAAGCGGGGGACCCCTTTTGGGAACCCGAATTTCTGGCCGATGGGACTCCCGATCCCGGATTTGGCAGTACCGCCAATGCCCAGTTGATGTTTTACCGCAATATTCGAAATGTAATCGATCCGGTTGGACCGGCCCAAGGGTTTACCAATCTCGATTCCTTTGATTTCTCCAAGCAGAACTTCGGAGGCGATACCGATTTCTACTCTCACGAATTCCAAACTTATAACCTCGCCTTGGAGCAACTCTTCCTGGATGGAAACGCGGGTATCGAAGTCGGATTCGATTATGAGGAAAAAGACAACGATGCCGTTACCAACTTCAATGGCTGGAAGGGAGAATTCCAGATCGACATCAACCGCACGTTACCTTTGCCAGCCCAGGCCCCTACCGGTAACGGCGGCGAACGTTCCGAGGCGCGGCCCAATCCGAACTTTGGGCGTCCCTATTACCTGACGGAACCCAATCGCTCCACCTCATTCGAGGAACGGGAAGCCATCCGCGCCACCGCCTTCCTCAAGTATGACTTCTCCGAGAAACATGAGGGCAGTTGGTTGAAGTGGCTGGGCAGGCACACACTGACCCTTCTCGGCGACAAATTTACGGAGCGCTACAGAACGGCTAATAGCAGTCACAATTCCTTTTCGGAAGATTTCAATTTGCCTTGGTCCCTCTCCTTCGCCGGTGCAGAACAGCCCCACAACGGCTATCGCCGCACCTCGAAGATGATTTACATGGGGCCGGCTATTCAGAGCTATATCAACGACCCCTTTAATCCGAGCACGCCGATCAGCCTGAGTGACATCGTCATCGAGGCATCGACGGCCAATCTATTGGATCCGAATCCGGTTACCCAAGCCATTTTCTGGAACTTGGGTCCGGATGCGGAAGGTTCCAATTGGACCCATCTCAACCTCACTGAGGATGAAAGGATGGCGGATCCGACCACCAACTACGGCGGCACCAATCCCAACAGGTTTGGCAATGAGCCGGATTGGTACACGGGCGACCGTCGCGAGTATTGGGATACGGGAACAGTTGAGGCCCGCTGGGTTCCACTGGCCGGCAACAGCAATCGTAAGACGGTGGTGGAATCCATGGCCATCAACCTGCAATCCATGTTTTTCGGTGACCACCTGGTGGCAAACCTGGGGTACCGTGAAGACGTGGTGGACAATTGGCTGAATACAAGGTTGATCTCAAATCATTTGCTTACTCAGGAGGGTTACGATGCAGCCATTCCAGCTGAACAAGGCTCCGTCCCCTCTGATTTGGTGGGTTCGCTGCCAAATTCTTATGCTGGCGATTATACCTTTGCGGTTTCTCCGGAGTTCCTGCGTCCTGAGGATGGTGATTACTCCTTTTTTGACAAGGGGCCCACGGGTGAAGGTTCGTTTGGATACGGCGGTGTTTTCCACATACCGCAGAAGTGGCTGAATTCAGACACTTTTGGGTTATCCCTGCACTATAACTACTCCAAGAACTTCGTCCCGGATGCGAGTCGCAATACGTTCAAGATTGGGCAGAATGGAGCAGGTTACAGCTTTGAAACCTTGGCCTCCCCCATTGGTGAAGGGGAAGACATCGGATTCACGGTCAATTTTAATGATCGATTTACCGCTCGTTTCAATTGGTTCGAATCATCCATCAAAAATAACACGACCTCGCGAATAGGCAACACACTCAACCAACTGGTCGATTTCGCAACCCGCGCTTTTATTTGGGCTGACTTTGACATTTCCCAACTCGACCCGGATGGTAACGGAATCATCGATGTCGGGGTGGACGGAACTGACCATCGATGGAAGGACAATCCCCGCTATGATGTAAGTCGCACCTACCAGATGAGGGATGCGGTTCAATGGGTGGTCGATGACGGTTGGATGGGATCTCGAATCGAAGAAGGTCTATTGATCCTGAGGCCCAATGGAAGTGGTTGGATCAGAAACCTTTCCTTCCCCGGCCTGACCGATACGGAAGACCGCGTAGCCAAGGGATTCGAATTGAACCTGACCTACAATCCCACCAACAATTGGCGCATCGCCCTCAATGCGTCCCAGATTGAGTCCGTATCCAGTAATGTCGGCGTATTGACCCAGAATGTCATGGATCGCTTTTTCCCGAATTACAATGAAGTGAAAGATTTCCTCTATTGGGAAGCGGCCGATACCAGACCTTCCAATTTTCCATTGAGCAGGTGGCTCGAACCACGCGTTCGGAATTACTATCAGGATAAGTTGCAGGAAGGTAAATCCACGAATGAAGTACGCGAATGGAGTACGAATTTCGTGACCAATTACAATTTCCGGGAAGGTCGTTTCAAGGGCTTCTCGGTTGGTGGCGCCATCCGTTGGCAGAGTTCCGGAGTGGTTGGTTACCCGCTCATGCCGTTCGATGTTTCCGAAGGCGTTACGCTCAATGTTCCCGATGTGGATAACCCTTATGAAGGCAGTGACATCCTATACGTTGACTTGAATATTGGCTACGAAAGGAAGCTCTTTGACGGCAAGGTCATGTATCGGACCCGTCTCCACCTCAAAAACATCAACAATGCCGGCAGTGATAATTTGACGACCGTTCGCGTGCGCAATGACGGTTCCGCCACGACTGTTCGTTGGGACCCGCCGTTGGTGATCCGCTTGGCCAATACTTTCACCTTTTAAGTCCACCTTGGACGTATGAATTTCTCGGGAGGAAGGCGCTGGTCGGAACCCGGCGCCTTTTCCCTGGCCGCGAGGAGCCAAAATCTTCCTGCCCACAAGCTCCTCAAAAGGGCTGGGATGAGTGTTGCCAACCAGGAGAGAGAATGACTCTTTGAGCTATACAATTCCCGCATGAATCTTCTCAGAAACCTGATCATCCCGGCCCTCTTGCTTCCATCCATGTCGATGGCTGCAAATAAGCCGAATATCGTGCTCTTGTTTGCCGATGACGCGGGTTATGCTGATTTTGGTTTTCAGGGAAGCGAAGTGATCAGGACGCCCCATCTGGACAAGCTGGCGTCGCAGGGAGTGCGGTTTACCCAAGCCTACGTGTCCGATCCGACTTGTGGTCCATCCCGTGCAGGTTTGATCACCGGTCGTTATCAGCAACGCTTTGGGTTCGAGGAAAACAACGTGCCTGGATTTATGAGCGCCGTCTCCGCAGCGGATGGGGAAGAAATGGGTTTGCCCCTGGAGGAGAGGACCATGGCGGATGTTCTGAAAGACCAGGGCTACCGCTCCGCTTTCTTTGGAAAATGGCATTTGGGAGGGGCCGATCGTTTTCATCCCACCAAGCGTGGCTTCGATGAGTTCTTCGGGTTTCGCGGGGGAGCGCGCAGTTACTGGGCATATCCGGAAGATCCGGCCGATCCGCTCAACAAGCTGGAACGCGGTATGGGAAATTTCGTTGAACATGAGGGTTACCTTACAGATGTCCTGGCTGATGAGACGGTCGATTTCATCAAAAGAAACAAAGGTGGCCTGTTCTTTGCTTTTGTATCCTTCAATGCGGTGCATACCCCGATGCATGCCAGGGAGGAAGATCTCAATCAGTTCCCGGAACTAGATGGCACCCGCAAGGAACTCGCCGCCATGACACTCTCTCTCGACCGCGCTTGCGGGGGAATTTTGACGGCTCTGGCGGAGCTCGGTTTGGAGGAGAACACCATCGTGGTTTTCACCAATGACAATGGAGGCCCCTCCGACAGGAATGCTTCAGTAAACTTTCCTTTGAGTGGAACCAAGTCGAACCACCTGGAAGGAGGAATTCGAGTGCCGTTCATCATGCGCTGGCCTGGGCGGTTGCCTGCCGGAGCAGACTACGATTTGCCGATCAGCACCCTGGACTTGTTGCCGACCTTATACGAAGCGGCAGGTGGAATGGCTGATGCATCGATGAAATTGGATGGAGTGAATATCATGCCCTATGTGCGGGGGGATGTCGAAGGACGACCGCATCAGGTCCTCTTCTGGAAAAAGGAAACCCGCGCCGTAATGCGGGATGGAGACTGGAAATTGCTGCGGTTCCCCGACCGTCCGGCTGAGCTATATTATTTGCCGGATGACATTGCCGAGCAAGACAACCTGGCCATGGAGCATCCCGAGCGGGTAAAAACCATGTTCAAGCAAATCTTTGCCTGGGAGTTGGAATTGGAACGGCCCCGTTGGCTGCTCCAAAGAAAATACGAAAAACTGGATATTGATCGTATGGATATGTACCGGTAGTTCAGGTAGGACAAAAAACCCGAGCCAAGGCCATGGATTTACAACATAGGAACGCATTTTTCTATGCAACCGTCGTTGCGTTGGGAGGATTCCTCTTTGGACTGGATGCGGCCCTGATTGCCGGAACGGTGGATTTTCTCACCCAGGAGTTTTCTCTAACGGCCCTTCAATTGGGGAATGTCGTGAGCGCTCCCGCCTTGGGTGTGCTGGCTGCGCTGCCATTTGTAGGGTTCATTTGCAACAGATTCGGGCGCAAGAAGACGGTCATGCTGGTTGCCATTCTATACCTGGTATCTGCTATGGGGTCTGCCTTTGCCCCGAGTTATGAATTTCTTTGGGGAGCGCGTTTTCTTGGAGGCTTGGCCTTCAGCTCGATCGCGCTGGCTTCCATGTATATCGGTGAAGTCGCTCCCCGGAAATGGCGCGGCAAGCTGGTTTCAATGACCCAGATAAATATCGTTGTCGGACTTTCGGGTGCCTACTTCGTCAACTACCTTATCAACCACTGGGCCGGTCTCGAGGCCGGATGGGTTGCTTCCCTGGGAATCGATCATCACACTTGGCGCTGGATGCTGGGATCTGAAATTCCATTCGCTCTGCTCTGGGTTTTCCTTCTCATTTCAATCCCGGAAAGTCCTTCCTGGCTGATGTATCGCAATCGACCGGATGACGCTGAGCGAACACTGCAGAAGATTCTACCGGAGAAGGACATTGCGCACCACATGAAGGAAATGCGGGAGAGCCTGCGCAAGAACCCCCAAAGCCACGGCATCGGATCGCAGTTGAAGGAAATTTTCGGGAGACGTATGCGGCTTATCTTCATCATCGCGCTCACTATCGCGATCGCGCAGCAATCTACAGGAATAAATGCCATCCTGTTTTACGCCCAGACGGTGTTTAAACAGCTCGGTGGCGGAACGGATGCCGCTTTTGCCCAAGCGCTCTGGATTGGTCTGGTCAGTTTGGTATCCACTATAATCGGCCTTCTATTGGTGGATAAAATCGGCCGGCGTCCGATGATCATCGGGGGAATGGTCTGGATCGTCATCAGCCACGGGTGGTGTTCCTATGAATTCAAGCAGGCGCGCTATACATTGACTTCGGAGGACATCGCAGAATTGCAGTATATTCCGAATCCCGAACGTTTGGAGCCCTTGACCGGACTGGCGTATGAGAACGATGTCGCCTTCAAGAAGGCGCTGCGGGAGGCGTTGGGAGAGGCGGAAGCGCTGGAGCATCAGGGGGCCCTCCTGCAGAAAGCCATTACCATGAATGCGGCCTTCGTGCTCATTGGCATTCTCAGTTTCATCAGCGCATTTCAGATGACAGTCGGTCCGGTCATGTGGGTCTTGTTCTCAGAGATCTTTCCCATATCAGTGCGTGGTCTGGCCATTCCTTTTTTCACCATAGTTACCAGTTTGACAAATTACGTCGTTCAACAATTCTTTCCCTGGCAATTGGAGAATATGGGCATGAGCACCATTTTCCTTTCCTATGCTGCCGTGGTTTCTGTAGGCCTCATCATCCTCTTCTTTACCCTCAAGGAAACGAAGGGCCTGAGTATCGAGGAAATTCAGGAGAAACTCGCCCGTAGCTAACCCGCATGTTTCACCAAATTTTCTACTGCGCGCCCGAATCCCGGCACTGGAGCGGGTTTCCCTGGATTCGGGACTTTGCAGGGTGTCAACCCGGCTTCACCCCCGAATCTGCACGAAACCCCCACCAGCACTCGGCCTTCAAACGCTCGTCACGAATTTTGATGAGACATGCGGGCTAAACCTGTCCCAGACCATGTCTGCCTCAAGTAATCATGCAAAGACTGAGGTAAATACCTCCGAGAGTCCGCACGTCAGACTTCGCTCCATCGGGTTCGGTGATTGCAAATGGACGGATGGTTTCTGGGCCGAAAAAACCAAACTCTGCCAAGAGGTTATGGCGCCTTACATGGGTTCCCTGCTGAAGGGGGACATCGGCTACGGTCTGAATAATTTCAAAATCGCGGCAGGGCTGATGGAAGGCGAACACCGGGGGGAATATTGGCACGACGCAGACTTCTTCAAATGGATGGAAGCCTGTTGTTACTGCTATGCACTGAACGGCGATCGGGCCATCCTCGACGATCTGGACGAGATTCTGGAAATCGTAGCCCAGGCCCAGGAGGAAGACGGCTATCTCCACGCCTACATTCGGATCAATCGCATCCCTCGCTTTTCCAACCGCAAGTATCACGAGATGTACAACTGCGGTCACCTCTATACCGCGGCTTGTATCCATCATCGCATGACGGGGAAGACCAACTTTCTCGATATCGCGGTCAAGAATGCCAACTTGCTCTGCGAGCTCTTCAATCCATGCCCACCCGAACGAAAGCGATTTGGCTTTAACCAGACCCAGATCATGGGGCTGGTGGAGTTATACCGCACGGTGAAGGACAAGCGTTACCTGAAGCTTGCCGAGATCTTCATCGACAACCGCGGTCAATCCGAGATGGTGCACGACTCCACCACCGAAGGTTATCCCATCGGTGATATGGTACAGGAGCGAGTAGCCCTACGCGAAGAGACCGAGGCGGTTGGTCATGCCGTGCTTGCGCTCTATTTCTATGCCGGCGCTGCCGATGTATTTTCGGAGACCGGAGAACAGGCCCTCATCGACGCGCTCGATCGGCTTTGGGAAAACGTTACGCAAAAGAAGATGTATGTTACGGGCGCGGTGGGGCAGACCCACTACGGCGCTTCATCCCGCCGCGACCTGATCGAGGAAGGCTTTATCGACGAGTACATGATGCCGAACATGACCGCCTACAACGAGACCTGTGCCAACATTTGTAATGCCATGTTCAGTCACCGCATGTTGGGGGTGAAGGGTGAGTCGAAATACGCCGACATCATGGAACTCGTCCTGCACAATAGCTGCCTCTCAGGCATCAGTCTCTGTGGACAGAAATACTATTACGCCAATCCGCTCAGAAAGATAGCCGGCGCTCGCGACTATTCGGTTATGAATACGGAGTCGCCCGACCGGGAACCCTACCTCCATTGCTTTTGCTGCCCGCCCAACGTGGTGCGGACCGTGGCAAAGGTTTCCGGCTGGGCCTACAGCCTGTCCGCAACCGGCCTTTCCGTAAACCTTTACGGCGCTAACCGATTGTCCACAACCTTGCTCGACGGATCGTCTATCGAGCTGCGACAGGAGACAGATTACCCCTGGGATGGACCGGTAACGATCACCATCGAGTCGTGTAAGAGCGATCCGTTTGAGGTTCTTCTCCGCATCCCCGAGTGGGCAAGTGGCAGCAGTTTGAAAGTTAACGGTGAGAATGTCAGTGTCGACGTCGTTCCTGGCGAGTTTGCCAGGATCGAACGTGTTTGGCAGTCAGGCGATACGATTGATCTGATGCTGCCGATGGACATTAAACTGATCGAGGGCCATCCGCGCATTGAGGAGGTCCGCAACCAGGTCGCCATCAAACGGGGACCGATCGTTTACTGCATGGAATCACCGGACTTGCCGAAAGATGCCGGAATCACGGATGTTTATCTTGCCAGTGATGCGGAGCTGATTTCGGAGAAGCAGCCCGCCTTTCTTGGCGGTATCACCACCGTTCATGGCGAAATACTTCTCCGGAAAAATCGTACACCGGGCATGTACCACGAACTTAAGAACCCTCAGTTCACTCCCCATCGTGCCCAATTTGTTCCCTATTTCACGTGGAGCAATCGGGGAGAAGCTGAAATGACGGTCTTTCTACCAGTAATTTGGAAGGATAAACCATGAAACCGTTTTTATTAACCCTCCTGAGCATCAGCCTGGCCCTCGCGCCGGTAAGCCTCTTGGCCGATGACCGCCGCAACGTCCTGTTCCTCGCCATCGATGATCTGCGTCCCGAATTGGGTTGCTATGGGTCACCCATAGCCAGATCACCCAACATAGATGCTTTGGCGGAGCAAGGCATGGTGTTTGACCGCGCCTATTGCCAGGAAGCGATTTGCAGCCCTTCGCGTGCCAGCCTGATGACGGGGGCTCGTCCCGACACCATCGGAATCATTGAAAACTACACCTTCTTTCGCGATGCCAATCCCGACCTCGTGACCCTGTCCCAGCACTTCATCGCCAATGGCTACGAGGCGGTACAGGTGGGTAAGATTTATCATAATCAAGCGTTTTCCGACAATGAATATTCGTGGAGTCGGCAACCAGCCACGATTGATCTTCCCCAGCCCGTTAACTTCGCACTTCCTGAGAATCGGGAAACGCTACGGCGCAACAGGGTCGCATTGGAAGCAAAGTATGGAGCAAAACGCGTCAAGGGGAAGGGCATCATTCAAGGTCCGGCCTACGAGGCGGCAGATGTGCCCGACCAAACCTACCGCGACGGCTACAACACCGACGTAGCCATCGCTACCCTGCAGGAACTGGTGGCTGCAGACAAACCCTTCTTCCTTGGGCTCGGCTTTTACAAACCGCACCTCGATTTTATCGCGCCTCAAAAGTATTGGGATTATTACAATGAGGCCGATATCCCACTGGCGACGTTCATCGATCCGCCCAAAAACGGTGTCGAGATGGGCCTGCATGCCTCGTTTGAAATGCGCGTCCGTCATGGCATCCCTAAAACGGGTGGGTTCGACGAAGAACTCTCCCGCAAGCTCATGCACGCCTACCTCGCATGCGTGAGTTATATCGACGCGCAAGTTGGCCGCGTCATTGCCGCCCTGGAAGTAGCAGGTGTCAGGGATAATACCATCATCATGCTGTGGGGGGATCATGGCTGGCATCTGGGGGAAATGGGTATCTGGGGAAAGGCGACAAATTACGAAATCTCAGCCCGGGTGCCCCTGGTGGTGTGGACCCCGGACATGGCCGAATCCAGCCGAGGATCTCACACCAAGGCGCTGGTGGAACTGGTGGACCTTTATCCGACCTTATGTGATCTCGCCGGTTTGGAAGAGCCGGAACACCTGGAGGGAACGAGTTTTGCGCCCCTGTTAAATAACCCGGACCAGCCATGGAAACGTGCCGCATTCAGTCAATTTCCCAATCCCGCTCAGCGCGAATGGGCCGCCAACCCTCTATCTCCCAGTATGCACGAGACCTTCTTTGGTCCCCTCATGGCAGAGGTCGAGGCGCGGATCCAAAAGCAACAAGGTGACAGGTGGGACCGGGACCTCTTCGAGAATCACCTCATGGGCTATGCCATGCGCACCGATCGCTATCGTCTGGTTGTTTGGCAGGATATGCGCTCACCGGAAGCCGACCCGATCGATGTGGAGTTATACGACCATCTCCAAGATCCAAAAGAAACGTTGAACATTGCGGCGGATGAACCGGCCTTGGTGGAGAAATTGTTAGCGCAGTTTCGTGCCGGTTGGCAGGGCAACCTCCCCCCTGAAATTTGAAACCCTACTTCTGATGAAACGACTTCTTTGTACGGTTTTGATACAGTCGACCGTGTTGACCGCGGTTGCCTTTGCCGAGGACCGGCCTAATTTCATCATCATCCTGTGTGATGACCTGGGATACGCCGACGTAGGGTTCAATAACTCCGAGGATATCCGGACGCCTCATCTGGATCGACTGGCTCATGGTGGTATGATCCTTACCTCGGGCTATGTGGCCCATCCCTTTTGCGGACCGAGTCGCATGAGTCTGATGGCTGGGAGGTATTCCCATCAGTTTGGCGGACCGTTTAATTTGCCCATCAGTAGTGATGGCCCGGAAGAATATTATAAGCATGGCATTCCCGAATCCGAGAAACTGATCAGCAACGAGCTTCAGGATGCCGGATACTTCACGGGAGCGATCGGAAAATGGCATATGGGAATGACCGCGCCCTATCATCCCAACAACCGCGGGTTCGATGAGTATTATGGATTCCTCGGAGGAGGGCATCGTTATTTCCCCAGCCAATTCATGCCCGCCTATAAGCGGCGCCTGGCAGCGGGAGATGGGCCGATCAACGAATACCTGATCCCATTGGAGCACAATGGTGAGCAGGTCGATGAGACCGAGTACATCACCGATGCGCTATCGCGCGAAGCAGTGAACTTTGTTCATCTGGCAGACCGACAGGATAAGCCGTTTTTCCTCTATCTGGCCTATAACGCCCCCCATTCCCCACTTGAAGCCAAGGAGGAGGATCTGGCCTTGTATTCACATATTGCGGACCAAAAGCGCCGCATTTATGCGGCCATGGTACATGCGGTGGATCGCGGTGTGGGGCGTTTGGTGGAGGCCCTCGAAGAGACCGGCGCTTACGAAAACACCCTGATTGCTTTCTTCAGCGACAACGGCGGAAAGGAATCGCTGGGCGCCGACAATGGCCCGCTTCTCGAAGGGAAGGGAAGCACGGCGGAAGGCGGGATCCGCGTGCCCATGTTTTTTCATTATCCCGCCCGGTTGGAGGCTGGCCAAGTCTACCGGCATTCCATCACAGCGTTGGATTTATACCCGACATTTTCCGCCCTGGCGCGGGTGGAAATCTCTGAGGACAAAATCCTCAGTGGAAAGAACATTTGGCCGGCCCTGCAATCTGGTCAGGATGCCCGACCGGGCGAAATGATCTACGCGCTACGGCATCGCAAGGGATTCCATGACGTGGGTGGGCGCATCGACCGGTGGAAGGTTCACCGCCTTTACCAGGGGCCGTGGAAACTATTCAACCTCGACGAAGACATCGGCGAAACAAACGACCTCAGTAGTCAGCACCCCGAGAAGGTTGAATCCATGGTCGAGCAACTCGAGCGATGGAGCCGTTCCCACACCGAGCCCAAGTGGTTTCATATCCGCCAGGAGGGCAAGGAATGGCATGAAGCCGACATGCCGCGCTTCGATGAGACCTTTCGTTTGAAATCCGGGGTCGTGGGATCGTCCGGCAGTTCTGCAGGGCTCGAAGCACAGGCGTTGGTCAAAATGGATTTGCTCAAAACATTGATGGATACAGCCCATTCTCAATCCATCGACGTTACCCGGGAAGAAACGGTGATGTGGTTTGCCCGGGAATTTCTGAAATTCGCCGATTGGGACGAGAAAAACACAGAGGCAAATGAATACCTGTTTGGCGTCTATCGCGAACCCTTCAAAAGCCAAAAGGAGAAACTGGCCGCTGAGCTACCGGATTTTGAGCGCAAAAAGGTCATCGAAATCCTGGACAAGGGAATCGCCACCCTCGAAGCCGTCTTGAGCGGTGAGATCGTGCGGCGCCCGGTCAATAAGGTTGATTGGCAAAACATCGAGGTTGCTGAAGACGTATTGTTGAGCAATGGGAAGCCCATTTTCCTCTATGACTACTTCTCCAAGTCGGTGGGGCGCCCGCTCACCGATAACCAAGTATACAACGATCACCTGGGAGCGATTTTTCATGGTGGTGAAAACTTGTACCCCGTTGACCATGACAGAGCCATCAACTCCTTCCTGCTGAAAGAAGACGACTCCTGGGATGAGGATCTCTTGAGGGAGATCATCGGCATTTCCGATACCAATGTGGGGTTCCTTCTGTTCTGGAACGGTGGTATCCCCGATTGGGTGTTGGAAAAAGAGCCAGAGGCCAATAAAGGGCGCAGCCTCTTCACCGGTTTCGACATCGACAATCCCCTGGTGCGCGATGTCTGGGGGAAAATTGCCCGTAAGGCCGGCGAACTTACCCAAGGCAAGAAAGTCACCCAACTGGGTTACATTCTTTCCAACGAGCCTCACTGGTTTGCTGCGGAAGAGCACTGGACCCAGCACTTCCTGGAAATGAATTCAGTTTCCTCCTACACCCATGCCAATTTCAAGGCCTGGTTAAAGGAAACCTATGGCGGCAGGATCGAGAAGCTGAACGAGAACTGGGAAACCTCCTTTGCCGACTTCGATTCCATCACCTATCCGTTTCCGATTTCACGTTCCTACCGGGGTAAACCCATGTGGTATGACTGGTGTCGCTACAATATGCAGCGTGGGACGGATTGGTTCACCTACATTCAAGAGGAGTTGCGGAAGGGAAATCCGGATGCGGATACGAGCATCAAACTGCAACCCAGTCTCTTTTCCGAAAACTACCGGTCCCATGGCATCGATGTGGAAGCGCTGACGGAACTCACATCCATGATCGGTGACGATGCCAAAACGCAATGGATCAGAAACCTGAACCGCGCCGAGCCGGATCCATGGGAAGAACACTACGCCTATTTCTGGGAAGAGCTGAGCATGACCTACGACTTCCTGGAATCCGTGGCGCCCAACAAGATCCACTTCAATTCGGAGAATCATTTTCTCTCCGCATCCTGGGTGCGGGAGTTGGATATGCCGGAGGAATACGTGCGAAATGTATACTGGTTGGCCACGATTCAAGGCATGGATGCCAATCTCGCCTGGTGGTGGGCGCGGGACCCGGATGGTTCCCCGGAAGACCGAATGGAAGGCGAATTGAATTTCTTCGATCCGGCCCTGGCCGGGTCCTATGCCGCATCTGCCAATCAACAGCCGCACGTCGTCAATGAAGTGACCCAGGTCATGTACGACTTGAACAGTTTCTCCGAGGAGGTGATGGCAATCCGCAAGCAACGCCGCCCGGTTCGCCTGTTTTACTCAGAGACATCGGCCATCAACAAGCGCCGCCATATGACGGATCTGTTCGAGATCTATGAGCAGTTGTTTTTCGAGGGGTTCCCCCTCGGCTTCGCCACCGAAAAGATCATCGAGAAGCAGGACGCAAGCAACTGGGATGTAATCGTCGTTTACAAAACGGAATACGTAACCGATGCGGAATTCGATACCCTGCAAAGTTACCTGGACAACGGCGGCACGGTGTTGATGGACAACCTTTCCAGTCTGGCTAAAAACGAATACGGGCGGAAACGCAGCGAAGGCCTGAGAAGTGGAAATGGAAAGCTCGTCGTAATGGGAAAGCAGGCTTCCCCGAAGGAAACGAAAGCGAAGGCTTTGGAGCTAATAGAGACGAGCCTGCCCGAACTCGTTCTCACCGAAGACAATGGCACGGATTACAAAGGCTGCACCTGGAGAGTCGCAAGAGGTCCGGATAGAAGCTTACTGCTGAATATCCTTAATCTTGGCAAGCATACGGCGGAGCTTGACATCCAAATGAAAAATGGAGAGGCGGCGGCCGCAACGGACATGCTGACCGGTCGAGCAATGGGATCCGACTTTAAGTTGAACCCAAACGGTGTGCTGCTCCTCGAAGTAAAGTAAAATGGGGTCAAACGCGAATGGCGCTTAGTTAAGGGGGGTTTAGGAAGTATTTTCACTTGTTTCTCCTCGATTCTGCAACCCACATTACCAGGCTAAAAAGGGCGGTTTAAAACTGACCCACTATGGGCGGTTTAAAATTGACCCACCTGAGAGGGAAAATCGGGAGGGGGGAAGCGAAGGCCGGAGGCCGAAGCTTCCCCCCTCCTGGAGAGATTCCGGTTGATCGAGACAACT
>JAJDZZ010000036.1 GCA_022824405.1 Opitutales bacterium
AGAGCAAGGATGCTCTTGCCCTACCAAATATACCCGGCTGCATGCGGTAGGGCAGCGGCATCCTTGCCGCGCCGATCAGGTTCAACGAAAGATATGGCATTCCAGAGCAATCGCGGGATAAACCCGCTCCTACAAACCTCCAATTGTTAAAATCGTAGGAGCGGCTTTACGTCGTGATTCTTCATTCTATATTTCCAAAAAAGAACGATTTGGGCAACAACCCCTCCAGGACTGACCCCATGGCGGATGCCGGCAGGGGGTTCGTGCCGATGAACTGTCCCACCAGCGGTAAGCTCTGCCCAGAAGTGGCTGGACCCAAGAAAAACTCCGCGTCAGGATTTTGCCATGGTTGTTGGATTAACCGGCAATTTTGGAAGCGGGAAATCGACCGTGTTGGAATTTTTCAACCAACTCGGGGCCAAGACGATCGATTCCGACCAATTCGTGGCGGAAATTTACGCCTCCGATGAGGCGTTCAAGGAGGCCTTGAGACAAAAATTCGGGCCGGAAGTCTTCGACGCGGATGGCGGTGTGATACGCAAAAAGCTGGGAAAAATAGCTTTTACCAGTTCGGAGAAACTGGCTTGGCTGGAAGGGGAACTCCATCCCAGGGTAAATAAAATCCGTCAAAACCTCATTAAACAGGATCCTCAGGCCCTCTGGGTGGTGGAAATTCCTCTACTATTTGAAAAAAACCTTGAAAAAGAGGTGGAATATTCCATAACCGTTATTTCGAATTACTCATTAAGGGTCGATCGGCTGAAAAATCGCGGATTTAGTCCGGAAGTCGTGGCAGCGCGGAATTCCAAGCAGCTTCCACAAGCACGCAAAGCATCCAGGGCAAATTTCGTAATTTTAAACGACGGTTCCATCGAGTTTCTCAAAATGCAGGTGATGCATCTCTATCGCCAACTCCAATCCGCCCAAGCCTGATTACGGGCATATTCCTCAGAACCGATTTTTGGATTCGGCCCAGTAAGCCGATTCGATTTATTCCAATTCTAACAATCCGACCATAACCTTGGTTCAAACGGCCCCATGCGGGTCACCTGTCATGTCCAGCCAAAATCCTTCCATGCAAGACACGCTACCCCTGCCGGAGGTGGGGACGGAAACGGTTCATCCCCAACCCAGGCCTTCTCCAAAACGCCCCGATTCCGCGGTGGAATCCTCCTCCAAGGAAACGGCTCCGAAGGAACCTGCGGACAAAATGGATGCGGCGGCCGGCGACGGTGCAAAGCCCCGGTCCAAGCAGCCTGGTGGAATATCCCATAAGCACCCGCACCACCGCCGTAGCGACGGACCTAAAGGAACTTTTAAAAAGCGGCCCAAAAAGCCGCATCCCGGTCAGAAACCACCCAGAAGAAAGCATCCGCCACATCAGGCAAAAAAGAAGAGACCGCCCAAAAAGAGGAGGAAAGTGGTCGATTCCATCGTTCTGCCTTCGTTGGGGAGATTATTGGAAGATCCCGTCCTTAAGGACGTCGACCAATTGAAAGTCCGGGCCGGGGAATACGATGGCGGAGGAACGCCGATACGGCTCAACCGTTATTACGGTATGCCGCTTCTCGAATTGGTCGGGGAGGTCGAAGCCATGGGGGTCAAGTTCAGCACGGCGCCCAATCGGCGCATCCTTCTTCAAAAGCTCATCCAGGTTGCGGCAGAGCAAAAACGGCCTATTCTCGATAGCGGACTGCTTTGGGTTACCGAAGATGACGGGGCCTGGGTCGTACACGAACACAACAACTACGTTCCCCGGGCGGAAGACTTTTTCGTGCCCCAATGTTTGGTCGAAAAATACGGTCTTCAGTCTGGGCACATGGTGGATATCCAGGTGCTTCCTCAGATGGGAAATGGTTGCGCCTACGTGGTGAACATGACCACTGCTTCCGGGTTACCCTTGGAGGAGGTGAAAAATGTCACCCCTTTCGAGGATCTCATTCCCTACTATCCGACGGAGCGGATCCTCCTGGAAACACCCGTCCAAGACCTGAGAAATCACGATGTCTCAATGCGGGTGATCGACGCGCTAACACCGATTGGATTCGGCCAACGCGGGTTGATCGTGGCGCCGCCGCGAACGGGTAAAACGGTGCTGCTCCAAGGCATAGCCAATTCTCTGGAGCAAAACAGTCCGGAGGCGGATCTCATCGTTTTACTCATCGACGAACGGCCGGAAGAAGTAACGGATTTCCGTCGAATGGTGAAGGGCGAGGTCATAGCATCGACCTTCGATGAAGCGGCTGATAACCACGTTCACGTTGCCGAGATGGTAATCGAAAAGGCCAGGCGCATGGTGGAAGTGGGCAAGGATGTCATCATACTGCTCGATTCCATAACCCGCCTGGCCCGGGGTTACAACACCACCATGCCCAATACCGGCAAGATACTTTCCGGTGGGGTAGAGGCGGGCGCCCTGCAAAAACCAAAACGGTTTTTCGGTTCGGCCCGGAACATTGAAGGCGGGGGCAGCCTTACCATCATGGGAACGGCCCTCATTGAAACGGGAAGCAAAATGGACGAGGTGGTTTTTGAAGAATTCAAAGGCACTGGAAACATGGAATTACACCTCGATCGCGCCCTTTCCGATAAGCGCATTTTCCCCTCTATCAACCTGGAAAGAAGTGGAACCCGGAAGGAGGAATTGCTCTACCACCGTGATGAGATGCCCCGGATATATGCATTGCGGAGGGCCATGAAGGGCGTGCCCGGAACGGAGGCCATGGAAATGTTGATTGCCCGCATGAAAAAGACAGCCACCAATGCGGAGTTTCTCATGCAGGTCAACCGGTGAGACACGAATTAGGAATTAGGGATAGACCGCGGATGGGCACTGATTACAAGCGGGCAATCCGCTTTATTCAGACCGAGTGAATTGCCGCAGGATTACTCATCTTATGATTCTCTGTGTTTAATAGACATGAAGATGTGTGCTCATTCATGGCTATATTCTTCGCGTATGTTCATTCCTCGTTCGTGATCGCGGCTGGGGAAGTCGGGCTCAGAAGTTCGGCGGCGAGGCCGAAGCGGAGATTGTGAAAGGTATGAAAAATTTTTTTTACCCCGGCCCATTGCCCCAGGACGATCAGTATTAGCAGAGAGACGGGAAAAACATCTGCCCGATTGGGAGGCATGCTGGGGATGCGCAGGCGCCGGTCCAGGTGATATCGGCGCACCTCCTGAAAGACGGACCTTAAGCCTTCAAGGGTCATGTAAGGGCTGGATTCTTCCAGTGTACGACCCGTTCGTCCGGCCAAAATTGCCCGCGCCGTGGAGATGGTTCCCCCCGTGCCTACACCGAGGACCGTTTCCTTATGGGCCAGTGCGAGTGGCAGGTCACTTACCCGTTGCATGACTTCCTTTTCTACCAGATTCGCTTCCGAGTCGGATAGGGGAGAACTGGCGTCTGTTAAAAAGGATTCCATTATCCGAACCCCACCCAGGGGAAGGCTCTGGGCCAAACGGACTTGTCCCTCAAGGATATGAATGCACTCCACGCTTCCCCCACCCAGATCGAAGATGACAATCTCCTTTTGCCCCTTTAGATTGGGATCGGTCAAAATGCCTTTGGCGATAAGATCTGCCTCTCTGTCCCCGGAAATCACTTCCAACGTTGTACCGGTGATATCGCGGATGAGCCCGATAAACTCATCCCGATTGCGGGCTTCGCGCACGGCGCTGGTAGCCACGATGCGGATGAACGCGGGGTTGAAGGCGACCATTTTCCGGAAGAGAAAGTTTACCACCTTGGCGGCCCGATCCATATTCTGCTTCCGAAGAACCGGTTTTGCTTTACCGATGCCGGTTCCGATCCGGGTCTCGCAGGTTTGCTCGGCCAGTACCTTTAGGGAATTCCCCTTTTTTTGAAGGACCAGCATTTTAATGGTATTGCTGCCGATATCGATTGCGCCGGCGACGCGGGTAGGGGTAAGGGGGCTCATAGGCGCTACAAAACGAAGCTTGCCGGGGCAATGATGACGACAAATTCGCCCTTGCGGGAACCTCGGGCTACCCGCTCCTCCACTTGTGCGGCCGGGCCGGTGAGAATGGTCTCGTGCAACTTGGTCAATTCTCGGGCCACGCAGAGCACGCGGTCGGGTCCCATGATTTCAGACACTTCCGAGAGAAGCTTTTTAATGCGGTGAGTGGCTTCGAACAAAATTTGGGTTTGTTCGGAATCGAGGTGATTTTCCAAAAACCGCCGTCGAGCGGCCGCTTTGGGCGGCAAAAACCCGACAAAAGTGAACGCGTTGCTTGGGAGGCCCGAAGCGGACAGGGCGGACAAGGATGCGGAAGGGCCGGGAATGGGAGATACGGGAAGATCTCGCCTTTTACACTCCCGAACGAGGCGGAACCCCGGGTCGCTCACTGTTGGGGTGCCGGCGTCTGAAATGAGGGCGATGGCCTGTCCTCTTTCGATTCTATCAGCAAGAATGCGCGCTTGCCTGTGCTCGTTGTGCTCGTGATAGGGGATGAGGTTTTTCTCGATGCCGTAGCGGTGGAGGAGCCGGGAACTGATTCTCTTATCTTCACAGGCGATGGCGTTGCAGGATCTCAGCACATCGAGGGCTCGTAAGGAAAGATCGGCCAAGTTCCCTATGGGAGTGGCCACCACGTAAAGCCCGGCGGACAACGGTGATCCGCTTTCCATGGGTTCGTCCATGCCGGGGGAGGATGTCGAATAGAAATATCAGGTGCCGGGATTGCCCACCCCAGGGAGTTGCTGCTCCCAATTGGCCGGCCTGCTCCATGGAATGGAAGTATCGTAGGGACTTTTTTCCCCGCAACCGGCGAAGAGCAAAATTCCTGAAGCAACCATGGAAAATGCAAGGAGGATTCGAATAATTTTCATCGGTTTTCTGGGTTAATGGATATGAGCCATATCGCCTGCATGAATGCCGGGGACATTCAGATTATCCCCAGTATTGGTCGAATTAAGGATTTGGGCAATACTGAAATCTTCGGTGATATGGGTAAGGTGGACCAGGCCCACAGCGGTTTGATCGCGAGTCAGGACCAGGTTTTGACCTTCCCTGGCCCCCTTGGCCCGTCCGTAGTCCAGGACTACGAAGGAGCTGCCCGGGCCAACCCGGATAATTTCCCCGACAGGTTGGGCGAACCGGGTCAGGAGATGGGTGGCCGGGTTGGAAGGACGGGTTTGAGAAAAGTCTTTGCCGGATAAGGACACCTTTGGGGGACTTTTTTTCAGGGAGGTATTTTCCGCTTCCAGTTCGAGAACCCGTGATTGAAGCCGGGCCAGTCTTTCCTGCCAATCGGGTGGGGATGCATTGGCCTGCAAGGCATTGATTTGGAGCCTGAGTTTGCGGTTGCTCACCCCCAGTTGCCGGATTTCCTCATTGTGGGAATTTTGCGCTGATCCAGCTCGCTCAATCTTATCTGACAACGAATCGATCCGCTGCTTGAAGTTCGAGGCCTTGGCAGCTTCTTCCTCGGCCAAACGCTGTTGAAGAACGTTTTCTTCCCGGGCGGTGACGATTCGGGATTCCAATTCCACCGCCTCCAATATTTTTTCCTGCAAGGCGTTTCGGGAAAGAAACAGGTTTTTTTCGATATCCCGCATTTTGTTCCTCATGGTGAAGTAAAGGGCTCCCGAACAGGCCAGGGTCAAAAGGGCGACAAGGGGGGGGATGAATTTGCGGTGCATGCGGATCAGCCGGCGGCGAATCTGGCCTCAAGCCCGGTCCCCTGGCTGGAAATGCGCCGGGAAGGATTGGCCGCGAGGTGTTCGAGCAATTTAAAAACCGTTTCGGTATCGTCCTGGCAACCCAATCCCAACGCCACCTCTTCGGCAGAGTGGTCCGATTCGGGGTGGGCGGTCAGGAATTGCACCACCTTTTTTTGCAATTCAAGAATTTGGGAAGCGGCCTGCTTGCTCGCTTCAACGCCAGGTTGGTGGTAAGCGTTGATATTAATGAGGGAGGCATAAAATCCCACGGCTCGTTCGTAGAGCGCGATGAGAAGGCCGACCGAAAACGGGCTGATTTCGTCAATGGCAATAGTTATGGATTGCCGCTGTTTGCGGTATAGGGCGGAGCGGGTGCCCAGCAGAAAACCGTTGAGGTAATCTCCCGTGGTAATACCGGGTTCGACTTTCAAGTCCGGGAGATGACGATCCTTTAGAACCTGAATGAAGGTGACGAAAAAGTTATGGACCCCATCGCGTAATTGCTGCAGGTAAGCGTGCTGGTCGGTCGATCCTTTGTTGCCGTAGACGGCTATTCCCTGGTTAACCGTGGCGCCCTCCAAGTCGAGTTCTTTGCCCAGGGATTCCATCAGGAGTTGTTGCAAATATTTGGCAAACAGTTGCAGGCGGTCTTTGTAAGGCAGAATGACCATGTCCTTGGCCCCTTTCCCTTCGGTTGCGTAATACCACATGAGGGCCAGAAGAGCAGCCGGGTTTTTCCGTGTGTGGTTAGTGCGGGTGGCGATATCCATGCTGGCGGCTCCGGCCAAAAGGCGCTCTACATCGATTCCCTGAAGGGCGGCGGGAATGAGCCCCACGGCGGAGGTTTGGCTGGTTCGGCCACCGACCCAGTCCCATAAGGGGAACCGTTCCACCCATCCTTCGGCCGCGGCCAGTCGGTCCAGCTTGGAACCGCCTTCGGTTATGGCCAGGGCATGCCGGGAAAAATCCAGGTTGGCCCCTGCATAAGCGCGCTTGGCTTCCAGCATGCCATTGCGGGTTTCCACGGTTCCGCCTGATTTGGAAATAATCAGGCATAGGGTTCGACCAAGTTCCCCATCGAGTTCCGAAAAGGTGCGGTCCATTCCGTCCGGATCGGTGTTGTCGAAGAAATGAACTGCGAGACGGTCGCGTTTGGGATGGCCCAATGCGTTACCCACTAGTTGAGGGCCCAGGGCGGAGCCGCCAATTCCGACAATCAACAGGTTTTGGAACGTCCCGGATTGGCCCGCGATTTCCCCGGCATGAACGCGGTTCGCAAAATGGTGTATCTTACGTAGGGTTTGGCTGATCTCACGGGTGATTTCCTCTGAAGGCGCAAGTTCGGGCGCGCGCAGCCAGTAGTGTCCCACCATGCGATTTTCGTCGGGATTGGCCGTGGACCCTCCTTCCAGATCGGCCATGGCCCGGTAGGCAGCCTGGATTTTGGGTTCCATTTCAATGAGAAATTCATCATCGAAATCCATCCGGCTGATATCCAGGGAGAATCCCATGGAAGCGCTGTAATAGTAATATTGTTTAAAGCGGGACCAACTCACGATTGTCCGGGGAAAAATCTGGGGAAGGCTTTTGGATTTAGAGATCCTTGTCCGTAACCGCTCCAAACGATGCCGAAGTAACTGTTTTCGCATACTTGGCCAAAACGCCTCTTCTTTCCGGGCACCCGGATGGTTTGTATTTCCTCAATCTGTTCTTCAGTTCCTCATCCGGAATGAGGAGTTGGATGGTGTTTTTGACCGCGTCAATCTCGATTACATCGCCATCCCGGACCACCCCGATGGGTCCTCCGACGGCGGCTTCCGGTGTGATATGGCCGACGTCAAAACCGTGGCTTCCGCCTGAGAAGCGTCCGTCGGTAATGAGAGCAACATCCATAATGAGGCCCCGGCCGGCCACCGCGGAAGTGGGCGAGAGCATTTCCCGCATTCCCGGGCCGCCTACGGGACCCTCGTTGCGTATAACCACAATATTACCCTTTTCAATATCCCCTCGCAGAATGCCTTGCAGGGCATCTTCCTCTCCTTCGTAAACTTTGGCCGTCCCTTTGAAATAGAGACCTTCCTTGCCCGTAATCTTACCCACTGCTCCGGTTGGGGCGAGATTGCCCTTGAGAATCCGTAAATGGCTTTCCTTTTTTATAGGGTTGCCCCAGTCGCGCACGATGTCCTGTCCTGCCGGGTAGGGGGCGACGTCCCGAAGCGTTTCTGCCAAAGTGAGGCCCGATACTGTCAGGCAATCGCCGTGTAACCGACCCCGATCGAGCAAGGTTTTCATCAAAGGGCGGATTCCGCCAATAGCGACCAATTCCGACATGGTATGGGGGCCAAACGGTTTCACGTCGCAAAGCAAGGGCACGCGCGCTCCGATTTCCCTGAAGTCATCGATGCTCAAATCGACTTCGGCGGCATGGGCCATGGCCAGGAGGTGGAGGACAAGATTGGTGGAACCTCCCAAGGCTATGCAGGTTGTGATGGCGTTTTCAAAGGCCTTGCGCGTCATGATATGGCGGGGTTTTATCCCCTTCCGAACCAGATTTACCACCGCTACCCCGGCGTCGTAACAATCCATCTTTTTGGCATCGGATATGGCCGCTTGGGCGGAGCTGTCGGGCAGGCTCATTCCCAGGGCTTCGATGGCGGAAGCCATGGTGTTGGCCGTGTACATACCCCCGCAGGAACCGGGGCCGGGAATGGCGCAGGTTTCGATCTGTTTGAGTTCGGCGTCATCGATTTCACCGCGGGCGTGTCTTCCCACCGCTTCAAATATGCTGACAATATCGACAGGTCTCTCTTTGTGGATTCCGGGCATGATGGTGCCCCCGTAAACGAAAACTGCGGGCCGGTTGAGGCGCGCAATGGCCATCATGCAGGCAGGCATGTTCTTATCGCAGCCGCCAATGGCCACCAATCCGTCCATGCCCTCGGCCGCTACAACGGTTTCAATGGAATCGGCAATGACTTCCCTCGAAACCAGGGAATAACGCATGCCCTTGGTCCCCATGGATATGCCGTCGGACACGGTGATGGTATTGAACTCCACTCCTTTGCCGCCAGCATCATCGGCGCCGCGACAGGATCTCTTGGCTAACCCGTCGATGTGCATATTGCATGGCGTGACCATGCTCCAAGTGGAGGCGATTCCGATCTGAGGCTTCACGAAATCCTCATCCTCGAAACCGACGGCTCGCAGCATGGAGCGATTGGGAGCGCGGTGATCTCCATCGACCACAACGGAGGAAAATTGGCGTGGATTATGACTTGAATCTGTAGGGATCAACGTAAGTTGGGGGTTTGGTTCGAAATGCCTTTGACCTGCGATACACCTCTCGCTAGGAATCGGGCACTTTCGAAAATTTTATTTTAAACTACAACCCAAAAGAGGAAACATGTAAGGGTTCCAGGAATTATGTCGAAAGTCTCTATCCAGTTCGACCTGAAAAAAGTTTTGGAAGCGTTACTGTTTTCCACTTCGGAGCCGCTCAGTATAAGGGAAATCCAATCGGTTTTTTCCCGCTTTCACGATCGGGCGGAAAAAATGGGCCGTCCTTTGACCCCCGATTTCGAGGCCGGTGGTTTGGCTGCTTCGGAGGCCTCGTTTCCGTCGGAATTGATCGATGAGGTGCCGGCCCTGGTCACCGGCACGCGGATTCGGGATGAATTGGAAAAAATCAAGAGCCGGTTGGCGGAATCGTCCTCGCCTTATCAGATACAGGAGACCAGCCGGGGATTCAGGGTTGTGATTACACCGGAATACGGATTTTGGGTGCGTTTGTTGCGGGAAGATGCCAAACCGGTGCGGCTCAGTCAGGCCGCATTGGAAACTTTGGCTATCATAGCCTATCGCCAGCCCGTTACCCGCAGTGAAATGGAGTCGATCCGAGGGGTAAAGGTGGATAGTGTATTGCAACGTCTCGTCGAATTTGAATTGGTATATGCCATGGGACGGGCGGAATTGCCGGGACGACCGGTGCAGTTTGGGACGACGGACAAGTTTCTGGAATTCACCGGGGTGAGGGGGCTGGACGATCTCCCCAGCACCGATGTGCTCTCCCCCGAACAGTTGGACGAATGGATCAACAAGGCCAACGAGCCGGTTCAATTGGGGGACGCAGACGTGGGGTTGCCATCGAATGACGCATTCAACCTGGAAAACCGACAGGCTCGAATCAGGACCGAGGAGGGCCAGGAAGAACTGAATTTGGAACCCGAGGAAAGCCCGATATACAAAATGGAAGAGTTGTTGCGTCGGGAAAAAAGACAAACAGAGGATCTAAAGGAAGATCCTACCGCCTGATATTTGCCATTAACCCATGGGCTTGGAAGAACATAGAAAGCGTATCGACGAACTGGATGAGAAGATCATCCTGCTCATCAATGAACGCACTCGCATAGCGGTGGAAATCGGCAAGCAGAAATTGGCCGTGGGAAAGACGGTTTTCGATCCCAGGCGCGAGGCTCAGGTCTTCCGCAAGGTCCTGGGTTTGAACGAGGGACCCCTTAGGGAGGAGGCGTTGAAAGGGATTTACAGGGAAATCATATCGGGTAATTACGCTTTGCAACAGACAGTGAGAATCGCGTACTTGGGACCGGCCGCCACCTTCTCCCATGAAGCGGCTTTGAAACAGTTTGGGAACAGCATGGTATACGTGCCGATGGCTTCCATTAACGATGTTTTTGCGGAAGTGGACAAGGGAGAGGTCGATTACGGGGTCATCCCCATTGAAAACTCGGCCGAAGGGGTGGTTTTCCAGTCCTTGCACTCGTTCGATATTCTGGTTGGTTCGGATCTGAAAATCGTATCCCAAGTTTATCTGCCGATTGTCCTCAACCTGATTTCGAATTCGCCCCTGGAAGAAGTCGAGCGGGTCTATTCCAAGGATCAGGCCATTGCCCAGTGCAGGGGATGGTTGAGGCGTCATGCATCCCAGGCGGAAAGGGTGGAGGCATCCTCCACTTCGGAAGCGGTGCGCATCGCCGCGACAGAGGAGGGTTCGGCCGCCATAGCCAGCGCTCAGGCGGCCAAGGAATTCGGCCTGCCCATCATAGGTGAAAGTATTCAGGACATGAATAAAAATGTGACGCGTTTTCTGGTGATTGGCCGCGAGTACGATAGCCCGGGACCCGTTGGGGAGGGAAATGACAAGACCAGTTTCGTGCTCTCCATTCCGGACAAGCCGGGAGCCCTGCAGAAATGCCTGCAACCCTTCAGTGACCGCAATATCAACCTGGTGAAAATTGAATCGCGCCCCTCGCGGATGAAGGCCTGGGAGTACTGGTTTTTCGTCGATGTAATCGGTCATATTGAAGACGGGAAGATCCAGGAGGTTTACCGGGAACTTCAAGAAATCTGCCCCATGGTAAAGTGGCTCGGCAGTTATCCAAATTTGCCTTGAGGATGATGCAGTATGGCCACCTAACGATTTCCCTTTCAAGCTGAGGAAAACAAAACCTCAATAAACAAGACTTACGGTTCATCATGGTTAATTCGGATATTCTTCGCATCGGCGTGATTGGCGCTGGAGCCAACACCAAACTGAGGCACCTTCCCGGTTTTCAGGAGATCGACGGGGTTGAAGTCAAAACGGTTTGTAACAGGTCGGAAGCCTCCTCTCGAACAGTGGCGCGAGAATTTGGCATACCCAACACGGCATCCGACTGGCGGGAAGTGATCGCAGATCCGGAAATTGATGCCATCATGATCGGAACCTGGCCCAATTTGCATGCCTCGGCTACCATCGCCGGCCTGAACGCGGGCAAACACGTGCTCACGGAGGCTCGAATGGCCCTCAACCTGAAAGAGGCCGAAGCAATGTTGGCCGCCTCCCTGAAATCGCCCCGGTTGGTGGCGCAAGTCGTGCCTTCCCCATTTTCCCTGGGATTTGACAAGACCATCAGACGGATGATCGAAGCGGGAGATTTAGGGGAACTCTATGAAATATTCGTCGAATTCAGCAACGGGGTTTTTGTCGATCCCGAAGGACCTTATACCTGGCGGCAGGATTTCCAAAAAAGTGGGGTAAACACATTGTTTTCAGGTATCATGCACGAGGCGGTTCTTAGATGGGTTCAATCGGATCCGGAATGGGTAATTGCCGATGGACTCGTTGGAACAAGGGCCCGGATAGATTCGGAAACGGGGGAATACGCCACCGTATTGATCCCCGAGGCGCTCAGTATTCTGGCCCGGTATCCCCAAGGTTTCAAAGCAACCTATCAGTTTTCCGGGTTGGCCTCGGAGGTAGTTAGAAGCGAGGCGCGCCTGTCGGGGTCCAAAGGAGCTCTCTGCCTCGATCTGGTAAAGCAGGAGCTGTATTTCAGCGCGAGGGGCTCCGATGCCTACGATCAGGTGGATATTGCCGCAGAAGACAAGGGAAGCTGGCGGGTTGAAGCTGATTTCATCGACTCAATTCGCGAGGGCAAACCGGTTACCTTGACGGATTTCGAGAGCGGGGTGCGTTACATGCGCTTCAGCCAGGCGGTCTGGGATTCCTGGACCGACGGAAGCAAGAAAGTGTGGCTTTAACCCGAATTTGACCCAAGCCGGACCCCGACGTGCCTTCAGGAAGCGTGGGGAACGATACTTACTTTGCGGTGTGCCTTGTCGAATTTCACCCGGCCCTCGGTCAGGGCAAATAAGGTGAAGTCGCGGCCCATGCCCATATTGTTGCCCGGCCGGTACTTGGTGCCTCGCTGACGCATGACAATATTACCCGGAATGACGTATTCTCCGCTGTATTTTTTGACCCCCAGCATTTTGGGATTGCTGTCGCGGCCGTTCTTGGAGGTGCCTTGTCCTTTTTTATGAGCCATGGTCAGGGGGATGAAATGGTTTCTATTCTGATGACGGAAATTTCCTGGCGATGGCCGCGTTTTCGTTCGTAGCCTTTGCGCCTTTTCTTTTTATAGACGATTACCTTTTTTCCGCGTTTGTTCTCTAAAACTGTCGCTGAAACTTGGGCCCCTTCCACCAGCGGGTTGCCGAAGACGGTTTCGTCCCCTTCACCGACTGCGAGAACCTCATTGATTTCTACGGAGGAACCGGCTTGGCTTTCAGGGTATCGATTGACCATGAGGATATCTCCTTCCGTCACGGTGAACTGCCTGCCCTGGGTTCGTATGGTTGCCTTCATGCTGAAAAACGCATAAGGGTTTACTTCTCTGCAAAAAAATCAAGGGTTTTTCTGGGTTAATTATTCTCCCTGTCAGGCCTGACGGACTTGCAGTCTAGTCGGTCCAATAGGGGGCCTGACCGGCCAGGCTCAGGGAAATTTCAATTTCTTCCGCCACCTTTTCCGTATTTCTGCCGGCGTTGATTTCGAAATCGGAGCGATTGACGATAAACTTTGTCCTGAGGATCAACAGGTCTCCGTCGGGACCGCGCGGACCCATCCGCGCCTTGAGCTTCCCTTGCAGGAAGGTGAGGGTAGTGCTGGAGGTAATTTCCCGGGTAATTCCCTTTATGGTCAATTCTCCGGTAACATCGGCGGTGGTGATATTCCCATGGGTGCTGATATTGCTCAGGCTGGCGACCTTAAAAGAAATTCTCGGATACTTGTTCACCTCCATCCATTGACTTCCGTGGAGGTGCTCCTTCATAAGGGGATTGGAGACGTGCATGGAGGCGGTATCGACTTCCAGGTTTCCGGTGGTCTTGTGGGGAGCTTCCGGATCGAACTGAACCCGGCCGGACACTCCTTTGGCGTTCCCGTTGATGGCCTCGAGTTGGGCATCCAGATTAAAATTAATGGTATTGACGCCTTTGGGATCGGCAAAATCGAAGGATATCGGTTCGGCTGCCAGCATGGTTCCGATCAGGATGAGATATGAGGGGAAGGTTAAGAGTTTCATGGCCGTTCGGGGGTAATTGGAGGGGAAGGTTTACGAAGTAGAAATGAGGTGAGCCATAAGGATGCTCCCAAAAAAATTCCAACGATTGGAAATTCAATTCCCGGTGAAAACTTGGCCCTTGTCTCGGTGTATTCCATTTCGGTGATGGGCTCGATTCTCCTAATATCTTCGGTCGTATGAAAGAAACCGGTTCGTGCCCCACCGATCATCCAAATCAGCAGGGCGGCTGCCGTGATGTAGCAGGCAAGCTTTCGGGAATAAGATCTCACGACCCGAGCCATACAACAAACCAACTGATTTTCCAAGACAACTCGATTGATCTTGGCCCGGATGGGGAAATTTCTCAAAAAAGATGGATGGTAAAATTATTACACACACGTTTTCGCGTCAGCGATATCGAGCAAACCATTGCATGGTATTGCGATAACCTGGGATACGTTTGCACGAGGAGAAACGACCGGTCGCCGGCGGGCAACAGGCTAGCTTTTCTCGAATTGCCGGGAAATGAGCACGTTCTCGAGCTTTGTTATTCACCCGATTACGAGGTCAATGTCCCCGAGGATCTCATGCACACCTGCATAGGGGTGGATGACATCATCTCCTTTTGCGACGGGTTGGAGAAAAAAGGCATCGAAGTATGGCCCAGTAACTGGCGGGAGGCTTTTCCCACTGGGAGAAAGATGGCTTTTTTGACCGATCCGGACGGTTATGAAGTGGAGATTCTTCAAAACGATTCCCCGGTCTAAGGTTCAGGGCCGGTAGATTCGGAGCAAGGCGTCTGCTATATGGGAGGGTGTTTCGGCCACGGCGATGCCGGCGGCCCGCAGAGCGGCGATTTTGCTCTCGGCTGAACCGCTGCCGCCCGAGACAATGGCGCCGGCGTGGCCCATTCGACGCCCCGGGGGGGCGGTGGTTCCGGCAATGAACGCCGCCACCGGTTTGGTCACGTTTGCCTGAATGTAGGCGGCGGCCTCCTCCTCGGCCGATCCGCCGATTTCTCCAATCATGATGATAGCATCGGTGTCGGGGTCATCGTTGAACAATTTTACGGCCTCGGTATGGCTGGTGCCATTGATGGGATCTCCCCCGATACCGATACATGTGGACTGTCCATGTCCCCGTACAGTGAGTTGCCAAACCGCCTCGTAGGTCAAGGTTCCGGAACGGGAAATAACGCCCACTCGGCCCGGTTTGTGGATATAGCCCGGCATGATACCGATTCTGCACTGTTCGGGGGTTATGACCCCAGGGCAGTTGGGGCCAATCAACCGGCATTGACTTTTGGCCAGGGCAACTTTTACGAGGGCCATATCCCGGACCGGAATGCCCTCGGTAATGACGACAATGAGGGGGATTTCGGCCTCGATGGCTTCGAGGATGGAGTCGGCGGCAAAAGCGGGGGGCACGAAAATTGCGGTGGCATTAACGCCTTCATTTTCCACGGCTTCCGTCACGGTGTTGAATACGGGCACCTGGTTTTGCCAAAGTTGCCCCCCCTTGCCGGGCGTTACACCCGCGGCGACGGTGGTGCCGTAGTCCAGGGAAAGCCTGGCATGGAACCCACCGAAGTTTCCCGTTATTCCCTGCACCAACAGGCGCGTGTCCTTGTTCACCAAAACACTCATGATGGAGCCTCCCCTACCAGATTGACGATTTTTTCGGCCGCGTCAGCCAGCGAATCGGCCGAGACCAGCCTAAGGCCGCTACGATCGAGGAGTTCCTGGCCCAACTCGACATGGGTGCCTTCCAGCCGCACCACCAGAGGCACGTTGATATCCACGCTCCGGGCTGCCTCGATAATTCCCCGGGCGATGGTGTCGCACTTCATGATACCGCCGAAGATATTGACCAATATGCCTTCGACTTTGGGATCGCTGAGAATAATTTTGAAAGCGGCGGTAACTTGTTCGGTATCGGCTCCACCTCCTACGTCGAGAAAATTGGCCGGTTCTCCTCCGAAATACTTGATAATGTCCATGGTCGACATAGCCAAGCCGGCTCCGTTGACCAGGCAGGCTATGTTGCCATCGAGAGAGATGTAGCTGAGGTTGTGTTTGGAGGCCTCGACTTCCTTTTCATCCTCTTCGTTCAGATCTCGCAAGGCGGCGATCTCGGGATGGCGGAAAATGGCATTATCATCGAAGCTCATCTTGGCGTCTAGAGCCACCACGGTTCCTTCCCGGGTCAGAATGAGGGGATTGATTTCCACCAGGGAGGCATCCTTGTCCCAAAAAAGTCGGTACAAGCACTCCAGACACTTTAACATGCCGGCAAAAGCAGAGCCGGAGAACCCAAGCCCAAAGGCAATTTGACGGGCTTGGTAAGGTTGGAGGCCCTGGGTGGGATCGACGTGGATCTTGGTGATTTTCTCCGGTGAGACGACGGCCACCTGCTCGATATCCACTCCGCCCTCAGGGGAGGCAATGATGACCGGTTTGGCCGCTTCCCGATCCATGAGAATGGCCAGGTAATATTCGTGCGCTATGTTTTCCGCCTGGGTAAAGTAAAGGGTTCGGACCTTTTTGCCGGCCGGCCCGGTTTGAGGGGTCACCAGGGTATTACCCAACATTTTAGACGCCACTTCCTTGGCCTCCCGTTTGGACCGCGTCAATTTTACCCCTCCTTGAAACCCGTTCTTGAAGACCCCCTTGCCCCGGCCACCGGCGAGGATTTGGGATTTTACGACGATGTTGTCATCGTCCGGAAACTGGCTCAAGGCTTGGTCAAACTCATTTTCGGACTGAACCGCCGCACCTTTGGACACCTGCACCCCGTATTGAGCCAACAAAGCTTTGGCGTGATATTCCTGTATATTCATGGTAAAAATTTCAAATGGGGATAAAACCCCAGCCCGATGTAAAGGCAAGGGATTAGCCCGTATTTCTACCAAATTTTTTAGCAACCACTTACCAACCCATGAGACGCCGAATATTGCCGGCCAGGACGAATTCCAAGCCTTCCCGGGACAGCCCGGACTGGGCAAGGTGATCAATGGCCAGGGCAAACCCGGGATCTCGCTGTTGTCTCGGAAATGTCATCAGGGGATAATCGGTTCCAAACAAAATTTTTTCCGGGCCGGTAATGCGGGAAATTTGCCCAAGGATTTCCGGTTCGTAGAGAAGGGGCAGGGCGGCGCAATCGAAATAGAGGTTGGGAAATTCTCCAGCTCGAAAGGAGTCGGAATGTAGCAGGGGAAGGCGTCCGCCCAAATGTGCCAGAATAAAGTTCTGATCGGGCTGGGATTGAGCCAAGCTCAGGTAATCCTCCAGGGGAGTTTCAATTTTTCCGGGATGAGGGGGCGTGCGTGGATCGGTCACGTGCAAGGTTACCGGCGTTTTCCATGGGGTGATTTTCTCCATCACCCTGTGCCAGCATGCGTCCCTCAGGGAGAAGTTTTGCGCCTGAGGATGGATTTCCCCGACCCCGCAAAACCCCCGATCCATGGCCCATTCGATGGCCTCCATGGTGGATGGGCCGGAGGGGGGATGAAGGGATACGAAGGCGGAAAAGCGATCCGGATACCGTTGAATCAACTCCGCGTAAAGCCGGTTCTGGATTTGGCAGGATTCCGGATTTTGCCAATACCAGCCTTGAAGAACCACCCGTTCCACTTTTGCGGCATCCATGTCGCGCAAAGTCTGTTCGACGGTTGGCCATCCCTGCAGACTGGGTCGGCCGGGTGGGGCGACACATTCCCGCCAAATGTGTTCGCCGTGCTTTGCGGCCCAACCGATGGGGTCGCGGGCCATGGCCTCGGTGAAGAGGTGGATATGGGCATCGATAACTGGCATAGCGGATGCGGAGAAGCGCCCGGTTCCAATCCTCCCCCCGCCTTTACTGCGTGGCGATTTTGGTGAGGAGACCCAGTTTCCGGGCGTTGGAGAACATCCAATAAAAAATGGCGCCGGAAATAAAGAGGAACCCGATATTGATCCCGACCGCGACCCAAAGTGAACTCCAATCCATAGTGCCGGTTTTGACGACTTCCCTCATTCCTTCAAAGACGTAGGTACTGGGAAGGCACCAGGCCACGTACTGCATAACTTTGGGGAGGGTATCGACGGAATAGAAAACGGCGGAAAACGGTTGAATCATAAAGGGAACGGCCCAGGCCAGGGACTCGGCGGCCTGTCCCCAACGAAGAATCAGAGAGATGGAAATCATGCCCAGCGAAAACCCGAATACCATGAGAAGGGCGAAAAAGGGAACCAGGCTCCATTTCAAATCGAAGAGATTGAAAGCGTAGAGGCCTAGGGCCATAAGGCTCATCACCACCACAACCACCGTCACCCGGAGCAGTCCCATGCAGGCGGTCGCGGCCAGGTACTCTCTGAGGCGAATGGGCGCCACAAATAAATTGAGGAGATTGCGCGTCCACATGTCCTCCAGAAAGGATAAGGCGACTCCCATCTGAGCCCGAAACAAGACATCCCAGAAGATAGTTGCCCCGATGAGAAAACGAATGAACAAGGCGAAATCCCCCGTGGTCTGTTTTTGAATGAACATGGTGAGAAAACCCCACACCAGAAGTTCCATGGCGGGCCAGAAAATCAGTTCGAAACCCCGCACCGGATTCCGGAGGAAGAGTAGGGAGTAGCGTTGAACCAGTCCCAGTATGACGCGAAAATTCATGATTTTCTTGGAGACGGGGGATCGACCACCTTCCCGTCGCGGGCGATATGGATAAAGACATCTTCCAGGGATTGCCGCTGGAAATGCCGTTTTATTTCATCGGAGGAACCTTCCACGACGATCGAGCCTTTGTGCAGAAAAATTATGCGGTCGCAAATGGTCTCTATATCCCGCATATTGTGGGAGGTATAGAGAATGGACAGATCCCGCTCCTTTCTCAGTCGGTTGATGAGAGTGCGGACTTTATCGGCGATGTCCGGGTCGAGGCTGGCAGTCGGTTCATCGAGGAGCAGGAGTTCGGGATCGTTTATAAAAGCCTTACACAAATTCAACCGGGTGGATTCACCGGAGGAGAGTTGGCCGCTGATACGGTTTCTCAGGTGCTGGATATCGAAGAGGTTCAACATTTCCTCGGATTTTTCCCGGACCCGTCTTACCCCGTAAAGTCGGGAAAAAACGTGCAGGTTTTGCGATACGGTCAAATTGTTGGGCAGGTTGGCGTAGGTGGAGGAAAAGTTTATGCGGGAAAGGATGTGAATGCGGTGTTGCTCGAAGTTTCGGTGAAAAATTTCTATAGAACCCGATGTCGGTTTGATGAGTCCGAGCATCATTTGCATGGTGGTGGTTTTACCGGCCCCATTGGCTCCCAGGAGTCCTAAAATTTCTCCTCGTTGGAGCGTCAGGGAGAGGTTGTCGACGGCCAAGGTCTCCCCGAAAGACTTGGTTAAATTCCTCGTTCGCAGTATGGGAGAAGCCATGCCAGGGGGATTTTTACCACTTTTTTTGGCTCAACAAGCAGAAATACCCTAAATGGCGCTTGATATCCATAAAGCAAGGGACTTTGCTCGACTGAAATCTCATCAATTTTAACTGCTAACCCTTAAATTGAAAGGTAACCTACGTGAATAAATCCGAACTTATAAACGAAGTAGCCGACCGGGCTGATCTATCCAAAGCCGATGCTGTAAGAGCATTGGGGGCTGTCCTCGACGCTGTAGCTGAATCCCTGGCCAAGGGAGAACCTGTTTCCCTGGTGGGATTTGGCAATTTTTCTGTGTCACGCAGAAATGCCCGGACCGGACGCAATCCGCAAACGGGCGCTGAAATCCACATTCCGGCTCGGAATTTGGTCAAGTTTTCCGCGGGTAAGGCGCTCAAGGATGCGGTCCAATAAAATCATCCTGAGGATACTTTGAAAAAGGCCGGAATTTCCGGCCTTTTTCATTATTATTGCTTGCTAAGGAAATTTTCATCGTCCTGACTGAATCGCTGCTGAAAGCGGACCCCTTTCAGTTTGTTCTTTAATCTATAACAGGAAAAGCCGTGAGAACCGGCTACAGTCGCGCTACGGTATCAAACCGCTCACTCCTTGGATAAGGAGGGGTCAATTCTTAAATCCTGCATTAACATGCACGATTACACGAAATGACCCCATGGAGTGAAGGATTTGGCCAACGGTCCGGTCAAGTTCGAGTTTGGAGTCCGACTTCTGTTTGAAAAATCCAATAATTTGCCGCGTCAGCAAGAAATGGAATTGAGCTAACGTATTTTTCATACGGACCCAATTTTCGTCCCATTTGGTTTTCCTTGGGGGTAGCAGTTCTGTTGTGCGGCGCCACAAAACCAAATCCATGAAAATTACCTTCCGCGCCAGAAACGTAATTGAAGCGCCGACACTCGGCTTTATCGCCGCAGTGGGGCTCATCACGCAAACCTTAACCCTTGGGGAAGACACCTCCGACCATCTGCTCGAGGAGCACGTGGTGGTGGCCAACCGGACCGAGGTGCCAATTGGAAAAGCTGGCAGTTCGATTGAAATCCTCACCTCGGTCGATTTCGAACCTCTGAAACAGTCTTTTCTTCTCGAAGCCTTGAGATTGGTTCCGGGTTTCTATTTGAGGAATAACGGGGGACCCGGACAGAGCTTCGGAATAACCACACGGGGCCTCAACACAAATCGCCCTGTCGTGCTTATCGATGGAATCGAAGTGAGCAATCCCGCTTCGGGCGAAATCATTAATTTTGGCACGCTATTTCTTTCCCAAATCGAACGCGTGGAAATTCTCAAAGGGTCGAATAGCACGATCTATGGCGCCGACGCCCTGGCGGGGGTTATCAGCATATCCAGTAAAGTTGGCAAGGGGGAACCCGGATCATCGCTGGATTTGATGGCGGGATCGCAAGGCACCAATCAGATCGGAGCGTCGACCTGGGGTGAATCCGGAGACTGGAATTACCGTGTTGCTGTGTCCTCTTACGATTCGGAGGGTTTTTCCGTGCAGCCGGCCGACTTCGGGGAGGCCTGGGCCGACGACGATCTCTACCGTAACCTGAATGGCTCGATCAATATCGGTTACGACATCAGCGATACCTCCTCCCTCCGCTTTCTGGGTTATTACGTGGATTCGAAGGCTGAATTCGATCCGGGTAATCCGGACTTCATATTTGGAGAAGCCTTTGCCGATAACTACACCCTGACGGAGCAGCTTTTTGGCAAAGTGGGCCTGAACTTCGAGCCTGGTGAATCCTGGGCATCTACCCTGAGCCTCGGTTATAACCATACGGATTCCTTCAGCATGTCCTCCTTTCCCTTCACCAGCCAAGGAGAGCGCTATGAAGCGGATTGGCTCAACACCGTTCATATTTCCGATACTTATCGATTGGTTGCAGGATTGGAGTACGAAGACGAGGAACATTTGTCCGACACGGGACAACGCGATGAAACTTCGCTGTTTCTTGAAAACCTCCTGAACCTCAATTCCGCCTTGGCTATAACCTTGGGTGGGAGGTTCGATGACAACAGCGCTTATGGGGAAGAAACGACCTACCGGGGAACTTTCAGTTATGATTTGAAAGATTCCGAGAACCTCGCCTTGAGAACTCGCGGATCTTTCGGAACCTCATTTCAAGCGCCCACCTTCTTCCACTTGTTCAGTTTCTTCGGAAATCCGTTGGTGAAACCGGAATCGGGCTGGGGTCTGGACCTCGGTTTGGAAGGGACCGTTCAGAACGGGCCGACCTCATTTGCCCTGACCTACTTTGACTACAAGGTGAAGGATAAGATAATCTATGACTTCGCCAGGAATAGCTTCATCAACCAGGAGACCTATGAAAGTTCGGGTTTGGAGACCATGGCCAAGGTGCAGATCCATCGCTCTCTTTCCTTGCAATTTTCCCACACCTATGCCCACGCCGAGTATGAAGATGGGACCGAGGCCGAACGCGTGCCCCGCAACCTCTATTCGGCACAGCTCAATTGGCAATACCCCGAGAAAAAGTGGGGGATCCACCTGAGCCATCATTGGGTGGGGTCGCAATACAGCCTGCGCCGCGACAAAGAAAAAATGCCGGCCTATGGGACGGCCAATTTTGCCGTGACCTACGCCTTCAGGGAAGGGATGGATATCTGGCTGCGGATCGACAACCTTTTCGATAGCGAATATCAGGAGGTAAGGGATTACAACACGCCCGGACTATCCGTCTATTCCGGTTGGAATTTCAGGTTTTGAGTCGCCCGGTTGCAGGGAAAGAGGTGACCTCCGGGTCCGATTATTGGATTCCGAGCAGCTCCGCCCTTTTGGAAATGGCCCACTTCGAATCGCCCCTTTTGAGTCGCAATAGCCGTAGTATTGCATCGATCAATTTAGGCCCATTGTAACGCCATGGGATATTCCAGTAACGCATGAGATATTGAAAGGGCCAATCTTTCTGGCCCAGCTTGCGTAGCTCCCGGCCCCAGGTTGCCAGGAGCAGTTGGTTGTTTTGCCTGTCCCGGGCTTTCCTTCCGGGGGAGGCGCTTACGTGATGAAGGATTACACTCTTTCCCGCCACAATGTGACGGTAACCCTGTCGCCCCAGGCGTAGGCAGAGATCAATGTCCTCACACCCATTGTGAAACCGTTCATCGAAACCGCCCAGGCTTAGAAAAAGGTTTCGACGTATCATCATGCAGGCTCCGGTTACGGCGGGAAATTCCCGGTAGCGAAAGGGGAAGATGAAGGGGTAGTTCTTGCCGTAATGATCGGGCAGACCTATCAAGTCGAAAACAACCCCGGCGTGGTCGATTGCCCGGGTTCTGATATCTTTTTGAATATTGCCCACCGCGCCAACCCTGAGGTGATTCCGGTAAACCTCCAGCATGGGCTCCAGCCAACCGGGCAGAAGAACCAGGTCGTTATTCAACAGGCCCAGCAATTGGCCGCGAGCCGATTTGGCTCCGCTGTTCACACTGTTGGCATAACCGGATCGTTCGGGATTGGTGAGAACGCGAACCTTGTCATAGTCGAAACCCGCCAGATACTCGGCCGTGCCATCGCTGCTGGCGTCATCGACGATGATGAGTTCGTAATCGATTTTGCCTACGGTAGCAAAAAAACTGGTCATAAATTCCCGGGTGCAGTCCAACCGGTTGTGCACGGGAACGATAAAGGAAATACCTGGATAGGGATCCGCCGGGTCCATAGATTCCTCATGGTTTTTTCTTCATCCGCCAAGGCGCAATCTTTTTAACCATCCGAGGGTGGGGGAGGGACGTGCGCCAGGATGGGAAGATCAGGCCACGAGTTCCGGAATCGGATCGGCTCCGGCCGTGCCGACCAACCTTTTGTCCAGGCCGCCGTGGAGAAATGTCAGGTTGTTGGGATCCAGACCCATCAGTTGAAGAACGGTGGCGTGCAGGTTTTTCACGTGCAGGGGGCGTTCTACGGCTCGGTTGCCCAATTCATCGGTGGAACCGATGGTTCTACCACCTTTCACGCCCCCGCCGGCCACCCACATGGTAAACCCGTAGGAGTTGTGGTCGCGCCCCGTGCCTTTGGCATATTCCGCAGTCGGTTGTCGCCCAAATTCACCGCCCCAGATGACCAGGGTATCGTGAAGCAGGCCTCGTCTTTTCAAATCCTTGAGCAGGCCCGCAATCGGTTTGTCCGTGTCTCCGGCGTGCTTGTTGTGATTGACCTCGAGATCTCCGTGCGCATCCCAGTTGTGATCGTTGTGGGCGCCGCCGGAATAAATCTGTATAAACCGGACACCTCGTTCCACCAAACGCCTGGCCAACAGGCATTTAGTCCCGAAATCCCGGGTGCGCTCCCGGTCCAGGCCGTAAAGCCTTTTGGTTTCTTCGGACTCTTTGTCCAATTCCACCGCTTCCGGGGCGGTGCTCTGCATTTTGTAGGCCAGCTCATAGCTGGCGATCCGGGCTTCCAGGTTGGTGTTGTCGTACCGGCTTTTCAAATGTTCCTGGTTCAGGTGGTTCAGGCTCCGGATGATGCGCTGCTGTTCACCGAAAGGCATGTTCTGAACGCTTTTGAGGTTGAGAACGGGATTTCCACTGCTGCGAAAGGTTGTTCCCTGGTAGCTGGCCGGCATGTAGCCGCTGGACCAGTTTTTCGCTCCGCTGATGGGTCCGCCGGACTGGTCTAGCATGACGACGTAACCGGGTAGATCCTGGTTAACGGTGCCCAACCCGTAATTGACCCAGGAGCCGAGAGAAGGGCTTCCACTGACGATGGACCCCGAGTTCATCATGAGCATGGCCGATCCGTGAATGGGGGAATCGGCCTGCATGGATTTCAAAAACGTTATGTCGTCCACGCAGGTGGCCAAGTGGGGAAAGAGATCCGAGACCCATTGGCCGGACTCGCCGTATTGGCTGAATTTCCATTTGGGCCCGACGACCCGGCCCTCGCTTTTGCGTCCGCCACGGCCGAAGGTGTTTACCTTGACGGTTTTCCCATCGAATTTGAATAATTCCGGTTTGTAATCGAAGGTATCCACGTGGCTGGGACCGCCGTACATGAAGAGGAAAATGACCCGTTTAGCTTTGGCCGGGAAATGCGGGGTCTTGGTGGCAAGGGGCCCCTCAGCGGTGGAAGCGTGGAGGGCATTAAAGAATGCGTCTTGGCTGAGGAGGCCGGTCAAAGCCAACGAACTGAAACCGCCCCCAACCGTGGTCAGAAATTCGCGACGGGCCATGCGACGGCAGAAATTGGGTGTCGGGGGCATGGCTAGTCCAGAAAAATGAATTCGTTCAGGTTCAACATCACCAGGGAGAAGCGTTCCAGGGCAGTGGAAAGATCATGACCGTAATTTTGCCTCATTGATTCAATCAAGTCGACACAATATTGCAATTCCACCTGTTGGGGTGGGCGCCCCAGTACCAATTGAAAACCCCGCCGGACCAGGCTGAAGGGATCCTCCGGGGCGGATTTTCCGATGCGCCGGGCCAATAATCTGGCATGATCGTTGGCAAATTTGCTGTTCATCATGGCCAGGGCCTGGGCCGGTACCGTGGTGTTGAAACGCACGGGGCAGGATACATCGGTATCGGCGACATCAAAGGTGGACATCATGGGATCCAGCAAAGAGCGTCGGACAAAAGTGTAGATGCTACGCCGGTTCTGATGCTCGGGCCCGGCATCGAGTTGCCATCGTTTGGCCGCCTGGGACGCGGTTTGAAGGACTTCTTCCGGCAGGGTGGGAAACACGCTGGGGCCGCCGACCTGAGGATTGAGATTTCCCGTAACCTGTAATATGGAGTCTCGAATTTCCTCGGCCGTCAACCGCCGCATATTGTAACGCCAGAAATGGTCGTTGAGCGGATCGACGGCCAGGGCCCTGTCATTAGGGGCGGAAGACATGCGGTAGGTTTTGGAAGCCATGATGAGCCGGTGCAAGGGCTTCATCCTCCAGCCGTTTCGAACAAATTCATGGGCCAGCCAGTCCAACAATCGGGGATGAGTCGGCTCCTGACCCAGTTTGCCGAACTCGTCGCTGCTTCGCACCAGGCCGCGACCAAAGTGATGTTGCCAGATGCGATTTACCGCTACGCGTGAAGTGAGCGGATTCCCTTTACTTGCAATCCAACGGGCCAGGATAAGACGGGCATCTTCCTCACTGGCTACAGGATGATCATATCCACCTTCGGCTAATATCTCCGGAAATGCCGGGTAGACCTCTTCTCCATGGGCTCCTGGATTTCCCCTCAACAGGACGTGTGTAGGTTTTTGCTCGTTGCCATTAAACGCTGCTGTCACCAGGGCATCTTTTAGTTGGTGCTCGAGTGGTGTATATTGTTTCCAGGAGGCAATTTCCGCTTCCTCGGCGGAAGCCAGGTCATCACCTTCCGGCTGGCCTTTATCCGAATTGTTTGTCACTCGGGACTGTAAATTTTTCCAGGTGGAGGTTATCACCCAGGGGATTTCCCCGTCGTCACGCACCCAGGTAAGGTTGAGAGTGGGGTTGCGGGCTCCACTCACCACCAGGGTCAGGTCGTGGTCCCCGGCGGTTAAATCGACACTGAAATTTTCCTGGATTTGGTTGGAGCCGGTTTTGGCGAATACCAGTGTATCTCCCACATACATCCAGCCCCCACCGGATATTGTGGCCTTGAAATCTTGCCTGCCGCCCACCGGTATGTGTATCCGGCCCCGTATGGCCCAAGCGGCCCCAGGATTATTGAACCTCGAAATTTCCGATAGATTCCTGGCCAGATGGATTGTCCCATCGCCCAGAGTCCCCTCGGCCATGAAATCCATTTGGTCCGGATCCGGAAGGGAATCGATCCAGGTCTCCGCGGTGAAGCCATATCTCAGGTTGGTGGGGAATAAGGCGGTCTCGGTTGCCCGGGAACCAGCCCGATTCAATATCCGGTTAATAGCCTCCCAGGACTTTAACCGCGCTAAAATGATTTGGTCGGTAGCCGCTTCGATTTTCTTTTCCAGCTCGGGTTGCTCCTTTTTCGAGAAAACGGTTCGACTCATGGCGTCCTCGGTGCGAATTCGGGATGGAATAGCCAACTTTCGCAGGTGAGCCAGGAAACGGTAATAGTCTTTTTGTGAAATGGGATCGGCCTTGTGATCGTGGCATCTGGCGCAAGACATGCTGATAGCCAGGGTGGAACGACTGACGGTATTGATGATATCGTCGTAGTAGTCGTAATAAAACAGCTCCAGATCGGCCGGTTCGTCGTCGTAAAGGCCCAACCGCAGAAACCCGGTGGCGATTATGGATTCAGGGGTCGAATTTGGCAGGACGTCCCCGGCGATTTGTTCGAGGATAAAAGTATCGTAGGGCTTATCCGCGTTGATGGCGTCGATGACATAGTCGCGGTATTTCCACATGTTTCGCTTGTCCAGATCGCGCTCGTAACCGTTCGATTCGGCCCATCGCACTGCATCGAGCCAGTGACGCCCCCATTTTTCACCGTAATGGGGGGAATCCAGGAGTTGATCGATGAGGCGGGTCCAAGCGTCTGAAGCCTTATCGGCCAGGAAATCGTCCACCTGTTTTTGGGATGGCGGCAACCCGGTCAGGTCATAACAGGCCCTGCGCAGGAGGACCAGCTTGTCCGCCTGGGGGTTGGGTGTGAGCTGCTCATTTTGCAGGTTATCGAATATGAAGGCGTCAATGGGATTTTGCTCCCATTCGACATTGTTTACGGTGGGGGGTTCGATCGGACTTACCGGTCGATATGCCCAGTGTTTTGCGGCGTGATCGGTAAAATCCTGGGCTGCCAATCCACCTGCGGAGGTCAGGACCACCAGGGCCAGGGTTTTGTTATACATTAATGACATTGGGCAAATGAGGACAAAGCATTTTCCAATCGTCCCGTTTGTTTTACAAGGGAAAAGGATTTGACTGCAACCCACATGGCCAAGCCTAAGTCATTTCTCGCTCTTTTTGTCACGCTTTCGGTTCAGGTAACGTCCAAGCAGGGCCAGAAGGATAAGGCCCGCTACCAGCAGGAAGGATCCTATCGGACTGTATTCCGCCATGCGTTGGTGAATCCCCTCCAGGAGTACGGCCCAAACATAGATGGCGATGTAGGTGGCGGAAAGAACCACGGCGACATTGAGCCAGGGCTTGAAATTGAGAAAAAAACCGACGATACAACCGATGACCGGTCCGGTCATCCAAAAGGGAATGAAGACGAAAAGCATGAGGCCGATCAAACCGTATTTACGGACCCACTCACGATTAGCCTCAGCCGCAACGGCAATCCGATTCATGAATTTTTTCAGGAATTTGATCTCCAGAAGATGATTCCAACTGAAGACAAAGAGGGGATATATGAGGAGGACCAGAATGGTTTCGACCAGAATATTGACCCACAAGACCAAGGCCGGACTCAATTTGACAGCATAGCCGTAGGACAGGCCGGCAGCGCGGCCAAACATGATATTAATGGAGGTCATGGCCAAATAATCCTGACCTCGCTCCGGGGATTGAAACAAGGCGACCGACAAGGCCGCGGAAAACAACAGCGCCAGGGCCAATCCAAGCAAAAGGATGTGAGCCTCAGACGTGCTCGCGAGGGGGACCCACCTGCCCCCCGGGGATTCATCGGCCTTTTTACCCATATTCAGATCCCATTCATACACTATGTCGGCGCCTTGTCAGCACAACCTTATGCCCTCAATGAAGTTGACCGCAGAGAATAAGGAGGAATGAACCTTGTCCGCGGCTAAATGAAAATTCTCGCAAAATAACTTTCCGGCCACTGAATTGAGACCATGGCAGGAAAACTTATTGTTACTGAAAGGCGCGGATAGTGAACTTTTTACTTCAATCCTTTATTTTAAAACTGAAAAACCGGACCGACTGTAATTTTGGTTGTTTCATGCAGTTGGGTACGCTTTGTGCCAAAAGCGGCAGGCTTGGGTTGTCCTTCCTCTTTCTTGGTGGGATCGCTCCGGCCTGCTTGTCTCCGGTGGAAGCCCGTGGCGGGAACATTCGAAATGTTTTGTTGATCGTAGCGGATGATCTGAAGGCTTCTACCTTGGGTTGTTACGGGGACCCCATGGTAAAGACACCCCATATCGATGCCTTGGCCGCCGAGGGGATGACTTTCAAACGGGCCTATTGCCAGGGCATGAGTTGCGGTCCGTCGAGGCGGTCTTTCATGTTCAGCCGCTACCGAGGGGACGAAGGCCCGAGCTTGGGGGAGCATTTTATCGATAACGGCTTTTACAGCGCCCGAGTCGGCAAGATTTTTCACATGAGGGTTCCCGGAGATATTGTGGCGGGAACTGATGGAGTCGATTATCCGGAATGTTGGATCGAGCGATTCAACTCGCCGGGATTGGAGGCGCATACCCCAGGCCTCTATTCCCTCTATAACCACAATGTCTTTTCCACCAATCTGCGCGATCGAGTCTCGACTGCAATGCGGCACCGCTGGTTCGTTTCGGTTCAATACGACGGGGACGGTTCCGACCAGCCCGATTACAAAACCGCCAGCAAGACAATCGAGTTGCTAGGCAGGCAGGGAGATAAACCGTTTTTCATCGCGGCTGGATTTGTGCGACCGCATTATCCGAACGTAGCGCCCCAGGAATACTTCGATCTCTATCCCTGGCAAAACATCACACTACCCGAACAGGTTGAAGGGGACGTGGACGACATTCCCCCTCTGGGCCGCTCTTCCGTAACGAGCGGGAAGGATCCCATAGGAAAATACCCGGATAATCAAAAGCGGTTTTGGGGCTCTTACTATGCCACCATCACCTTTATCGATGAACAGTTGGGGCGCATTGTAAGCGAGCTGGAGCGACTTGGATTGCGTGAAACCACCGCTATCGTATTTCTAAGCGATCACGGTTACCATTTGGGTGAGCACACCTTCTGGCAAAAGAACAATTTGCACGAAAACGTCACCCGGGTTCCCCTTATCATTTCGGCCCCCGGGTTCGAAACGGGAGATAGCCATGCATTGGTCGAATTGATGGATGTCTATCCGACGGTGGCGGAGCTGACAGGCGTTTCGGTCCCCGACTCGGTTCAAGGCAAGAGCCTGGTTCCCTTGTTGGAAGGGTCGCGCTCATCCATTCGCCAGGAAGCCCTCAGCCTGGGTAACGGTGGGGGATTTTCCCTGCGCGGCGAGGAATGGGCTTACATCTGGTACAAGGACGATACGGAAGAACTCTACCACATGAAAAGGGATCCGAAGCAGTTTACCAACCTGGCCGAGGATCCGAACCACGCGGCGGAACTTGAGGCGTGGCGCCTCAAGCTGGATACAAAACTGGTGGATGTCGGCCTGACCCGAAACAGACTGAAGGACTAGCCAGGATACATCAACCGATGGCCGCGACGTAGTTTGCTTCGGCCTGTTCCCAGTTTATCACGTTCCAAAAAGCCTCGATATAAGCGGGCCTCCGATTCTGGTAATTCAGGTAGTAGGCGTGCTCCCAAACATCCAGCCCGATAACCGGCACCGCGCCTTCCATGAGAGGGGAATCCTGGTTGGCAGTGGAGTGAACCGCCAGGTCTCCCTCCTTGACGCTTAGCCAGGCCCATCCGCTGCCGAAGCGGGTTATCCCAGCCTTGGCAAAGGCTGTTTTAAAGGCGTCGAGCCCACCCAATTCACTGTCTATGGCCGCGGCCAAGGAGCCAACCGGATCGCCCCCGCCGTCGGGGGAAAGTATTTTCCAAAAAAAAGAGTGGTTGCTGTGACCTCCGGCATTGTTGCGCAAAGCGGTGCGCGAGGCTTGGGGAACGGAATCGAGATCCGAAATCAATTCATTCACACTTTTTGCCGCCAGTTCGGGCGCATTGTCCAGAACGCCGTTGGCGTTGCTGATATAGGCCTGATGATGCCTGGTGAGGTGGATTTCCATGGTTCGCGCATCGATATGCGGCTCCAGTGCATCGTAGGCGTACCTTAGCTTGGGGAGTTCGTATGCCATAATATAACTATCCTTCTATTGGTGATTATTTTGAAATTAAAAAATGGAGGAACCGAGTAGGCCTTTCGAAAGAGAGGGGTGAAGTCAACTCCCTTCTTTTGCCACCATCCTTTTTTGTTGGAAAAAGGAGGTGAGAAGTCGTTTGCAATCCCCTTCCAGAACTCTCCGGGAGATTTTGAGATGGTGGTTGAGGGATTGAGTTTTGGTGATATCGAGGGCGCCTCCGAGAAATCCCATCTTGGGATCGGGGACGGCGTAAACCACGCGGTGGATACGGGCCATGACGGCGGCTCCGGCGCACATGGGGCAGGGTTCTTTTGTGACGTAGAGGGTGCAATCACGGAGACGCCAATCCCCGATTTGGTTCGCGGCCTGGGTAATGGCCAATATCTCGGCGTGGGCCGTGGGATCCTTGGTCGATTCAACCTCGTTGTGGGCGCATGCGATCACCTCCGATTCCCGCACCACAACCGCCCCGATGGGGGCTTCATTATTTCGGTAGGCGTCGATAGCGGCATTGTAGGCCAGTTGCATGAAAAAGGAATCGTCCCGTTTCAATTGGGAAGGAAACTTTTTTTCGAAGGGGCATTCGATTCGATTTTGCGGAAGGGAGGTCATTCCTCGTTCGATTTTCTTAAACCTTGACTAACCAAGGCCTTTAAGGCTTTCTACACCCTTCATTTTTTTACATTTAGACAAGAAGAAACAATGGCAATCCGCCGAGCAGGTAACTTATGACCAATGAGGAAGTAATCGAGGTCGAAGGAAAGATCGTAGCGGTATTGCCGGGAACCATGTTCCGAGTCGAACTCCCCAACGGCCATGTGGTGCTGGCCCACATATCGGGGAAGCTCCGCAAAAACTTTATCAAAATAACCACAGGTGACATGGTGAAGATGGAAATGAGCCCATACGATATCGACAAGGCTCGCATCGTTTACCGTTTGAGAAACAAGCACGTGCAACGAAACGCCCCCATACGCAGTTTTGGTCCCCGCAGAAGGCGCTAGCCGGTTTGAACTTTGGCTATGTCGTTTCTGGCAAAGGACGTAACGCAATCCATCGGCCATACGCCCCTCATTAAATTGAACCGTATGGCCGAAGGCATCGAGGCCAACATTTTGGTCAAATGCGAATTTTTCAACCCGCTCTCCAGTGTAAAGGACCGCATTGGTTACTCCATGATTATGGCGGGGGAAAAGGATGGGGCCTTGAAAAGGGACAGTGTCATAATCGAGCCGACCTCGGGCAATACGGGGATAGCGTTAGCCTTCGTGGCGGCGGCCAGGGGATACCGCTTGATCCTCACCATGCCGGAAACCATGTCTTTGGAGCGTCGAATATTACTAAAAATGTTGGGTGCGGAGCTCGAATTGACCCCTGGGCCAAAAGGCATGCCGGGCGCTATAACGCGCGCCAATGAACTGGCCGATGAACTGGGAGAGCGAGCCTGGATTCCCCAGCAATTTGAGAATGAGGCGAATCCGGAAATCCACCGTTTGACCACGGCAGAGGAGATTTGGGATGCGACGGAGGGAAAGATCGACGTCTTCGTAACCGGAGTCGGTACCGGCGGAACCATCACCGGCGTTTCCGAAGTCATCAAGAGCCGAAAAGAACTTTTTACCGTCGCCGTGGAGCCAATGGCCAGTCCGGTCATTTCGGGCGGCCGGCCCGGTCCGCACAAAATCCAGGGGATCGGCGCCGGATTCATTCCCAAGAACTGCAACACCGACGTCATTGATGACATCGTCCTGGTCAGCAACGAAGATGCCTTTCAAACCGCCCGGGAATTGTCCGGAAGGGAAGGACTGCTGGTTGGAATTTCCTCGGGCGCTACCGTTTGGGCGGCATTGGAGGTGGCTAAGCGCCCTGAAATGGCTGGAAAAAATATTGTGGTTATCGCGGCTAGCTGTGGGGAGCGGTATTTGTCTACGCCCCTGACCGACCGGGCCCGTATCGAAGCAGCGGGGTAAAGCTGCAAGAGCATAGGGTTTCTTTAAATCGTGATCGTGATCGAGGGAAGAGGCATCTTCCAAATGAAACATGGATGAACAGGATATAATGGAGGGCGGGTTTTCCAACCCGCCTTGTTTTGCGTCCTTTGTGGTTACTCCTTATCTGTGATCATCTGCGATCTGCGGTTTCCTTTCCACTTTTCTCGTTCCCCTTTCCTCCAAGCGCTTAACGCCAATTAAAGCCGATAGCAGCGTTGGCAATTGGTTTGTTCTATGGCCAATCGTTCGGCGGGGCTCAAATCTGCCGTCAAATCCTTCACCGTCCCGATCCAATCCCGATAAGCTTCCACGCGTAGCAGGCAAACCGGCCAGTCGGTGCCGATCATGACGCGGTCCACTCCGAAGATTTCCACCGTCTCGGAAAAGTAGGCGCGGATGGTGCCAGGGTCGGGGATGGGATCCTGGTTGAATTCGGTCACCAAACCGGAAAATTTGACCCCCAAAATATTGTCCCGTCGGGCGAGTTCCCGCATGCCGGTTTTCCAATCTTCCTCCACGCGGCCATTTCTGGCTTCCGGTTTGGCGATATGATCGACGATCATTCCGACTTCGGGTTGGCGGTCTGCCAGTTGGATGGCGACAGGCAGTTGTCGTTGGAAAATGAGGAGGTCGAACCGGAGGTCAAGGAAGGGTAGTTGGGCCAAGCCTCGGTGGAAGTCGTCCCGAAGAAAATAGGCGTCTGGTTCTTCCTGAAGGACGTGGCGGACCCCCTTGAACTTCGGGTATCGGGAAAGGCGTTCCAGATCCTCGCGGACATCCTCCCGGATAAGCGGTACCCAACCGACGATTCCCCGGATGAGATCGCATTGGCCGGCCAAATCAATGAGCCAGTCCGATTCCTCGATACTTTGCCGGGCCTGGACCGCTACCGTGCCGGAAACCCCGGCATCATCGGTTGCGGCTTCCAGCTCGGGTATGAGATAGGATTGGGCCAGGGGAGAATCTTGGGGAATCCAGGGGTAATCCCTGGGAGAATATTCCCAGAGGTGATGGTGGGAATCGATCAATTTCCAGTCAGACCAGGAGAAGGGGTTTAATCAGGCGAAGAGAGGCTTCATATGGCGTTCCAGCAAGTTGTGAGTGACACATTGGGAAATGACCTTCCGGTGGGCCCGAAGGGCATTCAGGTAAACGTCACCCATTTGGGCGGCGATTTTGAAGCCGACATGAAGAAGTTGGCGGAAGTGTGGGTTATAGCCCGGGTTTGATGGATCGTGAGTGAGTGCGGCGACAAACTGTTCGCTGGTCCACCCCTTGACCGCGTCCGGCGAGGGGAGGCAATCCTCATCGATATCAATTACAGTGGAATAGGGTTGGCAAAGCGCTTCTTTTTTCTTCAGGGCCTTCAGGTAAATATCCTTGGCCAGGAGAAGGGCTTCACCACCGCTGGCGGCCAGGCCGATGACTTCCTCCAACCAGTTGGTTCCCGCGGTTTTGATATGGAGCCCGGCGCCCGTCCGAGCCAGAGCCCTTCTAATGGGCCCGTAGATGGAGAACTTGTCGGATCCAGAGTGAACGCTGAGTTTCAGGGACGCGGGGAGCCCGTAGGTTTTGACGGCGTGGGTAATGACGGCGAGGTCGTTGTTAAATTCCCTTTCGAACTGGGCTATGTCGCCCACGTAATCGACCCCCTTATTGAAACGTCCGGTAAATTTTGGTGCTATGGTCTGGATCGGTATTCCCTCATCGGCTATGGCGGCCAGTATGATGAGCATTTCCGGGGGCGTTTGCGGGTTATCGGTTTCGTCCATGGAAACTTCGGTTACGAAGTCGGGGCCCTTGTTCAGGGCGATATGGTCGTAAATGGCTTTGGCGCCCTGGACGGCTTTGAGAAATTGATGGGCAGTCTTTTCCACGAGTTCCCGTCCCATGTTCAATGGCTTGTCGATACCCTCGATGGCCACGGCCTCCAGGAGTTCCGGGTGCCTGGAAATAAAGGCTTCGACATCCTCCGGATCGGCTTTTTTGCCAATTTCGTCAGCCACGTCGAGGGTGAAGAAATCGCTGTTGGGAATAAAACGGTCGACCGTTTCCAAGCCGATATGGTCGGCATCTACCAGGTATTCCCCGGACCATCCGAGGTCGGCCACGGCTTTATCGGCGGCGTCCCGGGTGGACTGGGGTTCGGAACCGATGATTTCGTGTTCGCGGTTCGACTTGTTCCATACCGGAGCGATATCGATGCCCCAATCCTTTGCCGCGATAAATGCCTGGAGTTGGGCGTGGGCGGCATGGGTGAAACGGTCACCTGCTCCGAAAGTAAATTTGGGACATGATTTCATGGGCGGGTGGGGCGCTTTTCGATTTTAAGGATTTACGGTGATGAGAGCTTTTATGACCCCGAGGGAAGGATCGGTGAATTGAGCGAATTTTTCGGGAACGTCATCGATGGTCAAGCGATGGGTGATCCAAACACTGGTATCGATTTGTCCTCTTTCAATAATTTCAATGATGTTGCCGAAATCGGCGGGAAGGGCATTGCGGCTGGCCAATAACGTTTGCTCACGGCGGTGGAAGACGGGGGCGTGAGGGAAACTTACCTCGTCGGTAGTTATCCCCACAAAGACGATGCGGCCGGTGTAAGAGGCGTATTGCAGGCTGGCCGACATCGATTTGTTGGAACCGGTGGCATCGAGCACGACATCTGCCAATTCCCCTTCGGTCAGGTCCTCGATCAGGGCCAAGTGAGAGCCGTCGGACTGGAAAAGCACCCTTTTTTCGATACCGCGTCTGTCTCGGCAAAAGTCCAGACGGGATTGGACCCTATCCATAACGACGATTTCGACCCCTTCCCTGAGCTTGAGAAATTCCAGACAAGCCAAGCCGATGGGACCGACCCCTATGAGGAGAACGGTTTCGCCCGGTTGTGGATTGGCCCGCTGGACGGCGTGGTAGCCGATAGCCAGGGTTTCGACCAGGGCGAGTTGGTCGTAGGACAGGCTGTTCCCGGGGTGTAGTTTTCGGGCCGGCACGATCCAGTCCGATTTACGCAGGCCTCCGCTGGTATGCACCCCGATAACCTGAAGGTGGGGGCAACAATTGGAATGGCCCCTTTGAGCGGTCGTGGTCTGGGGATCGTCGATGTAGGGTTCGAGGGAGCATTTGTCACCCGGTTGGATGTGGGTTACACCCCGGCCCACGGCCAGGACCCCGAGCCCCAACTCGTGGCCGGGGGTGCGTGGGTAGTCAAAAAAGGGAAACTTGCCCAGATAGCAGGAAATATCGGTACCGCAAATGCCCATTTGATGGGTGCGGACGAGAGCCATGCCCGGACCGGGCGAACCGGCATGGTCGAGGTCAATCGGGGTGATCGTTTCGGGGGCGGTAAATTCGATGGCGAGCATAGAGATCAGTTGTTCTCGGGGAGGCCTTCCACGTGGCCGATATTTTTAACGGGGGCGAACAGGTTCAGCACGGCCTGGAGAAGTGATTCATCCATGGGTTCCCTTAACCATCGGGCCCATTTTTTTATGTTCTCCGGATTGGCCGAACCTGCCACGGTGGTCGCCACATCGGGGTTGGCGCAGGAGAACTGGAGGGCCAGTTTGGCGATATCTACCCCGTGGTCCGAACAGAGACGGGCGGCTTCTCCGGCAGCGGCTTTGACTTCCTCCGGTTCCTTGAGCCAATCGGGATTGGGGGAATTTGTCAGCAACCTTGCCGAAAAAGGTCCGGCGTTGATGGCGCCGATGGATTTTTTCCGAAGGCGCGGCAGAAGCGATTCGGCGAAGATGGAATTCTGCAGGGTGTACTGATTGTAGGACATGATGCAATCGCAGTCCTCCTGGATGTGGTCGAGAACGGTGTGAAAGGTTTTCATGGGGTAGCAGGAAAACCCCACGGCCCGAACCTTTCCCTGTTCTTTGGCTTTGAGCAGGGCGGGAAAGGTTTCCTCCCAAATTTGAGGCAGGGGGACAAATTCCACATCGTGCATGAGAAATATGTCGAGGTAGTCTGTTCCCAGACGGTGAAGGGAAACGTGCAGGGACTCCTCCAGGCGCTTGGGGGAAAAGTCGAAATGGGAAAGGGAGTAACGACCGAATTTGCTGCCGAGCAGGTAGGAATCGCGAGGGATGCCTTTGAGGCCTTGCCCAAGGAGGACCTCGGACATGCCGCGGCCGTAGAAGGGGGAGGTGTCGATGAAGTTCATGCCCAATTCAAGGGCGGTGGTGGTAGACTTCATGACCTCCGCAAGCCCGACGGAGCGAAATTCCGCCCCGAGAGAAGAGGCGCCAAATGAGAGGGTCGGCAGTTCCATACCGGTTTTGCCTAGGGGGCGGGTTTGCATGGGTCTATGTTTTTGTCGTCAATTAAATCCCGTTAAGCCAGACAATTTTCGATGGCCTCGATTTGCTGAGCGGCGCAGGTTTCCGGATCGGGCAGGGGGAAAATTTCCGCGGAAAGAAAGCCGTTGTAGCCGATTTGTCGCAGGGCGGCCACAATGGGAGCGGGATCGGAGTGCCCGAATCCCATGGCCCGGCGATTGGAGTCGGCAAAGTGCACGTGGCCGATTTTCGGTCCCGCTTCGAGAATGGCCTGGGCGAGGTCGGTTTCTTCGATGTTCATATGGAAGAGATCGGCCAGGAGAAAGATGTTATCCAATTGATATGCTTCAATAAATCGCGCTCCCTGGGACAGGCGGTTGATGAGATTGGTCTCATAACGGTTGAGCGGTTCGTAAAGAAAACCGACCCCGTGTTGCCCGGCATGTTTACCGGCGGTGCGAAGGGCTTGGGCCAGCCACTCCAGCGCTTGGACTCGGTCTACCTCGCCACTCCAATTTCCCTGCATGGAACCGAGAATGGCGGGAGCCCCGAGGCGGCCTCCGAAATCGATCATGCCCAGTATGAAGTCAAGGGCTTCCCGGCGCTTCGAGGCCCGGGGATCGGTCAGGGAAAGGCCGTGTCGGACCATTCCGCCTCCGGTCCCAACGGAGGCGATGAGAAGGTCGTGTCGGGAAGCGAGGGCTTTGGTTTCCTCACTCGATATGAAGTCGGGCCCGGGAAGGAATAGTTCAACCCCATCGAATCCGTGGGCTTTTGCTTTGGCGAAGCCTTCGGGCAAGGCATCGTGGAAGACGAAAGGCCCGGCTCTGGCTTCGGCCACCTGGGCCAAGGTTATGGCGCTCTTCATGAAATTTGGGTGGTAATTCGGGTTATCTATACGGATTCGAGGATAACGTTACCGTAGGCGGTGGGATCGCCGGTGCGGATGATGCCAGTGGCGCCGGGAACGAGTTGCTTGAAGTCGTTGTGGGGTATTCGGGTGATTTCAAGCTCGTGGTAAAGGTTTCGAAAGCCATCGAAGCTCAATTCAAATTTGGTAATGATCTCTTGCTCATTGGTAGCGAGGAACTCCTCAGCTTGCCAGATGCGGCCTACTTTGAAGTTGGGGTGGAGCAGCTCGAGCAAGTCCGTGATCATGGGAATTCCCCGGGCCAGAGCCAAGTCTACCATTTCCAACTCCACCCAAGAGGGAAAGGCCCAATCTGCAATTACCAGGGTATTGGTGTGGCGGATACGTGAGAGAAGGTGGTTGACCTCTGGGTTCAGGATACCTTTCTGGAGCATGATATATGAAAAATTTGCGGTAATTGAAGGAGTTTGGCAGCTTTCACGACCAAACCGGAAAGTTGAAAATTCAAACCAGTTGCCTGTAGACTCGTCAACCGCCTTCACGCCCCTATAATGATTCCGAATATTTTCTTTCCTCCTCCTCCTCCCCAAAACTATGGCCTCAACCAGCTTTTCCTATGAATCCAAAATACCGGCCGATGCCTCGGAAGTTTTTTCCTACTTTGTGAGAGACATCAGTATTCTTCGCCTCACCCCCCCCTGGGAAACCCTCAAAATACGGAATATTACCAAGGATATGGAATCGGGTTCTAACGTGGGCCTACGCATCGGGCTGGGTTGTTTTAAGACAAATTGGCAGGTTCACCGGGCCGAATTTTCCAAAAACAGAACCCTGGTAAACCGACAGACAAGAGGGCCATTCCATATTTGGAAGCACACCCAGTCCTTTCGTTCCCTGGGTGATGACACCTCCTCACTGCGGGACCTCGTTCAATTCTCCCTGCCCTTTGGAAAGCTCTCCAATAATCGCCTGGGGATTCACCTGGCGCGAAAACGGTTGGAACGCCTTTTCAATTACCGCCATTCCATAACCCAAAACGATATGCGGCATTGTACCCAACTGAAGGATTATCCGAAAACCAGGGTTGCCATAACCGGAGGGAATGGGTTGATCGGTTCAGAACTGGCTGTTTTTCTCATGGCCCAGGGACACGACGTGACCATCCTCTCGAGGTCGGGAAAAAGTCGGATTTGGGGGGTTCCTGCAGAACAATGGGATCCCCGGTCCAGGGCGGCAGACTGGAAAAAATTGGAGGGTATCGATGGGTGGATACATTTGGCCGGCGAGAACCTTGCTTCCGGCCGGTGGACCTCGAAAAAAAGGAAATCCCTGCGGAGCAGTCGAGTGGAAGGCACTCGATTCCTGGTTGAAGGATTCAAAAAAATGTCCACTCCTCCCAAGGTTTTTATTGGAGCGTCCGGGGTGGGTTATTACGGGGATGGGGCCGAAGCCGAAATAACGGAAACGGGATCCAAAGGAAGTGGATTTCTGGCTGATTTGTGCGAGGATTGGGAAGAGGCTTCGATGGAGATGGAGGCCATGGGAATGCGCCGGGTCATCCTCCGCATCGGCATGGTCCTGACCCCCAAAGGAGGCGCCCTGGCAAAACTGTTGCCTGTTTATAGAGCCGGTCTGGGCGGACGATTGGGTGAGGGAACACAATATTGGAGTTGGATCGCCATGGACGATCTGTTGCGGGTCTTTCACACCGCATTGTCGAATCCTCATTTTAGGGGAATTTATAACGCTGTTTCCCCCGCGCCCTTGCAAAATCGTGAATTTTCCAGCACCTTGGCCCGCAAGGTGAACCGGCCAGGGTTCTGCTCCGCTCCAAAGGGAGTCTTGAGCTTTCTCCTGGGAGGGATGGCAAAGGAAACCTTGTTTGCCAGTCAACGCGTTAAACCGCAACGTCTGATCGAAAGTGGGTTTCGATTCGATTTCCCGGCCTTGGACCTGACTTTGTCTCACCTTTTCGGTAAACATTGAAGTCCTTGGAAAGGATCTGAACAATTCTTCTTCCTGCCTCCGTAAACATTTTAAAATACAATGAGAACTTCATTCTTCATTTTTCTTCCCCTGGTAATTTGGTTCACCGCTTGCTCAAGGCAGGATGATTCCTCCGACAGCCGGTCCGTCCCGGTGGCACAACAGCGCTCCCTGAGGCTGGTTTCCAGTCAAATTACCAACACTCCCGTTTTGGGCGAAATGGTCCTCGACTTGGCCGACAGCATCAATCGAGTGGGAGGGGACGACATTTCGGTTAAAGTATACGATCCGGGTAAACTGGTGGAAGCGCTGGAGGTTCTGGATGCGGTTTCGGCGGGAAAAGTGGAAGCCGGTTTTGGCGCAGCTGGATTCTGGATGGGAAAGATTCCGGCCGCACCTCTTTTTTCGGCCGTTCCTTTCGGGCCCAATGCCAGTGAGTACATAGCTTGGTTCTACGGGGGCAATGGAATGAAATTATACCAGGAAATGTATGACCTGCACGGGTTTAGGGTGAAAGTTCTGTTAGCCGGAATGATTCCTCCTGAATCAAGTGGTTGGTTCGCCCAGGAAATAACCTCCTTGGAAGACCTGAAGGGGTTGAAAATGCGTTTTTACGGGCTGGGGGGGGACATCATGAAGCAATACGGAGTAGCGGTGCGCCTTCTTCCTCCAGGGGAAATTTTCCCCGCCCTGGAAAAGGGTGTGATTGACGCCACCGAATTTTCCATGCCCAGCATCGATGAACGGCTGGGATTCTACAAGATTGTGAACTACAACTACTTTCCCGGTTGGCATCAGCAGGCCACAGCATTCGAACTGCTCATTAACAAGGACGTGTGGGAAACTTTGTCGGACAGGCAAAAGGCGATTTTGGAAATCGCTTCCCAGGCCAATGTGGTCAACGGAATCGCCAAAGGGGAAAGCAGCCAGGGACCCACTCTGCAACGAAACGCGGAGAGAGGTGTGAAGCAGCGGACCTGGCCTCCGGAAATGTTGGAGAGTTTTCAAAAGACCTGGGCGGAAGTGGCACGGGACCGCTCGGCGGAAGATCCATTCTTTAAAAAAGTTTGGGATGACCTGCAACAATTCCGTAGCGAGTTCAAGGAATGGGGAGACCAAGCCTACCTCGATTAGGGCTTTGAGACGTCGGCCGCTCCGAATTTTACATGTCTGAACTTTTTGAAAGGATTGAGGTCTGGATGGAAAACCTGGGCCGTTTGAGCGCCTGGATGCTCCTGGTGTTGTTGGCCTCGATCGTCCTGCAGGTTTCCCTCAACTTCCTGAACAGCTCCATAACCTGGATGGAGGAGTTGCAATGGTACCTCTATGGAGCCTCGGCCATGGTCGCTTTATCTTACACCATGACCAGAAATGGCCACGTTCGCGTGGAACTAATCCACCGCAAATTGTCCCTGCGGGTCAGGCAGGCGCTGGAGTTAATCTGGATAGCGGTCGCTTTGATTCCCCTTTACCTGATTACCTTGACCCACGGTTGGGACTTCATGGTGGAGTCTTTCAGGATTGGGGAAGGGAGCCCCGACCCGGGAGGCATGCCCTACCGCTGGGTCGTAAAAGGATTCATTCCCATAGCCAGTTTGTTGTTGATCCTGACCGCCCTGCTCCGGGGCATACGGATTTGGGCCAAACCCGAATTGTTGGAGGAAACAGAGTTGATACATGGAGATTGAGGGAATTCTGCTGTTGATACTCTCCCTGGGGTTTTTGGGGTTCCTCGCCTTGGGCGTGCCGGTGGGATTCAGTCTTGGAGGAGCGGCTTTTATCACGACGGCTCTGGCCGTTGTTTTTGACCGATTTTTTGGCACATTTTCCGGGCTGGATTTCCAGGTCTTTTCTCTGGTGGTAAACCGCATTTACAGTTTGATGGGCAATTGGGTGCTGGTGGCGCTGCCCATGTTTATTCTCATGGGCTACTTCCTGGACAAGTCGGGGTTGGCGGATAGGCTCATGAGTTCGCTCGGGTTGCTCACCCGCAGATTTCCCGGCGGCTTGGCCCTGAGCGTCACCTTGATAGGAGCGCTGCTCGCTGCCTCGACGGGGATAATCGGCGCCTCGGTGGTTTTATTAGGTATGGTTTCCCTGCCGGTAATGATGCAGGCCAAATACCACAAGTCCTTGGCGGTTGGGACTGTCTGTGGAGCCGGTACCCTTGGGATTTTGATCCCGCCCAGCATCATGCTTATCATCATGGCGGACCGGTTGCAGCTATCTGTGGGCGACCTCTTTCTCGGCGCAGTGATCCCCGGGTTGATTTTGACCGGCCTCTACGCCCTGTTTATTTGTGGCTTCGCCCTGGTGAAACCGCAATTGGCGCCCGCAATGAAGCTTGAAGATGAGGCTTCCAATGAAACCCTTTGGTCTCTCGTCAAGGCTGTCCTTCCAACCATGGCGCTGATTATCATGGTTTTGGGTTCGATTTTTTTTGGTATCGCCACCCCCACCGAGGCCAGTGGGTTGGGCGCCCTCGGCGCCATGTTGTTGGCTGCCATGAACGGTCGATTGAACCTTAGGGTGATTCGCCAATCCCTGGAGGGAACGATGCATACAATGGGGTTTCTCTTCGCCATTTTCATTGGAGCCACTTGCTTTTCCCTCGTTTTGAGGTTGTTGGGCGGAGATGATCTGGTGGCGAATCTGGTGCAAAACTGGGGGGTGGGGAACTACACCAAAATCGCCGCTATTCTGGCCGTGGTATTTTTGCTCGGCTTTTTTCTCGAGTGGATAGAAATCACTTTGATCATCCTTCCCATCGTGGGAATTTCCGTGGTCCAAATGGATTTTGGGTGGCTGGGAAACACTGGCATGGATTCGACCGCTCAACCCTCCCTGGTCTGGTTCTGCATCCTGTTCGCCATGACCCTGCAAACATCCTTTCTCACCCCGCCGGTCGGATACGCCCTGTTTTACGTCAAGGGCGTTTGCCCGAAAGATATCCGGCTCGGCCATATCTACACGGGAGCCATCCCTTTTATCGTCCTGCAACTTATCGCCCTGGCCCTGTTGATGTTTTTTCCACAACTGGTTTTGTGGCTGCCCAGCATCAGTTATTGATCACCGTAACTGGCACTAAGTTAAGCGCGTTTGTAGAGGAATATAGTATGGACCCCTTCCTTCGACCTCACACGCTTCCCGATTTCAAAAACCCCACTGGATGGGTGATCGATGCCGGGTCGTAGAAGTTCCGGATATTGGGAAAAACGGTATCCATTTCAGAACCGGAGACGCCTAGCCAACTGGCCAATTCACTTCCGTATTCATCGACCGAGGTAGTTGGAATCAAGCGACCTCGATTGCGACGATCGGAGTCCAGGCTCGAACCCAATCTGAGAGATGGATATTGACCGAATATTTGGCCTCCGTTGACCGGGCCGCCCATTACGAAATGATTTCCCCCCCAGGCATGGTCGGACCCCTTGCCGTTGGAAGTCAGGGTTCGGCCAAAATCGGAGGCGGTGAAGAGGACGACCTGATCCAATGCATCGATCTCAGTCAGGGCATCGTGCAGGTATTTGATCGCCTGATCGATTTCATCCAGCATTACGAGTTGGGCATTAATAACCTCGTTATGATGATCCCATCCACCTGACCGGACGAAAAATGTCTGTCTCCTCATACCGAGAGCTTCCCGGGCCGCAATGGTGCGCGCTACCATGCGCATGCGCTGCCCCAATCGGTTGGGCGGCGTGGGAGTATTTATCACGATCGGTTCTATGGCCTCATTGAAGGCGATTGACGAATCGATGAACCGGCGCGTTCTTTGGGCAAAGGTACGGGTAAACAGGTTCTTGTATTGCAGTTCCAACAAGCTGTCCACCGCGGCCTTTTCAAAAGGATCCCGGTAGGCCACCATTTCAGTGCCTCCCTCAAGACCGCTTATGTAAGCAAAAGCCTCGTTTCCCGACTGAAATACGTTAACTCCGTTCAGGGATATGTTCATGGATACCTTGGAGTTTTCGTTCAATGCCATTAGAAGATCGGCGGTTCTTCCGCCCCATCCTCCAGGACCTGCCCCTTTTATTTGAGGGACCGAAGTCTGCCAATGAATTTGCTGGTCGGAATGGGAAAATAATCCCGAGGGGCGAAGGCGACTGTTGTTGATGTATATCGACCTGTCGGAGATCGGCTCGATCAGGGTGCCGACATTGGCGATCAGGGCCAGCCTTCCGGCCTCGTAGAGCCTCTTGGTCTCGGGCATGGATGGATGCAATCCGAATTCCGGAAAGGGCTGTCCGGTGGACGTTATGTCCAGGAGGCTCGTTTTTTCCAAGGCCAAGTCATCCCTGGTGGTACGGTATTCCTCATAGGCCTCGTTATTTCTGGGAACCAACATGTTGAAAGAGTCGTTCCCCCCCGCCAAAAACAGGCAGACCAGGGCCTTGTAATCGTCTCCTGGCCCGGACTCGGCCGCCGCGGCCGTGCTGGCCATGCGCAGGGATAAAAGGCTGGAAAACAACGCCGTCGACCCAACGGCCGCGCAACTGGCCTCGCCGATAAATTTTCTTCGGGAAATTCTTTTTGATGGATTCATGGCCTGGTGTTATTGAAGTATGGCGAACTCGGGGCTGATGCTCACCAGAAGAATGGCCCGTTTAACCCGGGTTTGACTAAAAGAGCTCGGAATGGCCTCCACGGCATCGACAATGATATCCCTGGTGTTTTGGCCCAAAGAGTTGTGACAAAGCAGCAGGTCGAGGTGGTCGACCAGGGCTTCCACGTCCCCGGACAATTCCAATTCGGTGGAATAATCCAGGGATGGCCTGGGGTTTGCCCCTCCGGCTATGGCGCCTTGCAGGCCCCGGTCGATCAATATGGAAAAAATCTGAAATGTCTTCATCCCGGTGGAATCGTCCAGAATCTGGAATTCCGGCCCATAGAAATCAGACTTTCCGAGTTCCCCGCTGGGAACGAAATCGGGCAAGTAAAAATTAAATACGCTGGGTGAGCGATAGGGGGATTGGCCAAATTCGTCTTCGAAGGAGTAGAACCACAGGATATTGCCGTTGGCCTCGTTGCTTTTCAACTTAAAGGCCCGGCAAAGGTGGGTGAACCTCAATAAGGGTTCCTGCAACTTACCCCGGCCGTTGTCGATCATATAACCGGCATCCCGGGCTTCCGGGTCGAGCAGAATGGCCTTCACCACCGCGGTCAAATCCCCTCGAACCCCCTCACCGTTGTCGGCAAAAACATTGGCTACTCTCTCGACGTATGCGGTGCTGGGATTGGAAGAAACCAGCCGTTGAATCAGACGGAAGGAGACGAAAGGGGGTACATTCGGATGGTTGAAAAGTACGTCCAAAGCTGCGGTAATTTCCGGTATCGTATTCACTCCTGCCGGCAGAACCGTCCCGTCCAGCATGGTTTTCTCGGTCCTGTCGTGTCGGTTTTCATTGCGCACGATCATGGGATCCACCCGGTTTGGGGTGTCGTACTGCGGTTTATCATAGGCGTGCTGCAAACCGGTGAATACTTTGGCCAATTCGGTGATATCCACATTGTCGTAAGTCGGAATGGGCTCCTGGTTGGCGTCCAACATCAGGGTTCCATCCATATTGAGATGCCACAGACCCACCGTGAAGAGTTGCATCACCTCCCGGGCATAGTTCTCATCCGGCAACCGGTTCCCGGCTGCTTTTTGGTTGTTCAAATAAGTAAGGTAATAACCCATTTTGGCATTCAGCGTCACCTCCTGCAGAAGATCGCGATAATTTCCGAAGGCATTCCGGACCAATATGTCGTAATAATTGAGCCATTGCAGAGGGTAACCGTTCTTATTGCTGCCCACCTCCCCGATGACGAATATCTGGGCCAGAGCCCAGGCCATTCTCTGGCGTAACTGGTCTTGGGCGAACAAGGCAGCTTCAAACCAGACGACCCCCTTCAAGTGACCGCGGCCCACCCGGATTTCCCTGGGTTCGGGATAGATGTGGTCGGTTAGCGGATAAGCGTAGTATAGGGGAAGATGAAGGGTGGGGTCCAATGCGATCTGATCATTAATCCAACCTTGGAAATCCATCCCTGATTCCATTAGGGCATCGATATCCGCCGTGGTGGGGCCAAAGGTGGTTTGCTTCAAAAACCTGGCCGCCAGCGCCCCGGCCACCAGAGTGGGATGATCTTCCATCCGCATCCTTAAAAATTGAGCCTGGGGCCAATCGTCATAGGATAACTCCACCCTCCCCAGGGCATTATCAACGACAAATCCTTCGGCTACCGGTTCCCAGGGCGCGTTGCCGAGTTTTTGGGCCAGTACCGTCCATTCGCCTTGGTTGAGATTTGGCTTGCCATCGAGGTAGTAAGCCAAATCCCGCCTTCCGGCAAAGGGTAATAAGACCACGTTGTTCTTCCCATTGTGCTGGAAAGTCATGGACTGGCCCGAGGCGCCGGCATTGACCGCATCCTCCGGAGCCGCGCCCAAAGCATACTCCAAAAAACTCGGCACGCCATCTTGGTCCGGGTCGGAACCGGATGGCTGTAAGGGAATCTTGGATCGCCAATCCCGGTAATCGAGGGATTCATCCCCAACGGCGGGCAGTGGGAATAACCAAACGGCCAAGGCCGGAATGATGAGCCACTTGCCAACTCGGGCCGATAGGACGGGAACTTTCACGATAATTTGTCGAAGGACAGAATTCAAATTTAACATCCTATATTAGCCATAAAACCATGGATTGGAAAGGTTTATTGGCAAATTACAATATCATTGGGAATTGGAACCATGGTAAAGCCGATACAGGAGAAATAGGTACCGTTTTTGAGATTTGAATCTTTCCGAGTCCAATAATTCCCTTTCCCGGTTAAGTTTTTCCCATTTTTTGCGAAATATACGAAACGCCAACCGAGTGAGGAACGGGTGCTTTTTTCGGGTTTTGTCGGTCAATATATCCAGTCCTGTCAGTATCCGTTGGGCCAGAAGGTTGCCAAGATCCAAGGTTTTGGCCACTCTGTCCGTAAGGTCCCGCTCTTCAATCGGCTTAAATCGGTTCTTTTTGGCTTCAATTCTGAATTTTGTCAGGTTATGGCCGCTTTGGGCCATTATTCCCTTGGCATTGTCCAGGACGAAATAATCGCAAATCATGAGAAACCCACCTGGAGAGAGGCTTTTTTTCGCCGTTGCGAAGAGTTGCGCATAGGGAATGTACTGGGCCGATTCGCTCATGACCAGGCAGTCGAATTTTTCCCGGGGTTCAAAATCTTCAAACCTGCAATGGTAAAAGGGCGCGTCCAGGTTCTCGGTAAAATTATTTTTTTGACTTTCGTCCGGCGATAAACCGTGGACCTCCAGTCCCATGGATAACATTCTCCGGGTCATGGCGGACGTCCCGCAACCCACGTCGAGGACCTTTTGGATGGAAGGGGGCAAGCGATCGATGAGATAATTCTCATAGCGCAATTGGGCTTCCTTGAGATTTGAAAGGGTCAATTCATCCTCCTTATTCCACAGCCCGTAGTGAAGGTGGTCCAGACCCAGGACTTCGTTGTAAAATCTCAGTACCCTGTCATCTTCTCGTGACATGTTGGGCTAATTGGTTTTTCCCGACTGGATCGGAACGAAGGGGATTTGGGCGGATCAAAGATCCAGGTCCTCCTGTTGCCCCAGGGTTTTTCCATCCTCCTTCGAGATGGGTTCCGTCAAAAGGGAAGTTTTCAAACCGCCGATGTATTCGCTGAAGACTTGGTCCTCAGACCGGTGGCGCAAGGCGTAATGAACCATGCCCATGCGGGCATCGAGGTTGTCGATCATGGATACGAAAACCGCTTCCGGAGTTGCCGCCAAACTGGCCGCGCCCCATTCCAGCTCACCCTGATGCGATAGTATTATGTGTTCCAGGCGCTCCAGCAACTCGGGGGATAGTTTAGCCAAAATACCCGCCTTGCGGGCCAAGCGATAACCCAGGACGACGTGTCCCTGCAAAATGCCCGCTTTGCTTTTGTTGGGGCTAAATTCCCCTTCGTATTCGATGGCTTTGCCGATGTCGTGCAGGACAACTCCAGCCAATGCCAGGTCCGGGTCCACTTCGGGATATAAGGGAAGCAGGGCAATTGCCGCTCGCGCCATGTGAACGGTGTGTTCCAACAATCCGTGTCGGTAAGCGTGGTGCATCTTCATTGCCGCCGGAGCGCAGCGAAATTTTATTTCTATCTCCTGCAGGGTCCTTTCCACCGTTTCCCGCAAAGCCCCGCGCCCGATCCTGTGGACCATTTCCTGAAGTTCCACCCATAGCTCATCGGGATCTTCCAGGCAGGTTTCCACCAGGTCTTGAAGGAGGGAAGTATCCCTCGATTCATCTTCCCTGAGGGGGCGGATTTCAAAAAGATCAGGGGAAAAGTTTCCTTGGTAGACACCGGTTACTCCTCCTACGAAAACGGGAGAATCTTCCTCAACTTCTTCAATGCGGGGATAGAGGGGATGACTCCCAAAGCAGGTACTTCGAAAATTGCCGCTCTTGTCCCCGAACTCCAACCCCCAAAAAAAGGAGCCATTCCTGGCCGTTTTCCGCGTTTTTCTTTTGAGAAGGAATATACCCTTGAATTTCAGGCCGCGGGAGTGGTCGAGTTGTTTGATCTCGGCGACTGTTAGCAGTTGTGTGTTTCCCTCCATGACAGAAATTAGAGCAATAGCCATGAACCGAGGCTGAGAAAAATAAAAAAGCCCGTAATATCGGTTATGGTGGTCAGGAAAATGGAAGAACTTTGCGCGGGATCCAACCCCATTTTTTTCAGGACAAGGGGGATAAAAGCGCCGCAAAATCCGGAAATGGCCATGGTAAGAACCATAGCTACCCAGACCACGAAAGAAACGGTCAGGTCTCGCTTTATGAAATAAGCCATAATTGCCCCAACCAATCCAACTCCAACCCCATTTAAAAATCCCTTGAGGAGTTCCTTGGCGGTGAGCTTTAGTTTGTCCGCATCCCTGATGTCTTCAAGGGCGAGGCTCCGGATTACCACGGCCAGGGTCTGGGCTCCGGTATTGCCGCCGGTTGCCGCAATAACCGGCATGAAAACGGCCAGAAAGGTGACGCTGGCAATTTGTTCTTCAAAGAACGATACCACTCCGGCAGCGAGGGAAACAGTGAGCAAATTCACCTGCAGCCATATGTGACGTTTCCTTAGGCTGTAGGAAAGGAGATCGTGCACCGATTCATCTGCGCCGGCGCCCACCAGTTTCTGAATATCCTCGGTGGCCTCTGCTTGCAGAATATCGATCACGTCGTCATGGGTGACGATACCGAGAAGCCTGTCCCCGGCATCGACCACGGGGAGCGCGATCAAATTGTATTCGCCCATCAGATAGGCCGCTTGTTCCCGGTCCGTATGCGGGGAAAGAACCCCCAGCATCTTTGTCTTCATGATGGAAGCCACCGCCGTTTCGGGAGCCGCCATCATGAGATCTCGCAATGAAACGACCCCAACCAACTTTTTGAATTCATCGACCACGTAGACATAGTAAATGGTTTCCAACCCGGAAGTCTGTTTGCGAATCGCCCCGATGGCCTCGTCCACTTGGTAAAAATCATGCGTGCAACACACGTCGGGAGTCATGATTCCCCCTGCTGTGTCCGGCTCATATACCAGTAGTTCTTTAATCTCCTGGGCCGAATCCGGCTCCATTTTGCTCAGAAGATCCTTTCGCTTCTCGTCCTCCAATTCGGCGACCACGTCGGTGGCGTCGTCGGGATCGAGTTCCTCCAGAAATTTTACCGCGCGCCGCTCCACCATGGCCTCGAACACTTCGGCGCTGGCCTCGGTATCCATTTCCGCCAGGATTTCCGTGGCCATATCGTCGGAAACCATGCGCAGGATATCCCGCCTTTGATCGATTTCAAGCCGATCGATCACGTGGGCCAGTTCCACCGGAGGCATTCCCTGCAAAAGGTCCGGATCCAAATTTCGCAGTTCCCCGTGGGTAAGTCCGAGCAGGTAATCCAGTGTATAGCTCTGTTTTTTCAAGGGTCGGTCGGTTGATCCGTTGGGAGCGTTCATGCCAGGTCGGAGTGGAATGCCCGGAATTTACATACGGGACCCAGGGTTCAGGCAATCCCGGATCCCAATAAGAGGCTTGATAAAAATCGACATGGGGGCGGACATTAGGTCTCCCATCCGGGATAAACAACCCGATTTCTACGGAATGTATTTCTCGCGCGCATCCACCTGCACCAGCTTTTTTTCCGGCAAGATATAAGCCGTCAGTTTTCCTCCCGAAACACACCCCGTATCGATCCCCAGCGACCCCTCCTTCCGGACAACCGAAGGTTTCGGAGTGTGTCCGTAGACGACGAAGGGCTTCTGGTCCCACCTGTCGGCCCAAAATGTGCCCGTTGGGCAGTTCTTTCGCCTACAGGGCATACCGTCATGGCAAATATTTCGGACCCTGGTGACGATGGATGCATCCTGTTTACGCCAGGGAATTCCGGGCAGGAATCCTCCATGCACGAAGAGGCAATTGTTTCGGGGCCAGTGCAGGGTCAAGGCCATGGAAGACAGGTAGGCCCAATCCTCTTCTTCGAGAGTTTCCACGGTTTTCATTTCATGAGCATTGAGATGGGCGGAATCCTGACTGTAGCGGTATTGGAGCAAGCGAAGTTCGTGGTTACCCATTAAGGAAAACGCCTCCAAGCTCCGCGCCAATCGAACCACTTTCCTGGAATAAGGACCGCGATTGAGCAAATCGCCGAGAAAGAGAACCCGATCCTTTCCCCCGAGGTTAACCTTGTGCAGCAGATCTTCCAGTTCCCGGATACAACCATGGACATCCCCGACAATGATCCAACGCCTGTCCGGATTGTCGGAACTTTGCAAAGCCCGCACTTGATGGTAGGGAAACAATCTGCTTCTTTTTTCGTCGGCCACCATACGAACCTGACTTTATGGAGTGGGAATTAAAACCTTTTGGTAAGAAATCTTCTGTTTCTGGCAATCCCTTTAACGATGGAGACACCATTCATTGTTTCCTCACTCGGGACCGGGAGGGAAATTTGTCCCGGCAGGATCTTCTGGGGGATGGCTCGGAACAATTGCCTCACGAGGATCGAATCCTAGGCCGTTGGACGCGAACATTCAAATCCGAACCCGATGTTCGGCAGGAGAACTTGAACTACCGGAAAACGCTGGAGGAATTGTTCTTCAGCTTCTTTGAGGCAACCGATGTGGCAGGGAGCGAAGAATTCGATGCCCTCAAACAGATCGTTTCTCTCATGCTTGAACGGAAACGCATCCTGCGCCGCGCCGGAACACCTTCCACCGGTGAGAGCCTGCGCTACCTGCACGTGAAATCAAAATTGGAATTCGAAGTTCCCAACCGCGACATCACCCCCAATGTGATCATGCGGGTCCAAGAAAACCTCAATGCCTTGATTCGATGAATTCAGGCAGGGGGCATGCCGTGAAAAAGTGATGCCTCGGGCTTGACCCCTTCATTGCCTCCCGGAGGTTAATCGGAATACCGTCGCCTCAGATAGGTGGGCGGTATTCCGAGTTCCTCCCTGTATTTCGCCACCGTTCTCCGGGCAATCCCGATCTCCTTTTCTTTCAATTTATTAACCACCACCTGATCGCTGAAAGGTTTGGCAGGATCTTCGCCGTCAATAATCCGAGCCACCATTTCCTTTATGGTGGTATTGGATAGGGATTCACCATCGCCCGAGCTGTACCCAGGCGTAAAAAAGTATTTCAAAGGGAACAGACCATGGGGGGTTTTGATGTATTTTCCGGCTATTGCCCGACTCACTGTCGTTTCGTGGACCCCAACAGCTTCGGCCACTTCGATCATGGTGAGCGGGCGCAACTTGCCGAGCCCATCTTCAAAGAAGTCCTTTTGAAAAGTGAGGATGCAACGCGTAATTTTTTCGATGGTTTGTTGCCGTTGTTCAATGGAATTGATGATGAACTTTCCCGATCGAATTTTCTCCTGGATGTATTCCTTCTCTTCTTTGCTCAGGTTCCCGCGGGCGATAATTTCCTTGCACACATTGCTGATGCGCAATCGCGGTATATACTCATTGTTCAGGGACACGGTCCAATACCCGTTGTCCTTTTCCACCGTTACATCCGGGGTAACGACGTGGTTGGTATCCTCGCTGAACTTCCTTCCCGGGGAGGGATCGAGAGTGGCTATCCCTTCGATGGCCTCCTCTACCTCTCTCAGGCTGCTTCCGGTGCGCTTGGCGATTTCGGGAATTCGGCGGCGCGGGAGAAGGTTAAAATGATCCTGTACTATCTTTGCCGCCAAACTGTTCTTGCGGCCTCGTTGTTCAAGTTGAATCAAAAGACAGTCCCGCAGGTCTTCGGCTCCAATTCCCGGGGGATCGAGGGTCTTCAAGACGCGGTGGGCTTCTTCCAATTGACCCAGCGGTATTCGGGCCAGAAGGGAAAGCTCCAGCAAGGATGAGGTCAAGTATCCCCGATCGTCCAGACTCCCGATCAAAAACCCCATGGCTTCCATCTGATCCTCCTCCAGGTCGGACAGCTTGGCTTGGCCCATCAGGTGTTCCTGCAGGCTGACTCCGCTTACCAGACTGTTGAAAAAGTGCTGCCTCTTTTTGGAATCCTCCGAAGTATAAACCTGGTTGGACCCCTCCCGGGCGAATTGTTCGCGCCAATCCCGATCCAACCGTTGCAGGGTCTCAAAATTCATTTCCCCGGGGGAGTCCGGCGGTGTGGCTTCTTCGTCATTGCCCAGCGCGGATTCGAGGCTGGCGCCCTCCATGGGCAACTCTTCCAGAGCGGGATTGGTTTCCAACTCCCCGAGTATTTCGTTGCGCAAATCCAAGGTGGGGGCCTGCAGGATTTTAAGCGACTGCCGCAGTTGAGGCGCCAGAATCAGGGCTTGGGACTGCTTTTGGTCTTGCTGTAGGCCTTGCCAGGGTATCGCCATGAATGAAAACTAGATAGCATTGTTGCAACCTTTTCAAGCGCCTATTTGAGAAGGAGGGGGCGTTGCGAATCGAACCCGAGGGGTGGGGCAAAAAATCAGACCGGTGAAGTTGACTTTTTTGCCGTTTGGCTCATGGATGTTGGCATGATTTCAATAACTGAATCTGCCGCAAGTCGGATTGCCGCCTTGCACGATAACGAGAACGATCCCGACAAGATGCTCCGCATATTCGTGGATGCCGGCGGTTGCTCCGGCTTGGAATACGGCATGGGTTTCGATCAAGCCAAAGAAGGGGACCAAGTGCTCCGGAATGGGGGCGTCTCCTTTATCATCGACGAAACGAGCCTGGCTCACCTGGACGGATCGGTGGTTGATTTTGACGACGGACTACACGGCAAAGGGTTCGAGATTACCAATCCAAATGCCAAGACCACCTGCGGATGCGGTCGATCTTTCAGTTGACCCGGGGAACTCCCGGACCTCAAAAAACCACTTCCGGATCGCAGGGGGCTCCGTAATCCACCCCGGGAATTCCGAAACCGAAGAGTTTTAAAAACTCCTTCTTGTAACCGGCATAATCGGTAATCTCCTTGAGATTTTCATTGGTCGCCTGTTTCCATAACTTGGCCACGGCATTCTGGACTTCCGGTTTCATTTCCCAGTCATCGATGCGGATCCGGCCCGCTTCATCGAGGTTGGCCGAGGAATCGTTATAAAGTTGGGTGGCGTAAAGGCGGTAAAGCTGTTCTATGCAGCCCTCGTGAAGCCCTCTTTCCTTCATGACTCTAAAAAGAATGGAAATGTAAAGGGGAACAATGGGGATGGCGGCGCTGGCCTGCGTCACGACGGCTTTGTTCACACTGATAAATGCCATTCCGCCATTGGATCTCAACGACGCGTCAATCCGTTGGCAGACCTTGGCCAGATCGTGCTTGGCCCGTCCTATTGTGCCCCACTTGTAAATAGGCCAAGTCTGTTCAGGGCCCACATAGGAAAACGCGACCGACCGGCAGCCTTCCTCCAACAGACCGGCTTCACCCAATCGGTTCATCCACATTTCCCAATCCTCGCCCCCCATAACGGCCACCGTATCGCCAATGTCCCGTTTTGAGGCCGGCGGAAGGTGTATTTCCTTGATAATTCCTCTATCGGTATCGATGGTCGGCCCCGAAAAGGATTCTCCAATGGGCTTGAGAACGGACTTGTGGAGAACCCCCGTTTCGGGATGTTCCCGCCTCGGAGCAGCCAAGCTGTAGATAACGAGGTCGACCGGGCCAACTTCGTCTTTCAGGACCCGAATCACCCGGTCCTTGACCGGCTTGGAAAATGCGTCCCCATTGATGCTTTTGGCATACAGGCCCTCCCGACGGGCTTTTCTCTCAAATGCAGCGGAGTTATACCAGCCTGCCGAGGCACACCTTCCATTGGTGGAGGGACGTTCAAAAAAAACACCCACAGTGGCCGCCTTTCCCCCAAAGCCAGCGGCAATCCTTGCCGCTAAACCGTAACCCGTGGAAGCGCCGATCACCAATACTTTCCTGGGACCGTTTCGCAACGGCGCCCGGCTTCTTATGAAATCAATTTGCTCCTGCACGTTGGCCGCGCAACCTTTCGGATGGGCCGTAATGCAAATAAATCCACGGACTTTGGGTTTTATGATCATGATGGCCAATACAAAATCGTTCTTCCGGAAAGAGTCAGGTTTCTACACCCCCAGGTTTCCGGTCAGCAAGAAGGAAATTTTTCGACTTCCATCGGGATTTAGCGGAGGGCGTTGACGCGGTGACGGGATCAATAGGCGATCCGAGCCAGACGGAAAGAGAAAAATTTCCCAGCAAGGGAACCTGGAGTGAGAAAAAATTTGACAGCCCTCGAAGCAACGTGGATTATTAGGTCCTTTAATGTCGACGAACACCTTAGCTTCTAGGTTTGATTGAGCTTGGAGGCTAACTAATCAGCAAAACATATCATGGAAAATATAATCGAAACAGCCGTTAAGTGGATCAAGAAACTAACAGAAGCAGGTATCGCCCTCATAGCTTTGGCCATTGTCGTCCAAGTTATTTTTGGCGTGGATGCCGCTTTTGTGCCCGGTAATGTAATTGGCACTATCACCAGTCTCATCGGACAACTTGGTTCTGAGGGTCTGGTTGGTTTGGCAGCCCTAGCTGTCATCTACGCTATTTTCAAGCGTTAGATTGACGGGATATATTCGGTTTTTTCCGGCCGGGCGAATCGGAGCAATGCCCTGTTCTCTCGGTCAGGAATTAGTTGATCGCCTGGCAGTCTTAATCCGGTCTCGCAAGATTTCCGTCTGAGGCCTTCGCGACTCGTCGCAAGGTTTATCTACTCGGGAAAGGATATTACGGGAACGGATCGGCTGCCCGGTGATGCATGTCCCCGGAGGGATAAAAAGTTAGGTTTTCACAGGGACTGACTCAAGGCATTGAAAACCGGTGGAGTCGCTTCTGCCGATCTTCGATGATCTTGGGATCCAGCCCCCGAGGTGTCATTTAACTTTTCAGGGATCCCATAGGAAAAAGGGTAGGGTTGATCCGGTCTTCTATTCCGGATCGGCGACCTTTGGAATCTATCCCCCGACAACTTGGCGACCGCCAAGCAAGAAATTCCTGGGTGGGTTGGTGCCAGAGGGCAGAGTTGAACTGCCGACCAAGAGCTTATGAGTCTCCTGCTCTACCACTGAGCTACTCTGGCATCTTTAAATGGGGATAAAAGCAGTTATCCACCTTAAACAAAACACTGCAAGCCAAATGCAGGGGCCGAAGCGGCGCTTTTCCTGACGGCGTTGCAACCAGTCGACCTGCATTTTTCTCTGCTGGAAGGACTCGACATCCCAATCTCAAAATGCCGGTCAGCGCCACCGTCCGGCCATTCTTATGGTAATAATTCGTTGACAGTCCGCCTCGTTTGAGAATTAGAATTAGAATTTAACCACTCATGAAAATATCCTTACGCTTATCCTGCTTCCTTCTCCTTCCCTCCCTGATCGTTTCCCAATTAGTGGCTCAGGAATTGGAGTCCGAGGAAGACATCTACGAACTCGAAGAATTGGTCGTGGTGGGTTCCCGCCATCATGCCCGCTCTGCGGCCGAATCCCCGGTTCCGGTGGAGGTGATTCCCCAAGATGATTTTCTCAACCAGGGATACACCGACATGGACTCCATGTTATCACTCGTCATCCCGGCCTACAACGTTAACGAACAGCCGGTCAGCGGCAGCCCGTCGCTGGTTCGTCCGGCCTATATGCGTGGGTTGCCCGGGGATTCCACCCTGGTCATGGTCAACGGCAAACGGCGTCATCGCGCATCGGTAATCAATATCTTTGGCGCCGGTGTTACGGACGGTTCCCACAGCTCCGACCTGGCCGCCATTCCCGCCATAGCGCTCAAGCGGGTGGAAGTGCTTTGCGATGGCGCCTCCGCTCAATACGGCACCGACGCAATTGCAGGGGTGATCAACTTCGTATTGAAAGACGATCCTTCCGGCAGCATCTGGGAAACCCGCTGGGGGCAATATTACCAGGGGGACGGCGCAACTTTAACCTTTGCCGCCAACGCCGGAGTGCCATTGCTCGAATCGGGTTTCGCGAACTTCAGTTTCGAATACACCAAAGTCGACCCGACCAGCCGCAGCGTTCAGCACACCGCCGTCCAGGCTCTTATCGACAAGGGGGAAGAGCTGAAAGGAAAACGTGCCTCGGGCGCCCAGCTCACCCCCGAGGAAGAATGGGATATCCTGACCGGGGACAACGTGCCACGGCCCGCCCAGCACTGGGGGGTTCCGCAGCTTCATTACAATTATAAATTTTTTGGCAATATCGGTTTCGATCTGGGCGAGGGGCAATTCTACCTCTTTACCAACTGGGCGCAACGCAAGATGTATCAGGGTTTCTGGTATCGCTACCCCTCGGGAGGGCGGTTTTTTCCTACCGTGGCCATGTTGGACGATGGCAGTGTCTTTGATTCCAGAAATATTTTTCCCGGTGGATTTACCCCGGATTTCGGGGGAGTGGCAACGGATATGAGCCTGGTTTCCGGCATTCGGGGAGAATGGGAGAACGGCTGGTCTTACGATTTCAGCGGCGGGATAGGGCAACATGAAACCGATTTCAGCATCTGGAACACGGTGAACCCCCAGCTCATCCACCTGAAGGAAAACATTCCCACCTTCTACAAGCCCGGCGGCTACACGGAAAGGGACTACATCTTCAATTTCGATCTTACCCGGTCCGTCCATTTGGATGGCATGTATTCCCCGCTCAATGTTGCCACGGGTCTCGAATATCGCGTAGAACGATACGAGATCGTAGCGGGTGAACCCAATTCCTGGTTCGATCACTCCGGCGACCCGAATCCTCCACTGGTCAATTGGAGAAAATTCGGCATCGGTTCCGACGGTTTCCCGGGCTTTAACCGGGAGTTTGCCGGAGCAGCCGACCGAGGCGCCTACTCCGCCTACTTCGACCTCGAAACGGATGTGAGCGAAGATGTCCTGGTCGGGCTGGCGGCCAGGTATGAGGATTATGAAGATTTCGGAGACACCCTCAACGGCAAGCTGACCACCCGCTGGCAATTGGCCGACGGTTTTGCCTGGCGCGGATCGGTCAGCACCGGGTTTCGGGCGCCGACGGTAGGCCAGGCCAACCTCGTCGACGTAACATCGGCCTTTGACGACGATGGCAATCTGGTCAACAACGCCACCTTGCCTCCGACCCACCCGGCATCTGCAGCATTGGGGGCCGAGCCCCTCGAGCCGGAAACCGCCCTCAACTTTACCGGAGGCCCCGTTTTCAATATCGGCGACGTCGGCTTCACTGTAGACTACTACCGCATTGAGATGCAGGACCGCATCTCGCTCACTCGGCAGGCCGATTTGACCGAGGAGCAAAGAACCCAATTGATAGCTCAGGGCGCGCCGGGCGCCGCTGCCATCAGGACGGTGCGTTACTTTGCCAACGACTTCGACACCTCCACGCAGGGAATCGATTTCGTGGCCGATTACAACACCGATCGATTTGGGGGTGAGACCAATTTCACTTTATCGGCCATTTGGAACGATACTTCTGTGGAAAGTGTTACCTCCAGCGGTATCGATACCAAGCGCATCAACCAGATCGAGCGCAATCTGCCGGAATTCCGCGGCATTCTGACCGCCCAACATGGGTGGGGGCCTTGGGACATCCTGGCCCGGATCCGCTACTATGACAAATTTCTGGAGTACCATGCGGATTGGGTCGGTTGGCCCATAGAAGCTGGAAACCGCACCTTGATGGATGCGGAACTCGGATACAAATTAAAGGGAGGCATCCGTCTGGTGCTGGGAGCGCAAAACCTCTTCGATACCTATCCTACGGAAAACCCGCACGCCAGATCCTCCGGCGCCAGGTACCCCGATTCCTCCCCCTATGGCTTCAGCGGGGGGTTCTACTACTTCAAAGTAAGTTGGGGCCGTCCATGACCCGGCTCGAATCTCAACCATGGCCTGCCCTCTGCGGTCTCATTTCGTATCGTTAAATACTGAACTGGAGCGAAAAATTCAGGAAATATTTGGCGTTAAGACTTGATTCCCTCTATTATAGGTGAAATAAAATTTCAACCAACTACCTGTTAACAATAAAATAAAAAATACCATGAAACTTATCCGCATTACCGCTCTATTGACTCTTATCCCTTTCTCCGCCGTTCTGGCCCAACAGAACGAGGCCGAAGATGTCTTCGATGATGAAGCGCTCGGGGAGATTATTGAACTCGGCGAATTTGTCGTGGTCGGCTCCCGACACGAGGAACGCACCGTTTTGGAATCCGCCTTGCCGGTCGATTTGATCGGGGGAGGCGAACTTTCCCCTCAGGGATACAGGGATATGGACGACCTTCTGGCCAACATTCTCCCGTCCTTCAATATCAACACTCAGCCCATCAGCGACGCCGCGACCCTGGTCCGGCCCGCCAATCTGCGCGGCCTTCCCTCGGACTCTACCCTGATATTGATCAACGGTAAACGTCGTCACCGCGCTTCTGTCATCTCCTTCCTGGGAGGCGGGACGGCCGATGGCGCGCAAGGTCCCGACCTCGCGGCCATTCCCGCAATCGCCTTGGAACGTGTGGAAGTACTCCGGGACGGCGCTTCGGCCCAATACGGTTCCGACGCCATAGCCGGGGTTCTCAACTTCGTTCTCAGGGACAAAGCCTATGGGGGCAGTTACGAAACGAGTTGGGGAGAACACTATGAAGGAGACGGGCTGTCCAATTCTATTGCCGCCAATTGGGGGATGCCCCTCACCGAGAAAGGCTTTGCCAATATCAGCTTTGAATATACGAAGGCCGGCCCCACGGTTCGAAGTGTGCAACGGGAAGACGCCCAAGGGTTGATCAATGCAAACCAGCCTCACATCAGCCCCTACATCCGCCAGCCCTATGCCCAGATTTGGGGTTCCCCCGAGGTTCATTCCGATTTAAAATCCTTCGTCAACCTGGGAGTGGAGATCAGTGACCAATCCGAATTCTATAGTTTCGGCAGTTTCGCCAAACGCAAGGTTGACGGTGGCTTTTATTATCGGAATCCCACCAATCGAGGCGGGGTCTTCAGGGGAATTCCCGGTGAGACCGTCAAAGTGGCCGATTTGAGAGACAATCCCGATCCGGCCACCGTTCCGGTGGTCAGGCTTGTTCCAGCCGCCAATGGCGCTCTGGTTCCCCATGCGGGTGATCTTGCCGCGGTGGAGGCCAGCCCCGATTTTTTCGCCTTCAATGAAAAGTTGCCCGGTGGGTTTACACCCCAGTTTGGCGGGTACATCAACGACATGAGTTGGGCATCAGGAGTGCGCGGAGAATTGGAGAACTGGTGGAAATACGATTTGAGCGCAGTCTTCGGGCGGCACGAGACACAGTTCTACATGCATAGGACCATCAATCCGCAGACCATCGTGCACCCGGATTTTCGCAACGATCCCGCATCGATTCCCACTACATACAGGCCTGGAGATTACATCCAATCGGACTACACCATCAACCTGGATCTTTCCCGCCCCTTCGATGTGGATTTTCTTGAATCCCCGTTGAGTTTCTCCACCGGCCTGGAATACCGGGTGGAAGAGTTCGAGGTTGTAGCCGGGGAAGAATACGCCTGGTATGTCGATCGCCGGGATGGGGGAATAGCGGCACAAGGTTTCGGCGTGGGGTCCAATGGATTTCCCGCCTTCCCGCCTTCCATTGCGGGCGCAGAAAGTCGGGCTAGCTACGCGGCTTATCTCGATTTGGAAACCGAAATCTCCGAAGAAGCCCTTTTGAGCGGCGCTATCCGCTATGAGAATTACGAAAATTTCGACGCCATCCTTGGCGGCAAGGTGTCCTACCGTTATGAAGTGTCGCATGATGTTGCCTTGCGCGGCTCCGTCAATACGGGGTTTCGAGTGCCCTCCATCGGACAGGCCACCGTTCGCAATGTAACCACCGAGTTCGGCGCACTCCCGGACGGTGGCTTCGGGTTGCGCGATCGCGCTCTTGCGCCGGTAGACGGACTTCCTCCCGCTTTGGGAGCCCAACCTCTGAAAGAAGAAACTTCGGTTAACTTCAGCCTCGGCGCTGTCTACGACAAGGATCATTTCCACTTTTCAGTGGACTATTACAACATCAAGGTAAAAGACCGGATAGCCGTGACCGATGCCTTCGATTGGCCGGCTGCTGCTCCCAACCCCAACAATTATTCCGCTGTGAGTTGGTTTGCCAACGACTTCGACACCACCTCGCAAGGACTGGATATTGTAGGCGACTACGACATAGATTGGGAAGAGGGAACCACCGTGTTGTCCTTCGCGGCCAACTTCAGCGATACCAATGTCGATCGAGCGGGTGACTTCATAACTCCCAAACGAGTTGACCAACTGGAGAACACAATACCCCAAAATCGTATTATCATCAGCGCCGAGACTATTATGGGTCCCTGGCGCTTCATGCTGCCCCGCCTGCGTTATTATGGCAGTTTCATTGAATACACCACCAATTCCGACGATTGGTACCAAAAGTATGGCGCCAAGACGCTGGTGGACGTGGAAGCGGAATACTCCATGCAAAATGGGGTTTCTGTCGCGGCCGGAGTGAAAAACCTATTTGATACATATCCGGATGAAAACAATCCGGCTGCAATCGCGAGTGTAGGCGCCCTTTACCCGGAAGTTGGTCCCTACGGTTTCAACGGCGGATTCCTCTACGTGAGAGCGGCCTACACATATTGACTACGACTTTCTCCGGGCGCCTTCCGCGATCCTTCCTTCTTCAGGCGCCGTCACTTGACGTTCATGCAACTCTCGCTGAAGAGTTGCATGAGCGTCTTTTCGGCGAATGCCCCCAACGCAGGTTAACCCGCGGGGCCATTCGGCATTGACCTTCCCAAGGGATGCCGTGTGCAATGGCCCTTCCAATGACCCCATCCGGGGGTTCAAATTGCCACCTTGAAAGACATGGAGCAAGCCTCTGCCAAAATACTTATAATCGATGACGATTCCCAGGTCCGCTATTCCCTGAAACGGGTTTTGGGATCCCACAGGTTCGCGGTGGTGGAAGCGGGTAGTGGAAGAGAGGGTGTCGAGGTAGCCTCCCGAGAACATCCGGACGTGATTTTTTTGGATCACCGTATGAAGGGGATGTCGGGGCTGGAGGCCCTACAGCACTTGAAAGGAGTAAGCGACCGTTTTCTCGTAGTCATGATGACCGCTTTCGGCACGACCAAGACCGCTATTGAAGCCATGAAATTCGGGGCCTTCGACTACATCGTCAAACCATTTGACGTGCAACAGGTTCTGGAGTTGGTCAACTCAGCCTTGGAGGCGAAAGCGGATCGCGATAAAACCGAAGCCTATGAGCCGCTTCTGGATAGTGACGATTACAAGGAAGGAATAGTTGGCAGCTCCCAGCCCATGCAGGAGGTCTTCAAGCAAATCGGTCAGATTGCGGCCAGTGACGTGACGGTTCTGATAACGGGGGAGAGCGGAACCGGGAAGGAGTTGATCGCCAAGGCAATCTACCGGCACAGTCTGCGGTCGGCCGGACCATACGTGCCGGTCAATTGCGCCACCATTCCGGAGAACCTCATCGAGAGCGAATTGTTCGGCCACGAAAAGGGATCGTTTACCGGAGCCACCAAAACGCGGAAGGGAACCTTCGAAATATGCGACCGGGGAACGATTTTTCTCGATGAAATCGGAGACATGACGTTGGCCACCCAAACTAAAATCCTGCGCGCATTACAGGAAGGGGAGATCCAAAGGGTGGGGGGGAGTTCTCCCATTAAGGTCGATGTCCGGCTCATTGCCGCCACCAACAAGGACTTGGAGCAACTGGTTGAGGAAAAGCAATTCCGGCAAGATTTGTATTACCGCCTACACGTAGCCCGCATTCGGTTGCCCAAACTCATTGAACGCAACGAAGATATCCCGGAGTTGGTGGATTTTATGCTGCAACGCCTGGGCAAACAGGGCAATACCGAAGTCAGGCGTGTGAGTGCGAACGCCAGAACCTTGCTCACGCGGTATTCCTGGCCCGGTAACGTGCGCCAATTGGAAAACGTGATCAATCGGGCCTGCGTTATCGCGCAAGGGGATACGATTCTGCTGAAGGATCTACCACAGGAATTGACCGACTGGGCAGTGGAAAACGGAGTTGAATTATCTCCCGGGACATCCGCCAAGCCCCCTGTGCCCGGCCCGAAAGCAGGTGAGGAGAAGCGGTTGTCAGGCCGTTCGGATAAGGGTTCCACCGCTCGGGAGGGGGATAACCTCACGGACTGTTTCGATCGGCTTTACCAGTTGCTACGCGAGAAAAATAGAGAAGCGATTTTGAAGGTAATCGAAAGTGAAATGATCCGGCGAGCCCTCGCTGAATCGGAGGGGAACCAAGCCAAGGCCTCAAGGTTCCTGGGAATGACCCGGGCCACCTTGCGGAAGCGAATTGATACGGTTTCCAATGGCTAGAACAGCGTCCTGGAAATAAATCACCACAGAGACCACAGAGGACACAGAGTTGGAAGAAAACGATCCAATCACATGATAAAATTACCAAGCATTACGTGGCCCCGCCTTCACCAAAGGTCTGCGGTATGACAGGCAGGCCCGGATTGAATAAATTGCCGTAAAAGGCATAATAACACCCAATTCCAAATTCCTATGTTCTCCCTCTCCCTCCTTTGTGCCTTTGTGCCTTTGTGCCTTTGTGCCTTGTAATATCTACCTTATCATCGAATCCAGCCGGGTGAGTGGAGTGCCATTTCCAAGCCGTGGCGACGATGTCCTCCAGATGATTGAATTTAACTTCCCAGCCCAGGACATCTTTCGCCAGGCTGGGGTCCGCAAACAGGGTAGGGGGATCTCCGTCCCGGCGCTCCGCCAGAACCACCGGCACCTTTTTACCACTGACGCGCTCCACCGCATCGATCACTTCCCGAACGGAATAGGGTTTTCCCACTCCGAGGTTAAGGAATAAACGAGTGTTCGGCTCCTTGAGTTTTTCCATGGCGGCAATGTGGGCGCGACCCAAGTCGTCTACGTGAACGTAGTCCCTCTGGCAGGTTCCATCCGGGGTGGGGTAGTCGGCCCCAAAAACCTTCAAGGCTTTACCTTTCCTCATGGCAGCGGCTATGGCGAGGGGGATGAGATGGGTTTCCGGATCGTGGTCCTCCCCGATGGCGCCATCCTCCGCCGCTCCCGCCGCGTTGAAATAGCGCAGAACGGCAAACCGAAAATCTTCCACCTTGGCCAGGGAGAGCAAGAGGGTTTCGATGTCCAGTTTGGATTGACCGTAGGGGCTGATGGGAACTTGTTTATGGGTTTCGCCGATGGGCAGAAAATCGGGAATTCCAAAAGTTGTGCAACTGGAGGAGAATACCAGTTTATTCACCCCGGTCCGTTTCATGGCATTGAGCAGGTGAAGGGTGCCGGCAACGTTGTTGAGGTAATACTTGAGCGGATCTTCCACGCTTTCCCCCACGTAGGTAAAAGCGGCAAAATGCGTCACCACTTCGATCTGCTCCTGATGAAGGATATCGGTTATGATGGATTCGTCCTCCATATTTCCCCGGTAGAAGGGAATATCCGGAGCCAAAGCTCCCCGGTGGCCAAAAACGAGGTTATCCACAACCACGGGTTGGTGCCCCGCCGCAACCATTTGCCTTACACAATGACTACCGACGTAGCCGGCGCCCCCTACGACAAGGATTTTCATGCATTCAAACTTCTCCGGTATAGATCAGCCAGTAGTTGCAAATATTGGGAACTCTCACCCGTCAATTTTTCCAATTGCCAGGTTTGATACCGCCATTGCCAATTTCCCAGAGCCTGTCCGGGTGTATTCATGCGAGCTTCACTCCCAAGGCCCATCAGGTCCTGAAGGGGAAAGATGGCCAATTTCGCCACGGACCGGTAGGCGGCGCGGATCAGATCCCAACTTATGGCATCTCCCGGTGTATCCAAGTACCGTCTCACGTGGTCCCGGGTCGATTCGGAAGCAGTGTTAAACCAACCCAAGGATGTATCGTTGTCGTGGGTTCCCGAATATACCACGGAATTGGGTTGCATATTATGCGGCAGGTAGAAGTTGTCATTGCGACTTCCAAAGGCAAATTGGAGCACTGAAATTCCCGGAAAACCAGTATCCTCCCGCAGTTTTACAACATCGGGGGTTATAAAACCCAGGTCTTCGGTAATAATTTTGGCATGGGGAATTGCCTCCTTGATCACCTCGAAAAAACGAAGTCCCGGGCCTTTTATCCACCTGCCTTGGGAAGCTTTTTCGGATCCGGCCGGAATAGACCAATAGGCTTGGAAACCACGGAAATGGTCGATTCGAACGATATCGAATAGTGAAAATGCCGCCAAAAGCCGTTCTATCCACCAACTATATCCGGTTTTCTCCATCCATTCCCAATCAAAAAGGGGATTGCCCCAGAATTGGCCGTCCTCGGCGAAATAATCAGGCGGCACGCCGGCAAAAGCCTTGGGTTGAAAGGTTTTGAGATCCATTTGAAAACGTTCCGGACACGACCAGACGTCCGCGCTGTCCAGAGCGGTATAGATGGGAACGTCTCCTATTATCCGGATGCCTCTTTCGTTGGCAGACGCTTTGAGAATTTTCCACTGCCGAAAGAATAGGAACTGATAGAATCGGTGGGCTTGGCTCAGCAATCGCGTATCTCCATCCAGTACCCGAGTCGAAATTCCGGAATAGTCGCGAAATCTCTCCGGCCAATCCAACCAACTCCGACCTCCGAATTTTTGCTTCAGGGCCATATAAAGGCCCCACGGATTAAGCCATGTCGCATTGTCCTCAGAAAATTGACGGAAGGATTGTTCCAGGTCTTTCCAGCGTTTCGGCGATTCCTTGAAGGTAAGGAATGCCTTGTAGAGCAGAGGCCATTTCTTTTCATAGACCATCCCGAAATCGGTCATGCTGCCGGGAAGAATACGCATGGGTTCCAAGTCCCGATCACGCAATAGACCTTCTTCAATCAGCGAATCGAAATCGATCAGGTAAGGATTTCCGGCAAAAGCGGAAAAAGTCTGGTAGGGAGAATCGCCAAACCCGGTCGGCCCGAGCGGGCAGACCTGCCAGTAACCCATTTGGCACTTTTCCAGAAAATCGAGAAAGGCGTAGGAGTTATTGCCGAGGGTTCCAATTCCCTGGTCGCCCGGAAAACAGGTGGGATGCAACAACACACCGCATCCCCGGTCGGTCAGCCAATCGTATAACGGTAGTCGATTCAAAACGGCTTGGAGTTGGGATGCGTCATAACGTCCACGGATTTGAACAAAATTTCAATACAGGGAGAGGGGAAGGGCCTGGGATGGGACCGGTCCGGACCGTCTCTGCATGCCCCAATGAAATTTTGGACATAATATATCTTGTGCGTTTTTAATTCGAGAAATTCCAAGGATGCGGAATTAAAGATTATTGGGCCAAACCCCAGCGGTGCGTGAACGGATAATAGATGAAGAGGGCTTTCCCGACCATTTCTTCTTTGGGCACGAAGCCCCAATAACGGCTGTCCGAGCTGTGCGGGGAATTGTCCCCCATGGCAAAAAATTTATTTTCCGGAATGGTCACTGTTGCCTCCGGATGATTGAGATAGTGCCTGCTGGTGAGTCTCTCGTAGGAATAACCGGAATAATTCTCTACCAGCGTCGCATTTTTCTCGAATGCTCCAGCCCCTGTAATGAGGGAGCCGTTTCGGTACAACTTTGGAGCTTTTACCTGAAGCTCATCGCCCGGTACCCCTACCAAACGTTTGATGTAGTATTTGTCATCGTTGGTGGCTGGAATATTTTTCGTCTTGAACACGATGGCTTCTCCCACCTCCGGACGGACGAAATGATAGGAAAGCCGATCCACAAAAAGGGCGTCCCCGGTCAGGATATCGAATGCCATCACCCGGTCACCGGCTTTGTAAGTTTTTCCCGTTTTTAAGTACCACCCATAGCGGCCCTCGTAGTGGATTCTGCCCTCCCTGTTGAGCCGTTGGACAATTTCCGACCAGTCTCCTTTCTCCTCTGGGAAAAAAGTCTCCTTGTAGAGATCGGTTGGATTAAAATCGGCCGGAACTTTGAAATGTATGGGCTCATCTCCTACGATGAGGCTGTACCGAACATGGGTCGTGGGAAAGACGAGCCACTTTCTTCCCGGCACCCTTTGTCCCACCAGGCGTTCGGAACGGCCGGCCAGGGGCACGATCAATTCTCCAGCATCCTGGGCTACGACTTCTTTCCTTACCGCTCCCAAGGCCAGGAAACGAAAGATCTTCGCTCCATAGCCCTGGGTTTTTCCACTGGTGGATACCTGGTGGGTCACCCCGTTATAGGTGGGATACATGGAGTTGGTCGGTATCTTGAAAGGCTGCAGGAAAAAGGTTCGAATAGCCAGGGCCACTATGGCGGCAACGAGAAACATTTCCGCGTTTTCCGCCCAGAAAGTCTGAGGGTAAAAACTACCCCCGACCTGCTTCAGAACGTTCTCCAATTGTTCGGAAGCCATTCGCACTTTTCCCCAATCCACCTCACCTTTTTCTCGCAGCGCCCGGTGCAGAATTACCGAAGTTTCCTTGAGTTCCGTGAGTTCGCCATCCGACATCCGATCGCGGCGGTAATGGTAGATTTTCTCCGCCAATCTCAGCCAGTTGTCTGCCCGCTCCCGGAGTTTCTTGTGTTTCTTCTGTTTAAAAATGGAAAACAAAGCAAAAAGTAGTGTTCGGAATTAAACCAATCTGTCGGGATTCACTTCAACCCTCCTTTTAGCCCTCATGTCCCACAAAATTCGTTGCGAGCGAACGGAGTCCGAGCGTTGGCGTCGGGGTCATGCCTTGTAATCTTGACGAAGCTTGCGAAGTCAACCGATTCAAGGCTTGACCCCTTCCTCAGCCGCAGGAGCGCAGTAGAAAATTTATGAGACATGCGGGCTGGTATCAGTTGGCGCTTTTCAGGATGTCCAGGAAGGCTTCCTGGGGAATGGCGACTTTTCCAATTTGTTTCATGCGTTTTTTTCCCTCCTTTTGTCTCTCCAACAATTTTCTTTTTCTCGTAATATCCCCGCCGTAACACTTTGCCGTGACGTCCTTGCGGAAGGCGCTGAGGGTTTCCCGGGCGATAACTTTCCCATCGATGGCAGCCTGCAGGGGGATCCGGAACATTTGCCGTGGGAGAATATCCTTTAGTTTCTTGCACATTTCCCTCCCCTTGTTTTCGGCTTTTTCCAGGTGGACGATGGAGGAAAAGGCATCTACCGGCTGGTTGTGCACCAGGATGTCGAGTTTGACCAACTTCGATTTCTGGTAACCGGCCAATTCGTAATCCATTGATCCGTACCCCCGCGTGATGCTTTTCAGTTTGTCGTTGAAATCGACCAATACTTCGTTCAGGGGCAACCGGCAGGTCAGCATGACTCGGTTTTCGTCCAGTGTTTCCGTGTTTTGACAAAGGCCTCGTTTTTCCATGATAAGGGCCAACAGATCCCCAATGTGTTCACTGGGGGTATGCAGGATGGCTTCGATGATGGGTTCTTCGATATATTCCACCATTTGCGGATCGGGCATATTCACCGGATTATCCACCAAAAGAAATTTGCCTTCCCTCGTTTTCAACCGGTATACCACACTCGGGTAAGTAGCAATGATGTCGACATCGTATTCGCGGCGAATCCGTTCCTGGATAATTTCCATGTGCAGCAACCCCAGGAAGCCGCACCGAAATCCAAATCCCAATGCGGCGGAACTCTCCGCCTGAAAAGTAAAAGCCGCATCATTGAGGCGCAGTTTTCCCATGCTCGTCTTCAACTTCTGATAATCGGAGGTATCCAGGGGATAAATTCCGCTGAAAACCATCGGTCTGACTTCCTTGTAACCGGGGAGCATTTCACCTGCAGGCTGTTTGGCATGGGTGATCGTATCTCCAATTTTTACATCGGCCGAGGTCTTGATATTGGTGACGACGTAACCGGAATTTCCCGCGGTCAGCACGTCCACCGCTTTCATGGCGGGGGTAAAGATACCGACTTCCTTGACCTCGGATTTGAGTTCGTCGCTCATGAAAACGATGCGATCTCCCCGTTTAAGGGATCCCGAAAAAACCCGGACATAGCAAATGACCCCCCTGTAGGCGTCGTAAACCGAATCGAAAATGAGCACGCGCGTGGCAGGGTAATCGGACAGGCGTGGAGCAGGAACCCGTTTCACTATGGCTTCGAGGATCTCCCCTATCCCAATGCCATCCTTTCCACTGGCTAGAACGGCTTCCTCGGCCGGAATAGCCAATATGTCCTCCAATTGACGGGAGCACCTTTCAAGGTTGGCGCTAGGCAAATCGATTTTATTGATAACCGGGACAATGGCCAGATCCTGGGATAGGGCCAAATGGGTGTTGGCAACGGTTTGCGCCTCTACCCCCTGTGCCGCATCGATGAGCAACAAGGCGCCCTCCGCCGCGGCGAGACTGCGTGAAACCTCATAGGAAAAATCCACGTGACCCGGTGTGTCGATGAGGTTGAGGCGATATTCCCTTCCATTCTCGGCGCAGTAGAGCATGGTGACGGGGTGTGATTTGATGGTAATCCCCCGCTCGCGCTCCAAATCCATGGAATCGAGCAATTGGTCTTTCATTTCCCGCTCCTGGACTGTTTTAGTGCTTTCCAGGAGGCGATCCGACAAGGTTGTTTTGCCGTGATCGACGTGGGCGATGATACAGAAATTGCGAATCTGTGATAAGTTGTCCATGGAAGGCTCGGCCAGGCCGCAACCGTGGCGAAACCACAATCACCTGAAAATAAAAGGGGGAAGTTGGATGGAAATTTCCATACTAAGCAAGAATTTAACCCGGATATCTCACAAAATTTGTCGCAAGCGAACGAAGATCGAGCGCTGGTTCCGCTCTAAAAATCGGCAAATTCTCCCAGAGAAATTACTTCCAGTCCCGGATCGATTCTCCTGGCCAGACCTTTCAGCACACCCCCTACCCCACATTCTCTGAACTTCACGACCCCCGCTTCCTTGGCCGCCAGCATGCAATCTTCCCAATAAACGGGGGAAACGATTTGTTTGACCAGTTTTGCTTTGATGGCGGCGGGATCCCGGGTAGCGGAAGCATCCACATTGGAATAAACCGGCATTCGCGGAGGGCGAAAATCGATGGGTGCCAGGAATTCCTCAAAAGCCGCCCGGGCCGGTTCCATCAGCCGACTGTGGTAGGCTCCGGCTACTTTCAGGGGAAGGATGCGCTTGAATCCCCTACCCCTGCCCGCGCGGATGGCTTGCTCCATGTTGGCCGACGGACCGGAAATCACCACCTGCCCGGGACTGTTCAGGTTTGCCAGATCGACCTCGAATTCAGCGGCCAGAGCCGCAACTTCATCCCGCTCCCCGCCCAGCACACTTGCCATGGTTCCATTGGCTTGTTCACAGGCCACTTGCATGAGTCGACCCCGTTCGGCCACAATTTTCAACCCCACTTCAAATCCAAAGACATCGGCGGCGGCCAGAGCAGTGATTTCGCCCAGGCTCAATCCCATGGCCAGAGCGGCGCATTCCTCCCCTCCCCATTCATCCCATACGGCAAACGAAGCGAGCCCGTGCACATAGAGGGCCGGTTGACAGACCTCCGTCGGGGTCAACCCTTCAAGGGGTCCCTCAAAACAAAGTTTGGCAAAGTCGTAACCCAGAAGCTCATTGGCCGTTTCGTAGAGACCACGGGCCGAAGGGCTGTTTTGGCAAAGGGAACGCCCCATGCCCACACGTTGAGCGCCCTGACCGGAAAATAGTAGCCCAATTGACATATCGGCCATCCACCATCAGAATTGCCCCCTTCGGGCAATAAAAAAGTAGATTCCGGAAAAAGTAAAACCACGGATTGCATTGATTAACCACGGATTACACGGATGGGCACGGATATCAGGCGCCTCCTCTCTCTGGTCTTCCCCCGATTTACTTCTCACTTCACTCTTTCCTCTTTCCTCTTTCCTCTTCTCTCCTTTGCGCCCCCGGCGCCTTTTGTGGAACGCCGTTGGCGTAAAACCCAGATGGCCGTATCGGTTGATTGGGGTCCCGCCTCGCCCCTACGAATAGGCGGGTTGGAAAACCCGCCCTCCGATATAACCTGTCCATCCATGTTTTATTCGGAAGATGTCGCTTAGCTTCGGTAACGATCTGGTCTTCCCCCGATTTACTTCTCACTTCACTCTTTCCTCTTTCCTCTTCACTCTTCTCTCCTTTGCGCCTTTTGTGGTTACTCCTTACGCTTGCGTTTTTCCCCGAAACCAAATCCACTGCGGAATCAAACTGAAGAAGCGTCGATGAACAGCCCGAAATTTTCCGGAGTCCTCACCGCGATGGTTACCCCGTTTCGCCAAGGGCGGATAGATTGGGACTCCCTGCTGGCCTTGGTTGAATGGCAGGTTGACTGCGGGGTGCAAGGACTGGTGCCGGTTGGAACCACTGGGGAGTCCCCTACCCTCAGCCATGAGGAACATATGCAAGTTGTTGAAGCCGTGCTAGATAAAGTTTCAGGGCGTCTGCCTGTGGTAGCCGGAACGGGGTCAAATTCCACCCGGGAAGCAGTCCGGTTGACGCAAAGTGCCCATCGACTCGGGGCCGATGCCATGCTGCAGGTTACTCCCTATTACAACAAGCCATCTCAGGAGGGATTATTCCAACATTTTTCTGCCGTTGCCGAGGAGACGGACAAACCGATTATTCTTTATTCGATTCCCTCACGTTGCGTAATCGAAATTGCCATCGATACCTTGGTTCGACTCCGAAACAAGTATCCACACGTCAATGTGATTAAGGAAGCCGGGGGTTCTTGTGATCGTGTAATGCAAATCCGCGCCGCTTTGGGCGACAAAATGACCATTTTGAGTGGAGATGACAGTCTGACCTTGCCCTTTATGGGTTTGGGAGGAAAGGGGGTCATTTCAGTAGCTTCCAATCTTTACCCCAGGGAAGTGGTCGCGATGGTTTCCGCCGCCCTACGCGAGGACTTCGCGTCTGCCGCAAATCTCAACCGCGTGCTCCATCCTTTGTTCCTGAACTTGTTCGTAGAACCCAATCCCGTTCCGGTAAAATGGGCCATGAAGGAGGCGGGCCTGATTGCGACGGACGATGTAAGGAAGCCTCTGTGTTCAATGCTGGAGGAAAACCAGATCCTGATCGGGTCCACGGTGCAATCTCTCAACCGTAAGTTAACCTCATGAAACTGAATATCCTCCTGCAGGGTGCGCTCGGACGCATGGGAAAGGCCATCAGGAGCGTGGCGGTCGAACGCGGACATCGAATTGTGTCGGAAGTGGATTTGGGCGATCGGGTAGCCGACCATTTTTCCGGGATAAACATGGCCATCGACTTCAGTCATCATGCCGCAACTCGAGAATTGGCCCGTTGCTCGGCGGAACGGGGTGTTCCACTGGTTATCGGGACAACTGGCCACTCCGAGGAGGAAAAGAAGGTTATTCTCGAATTGATCGAACCGGTCCCCGTCGTATGGACGGGCAATTATTCGCTTGGAGTCAACTTGTTGTTTCACCTCACGGAACAGGCCTCTAAGATTTTGCCCAACGATTACGATGTGGAATTGGTCGAAATACACCACCGGTTCAAACGGGATGCCCCCAGCGGTACGGCGGAGGAATTATTAAGGCGTATTCGGGCCGCTTCACACCGAACCGACCACCTTCCGGTGCATGGCCGAAAGGGAATAACCGGAGCGAGGACCGAAGGGGAAATAGGGGTTCACGCTTTGAGGGGCGGCGATGTGGTGGGAGATCACACCATTGTTTTCTCCGGTCAGGGTGAGCGGGTCGAACTCGTTCATAGGGCCACCGACCGCGGGATCTTTGCCCGGGGAGCCATCCATGCTGCTGAATGGTTGATCGACCGAGCAGCGGGATTGTATGATATGCACGATGTTCTGGGATTGAAACAGCGATGATCGCCACCCTTAAAGGCCATATTGTCGAGAGCCGATTGCTACAGGTCGTAATCGAAGCCGGGGGCGTGGGCTATGAGGTCAATATTCCCATCAGAACCGCGGAAAAATTGCCCCCGATGGGAAGCGAAACCAAACTATTCATTCACCCTGTTTACCGCGATGATTCCCATACCCTTTACGGATTCCTGAATCGTGAGGACCGCGATTTCTTCAAGCTTCTGGTGGACAAAGTCTCCGGGGTGGGACCTAAAATGGCGCTCATGCTTTTTAGCAGATTGAGTATTCGTTTGTTGCGAGGGGCCATATTCCACGGGGATGCCAAACTTCTGGCCCAATGCCGCGGCATTGGAAAGAAAACGGCGGAGCGCATTATCATAGAGCTCCGGGACCAGGTGAAGTCGGGCATTCCCTCCCCCACCACGACCGTATCATCTGACGACGGGGCTATTCCCGGGGACTCAAATCTTTTTCAGGACGCCATTTCCGCTCTTGGAGTTCTGGGCTACAAGGCCGTGGAAGCCGATAAAGCGGTAAATCGTGCCATGGACCAACTGGGGCCCGAGGCAAATTTGGAGAACATCATCAAGAAGGCCCTGTCCGGTTAAGCTGTAGGAGCAGCTTAACGCCGCGATTGCCAGGAGGCTCGAATCTGCAGCCATCTGCGGCTTACTTTAAGGCATTCAGCCTTGACTTCCCTGCCCTCTCCACCTCACCGAAATAATCTCTTTGTGCCTTTGTATCCTCCCCTCAGCGCTTGAACTCGTAACTGGAATGCTCAAAATCGAAACCACTTGTCCATTCCTGTTCTGAAATAAAACCGGTCGAGCCCGAGGAAAAGGGAAAATCTTCCCGAGGAGGGGAAGGAAGGTATTCTGGCGTGGCGAACAGGGGACGCAACCTTTGGGTATAATCCCAATTCTGATGAGGTTGCCCTTGGGTCTGGAGAGTTCTGAAAAAATCCAGGGTGTCTGAAGGGGGCTGGGTTACCGCTTCTGCATAAAACCCGTCCAGTCTGCTCACCGATCCCGCAACGGGTTCTTCCTCCGGGGAAGAGGCAACGGGTCTGTTGAGAATAAAGGGAAGGGAGGTGGCAAAGGTCAGGATGAGGAAAGCGCCAATCCAGGCGGGTTTGCCAAATAAATGGTCCAGAAAATGAGGGCCTCGAGCCATTGATTTCCCCAGGGTGGGAATGACGGGGCATTGCCTGAGAGCCGCAAAATGTGTCGCTTGGTGTATGCGACAATAGCTTTGGAAGACGCTTTGGCGACGGGGATTCCGTTCCAACTCTCCCCGCAGAATGTCGAGTTGGGCCGAGGTAATTTCCTTATCCAAATAAAGGTTTACCAAGTCTTCGAAAACGTCGTCTGTCATTGAAAGTCCTTACCCATTTTTTTGCGCAAACTCATCCGGGCACGAGCTATCCGGCTCTTCACCGTACCGATGGATAAATCGAGGACCTTGGCAATGTCTTCGTAAGACATGTTCTTGCCGGCACGCATTACCAGAACTTCATAATGCTTTTCCGTGAGGCTTTTCATATTTTCAGCAACCTTGTCTACCAATTCCTGGTTAAGGGTTGCCTCACAGGGTGTCTGTTCTTCCACCGGACAGATATCGATCAGGCTGAAATCTCCGTCCTCGGAGAAACTTTGCTCCAGCGAGATGGATTCGCTGCGCTTTCTACGGAACCAGTACCAATATTTGTTGTGGGCGAGATTGGTGGCAATTTGAAACAACCAGGTTGAAAAAGTACTGTCTCCACGGAAGTTTTCCAATCCCCGATGGGCCCGGACGAAGGCGTCCTGGGTTACTTCTTCCGCATCTTGTTTATTTTTAAGAAGGTGCAGGACACGGGAGTAAATTTTATCCCAGTAGCGCGCTACGATTTCGGTAAATGCGTCCGGGTCGCCATTCTTGAATCGATCGACCAGCATACGGTCGATGGCTACTTGCTGGGCTTTATCGGGCATTGTTATTATGGTTTGAAATGGAGGTTGATGATTTGTTCCATGGACAATTGAGGCAAGCTTTGAAGGCTTTCAAAATGATCCCATTTAAGCGGAACGACACGATAAGGATTCTGCCCGGGGTTACAATTGGATTGGGCAGGTTCTGTTAAGTTTGAGCGTTCCGGGATAAGAACGTTCAATAAATTCCTCAATTCACCAACCTGGGCAAGCTCGGGGAGGACCGACATCCCGTTTGGGCAAATTGCCGTTGACAGAAAGCCTTTGAGGCATTTTTACCCTGCTTTTCCACTTTATACCCGATTGGATTTCCTATCCTATGGGTATGCGTCGGATTAGTGGGTCGGTAGCTCAATCGGTAGAGCAGGTGCCTTTTAAGCACTTGGTTCGGGGTTCAAGTCCCCGCCGGCCTACCATCCAATTGCCCCCACTCCATCATTCCATCTCCCCCCAATTCCTCATTCCTAATTCCTAATTGGCGCCCTTGGGCGCCTTAATATTCCTGCCCCTCAATTTGGGCGGATTCCCGCCACCGGATCTCCAGCAAGTCTATTAAATTGGGGTGTTCACCGACTAACCGGGTTCGGTAGGTTTTCAATTTCCCGTGCCGTTGCTCAGCTTCGGCACAAATCCGTGAAATATCTCCTCCCGGACCGGCATGCCGACCCGGACCGATGAACATTTGAGCTATTACCGTATCGCCTCCCCTGACCGATTGCCGGGCCAGAGCCCGCTCCAGAAGCGGCTCGTTGAAGTCCCACTTGGGCCCGCTCCTTCTCTCCATGGAGGCGGCAAGGGTTAACCTGACCCTTCCCTCCAAGGCCCGGGCCAATCCGTTGGCCAAAACATTGCGGACCTGCGTCACTTCCCTCCGGGGGCTTCCATGGTCCACCAGGATCAGGGAGGGTTTTTGCAGTTGATGTTCATCTATGACGGAATCCGTCAACTGGCCGAGAATTTGAACCAATTCCTTTCCGCCATTCGATTCGTTCCGGTACAGGGGAGGCAGCAGCTTGCAGGAAAATCCCGGGTTCAATTTTGCCATCCGGCGCAAGCGCCTGGGAAGGTAGTCCGTAATGGCTCCTGAAGGGCCGAAAAACAAGGGCAGCAGGGTCCATTCCCGGTCCCCGCCCAAATAGGCTTTGCGCAAAAGGTTTTCCAGGATTTCCACCTTTTCTCCCTCCAGTTCGTCAGGAGGAATTTTGTTGGCGTGCAGCAGGGGGGCTGCCGTTACCGGTCGATCGATTCTTCGAGAAAGTTTCCCGGCTATACGTTCAAGGTTAAAAAAGGACGCTGGCTTGACGGACCCGTTATCGACCAGAAAGACCATAAGAAACTTTGAAACTCAAAATCGAAATTGCCAACCGGAAGCCATAGGCTTACCCCAAAAAATGCAAGCCGCAGATCTTCCATCGACCCTTTGCAAAATTTTCAAATTCAACCAAATAATCCTTGCCAACCCATATGAGGTGATAAATTCTACCGTTTTACCACTACCTAATACCAAAATGACCAACTTGTGTAAATGAAGACCCTAATCTCTACTTTTTTCCTACTAGCTATTTCACTATTTTGGATAGGTTGTGCCAGCACTACTCCTCCAACTCCTGAAATGACCCTGATGAGCGACAGCGCCGAGGGTGCAACCGATGGTGATTCTGCCTTCGATACTGCCGGAGGGGGAACCCTTGGGGATGATTTTGAAGCCGAGGGCGCTCTCCCGGGCCGCGATGAAGCCTTTGACGCCGAAGATGCCGACATGGAAGCATATTCCTCGGTATATTTTGACTTCGATCGTTCCTATGTCCGGGAATCGGAAAGGCCCATAGTGGAGCAAACAGCCGCATTTCTGCTCGAAAATCCAGGCCAAAAGGTTTTGATTGAAGGTCACTGTGATTGGAGAGGCACCACCGAGTATAATCTCGCTCTGGGAGATCGCCGGTCCAACTCCGTAAAGGATTATCTGGTTGAATTGGGGGTTGCTCCGACCACCATTGAAATCCTTTCCAAGGGCGACCTTGAGGCCGACGAAAACGCCGATGAAATGGGTCGGCAAAACGACCGTCGGGCCGATATTATTATGCTTCCCTGACCGGGGCTTTGGAGTTTAACGCCGTTGGCGTAAATAGGCGGGTTGGAAAACCCGCCCTCCGTTATATCCTGTTCGCAACGCGATCCTGTCCTTCCATATTTTTTCGATCACGATATATCTCTCTTCACTCTTCACTCTCCACTCTTCACTCTTTCCTCTTACCTCTTTCCTCTGGCGCGAAGCGCCTCCCCTCCGGCAAAGACCTGAGGAGGCCCTTCAGCAGCTCCTTGCCTTTGGACATCATCCCGAGGTGGAAGCTTTCATTGGGAGCATGGGCATTGTCACCTGGCAGATACAGGCCGATGAGCAAAGTGTCCATATCCAGAACCTCCTTTATTTCTGCAATTATCGGGATGCTCCCTCCTTCCCGCAGAAATAAAGGGGTTCTGCCGAAGATGGATTTTGACAGGCTTTCAGTGGTTTCAAAGGCTCGGGCCAGGTATTTGTTCTGGTTTTCCGGTGCGTTGGGTTTGCCGGGAGGGACCACCCGATAAGGGTTGCCGCTGTGTTGCTTCAGGATCTCCAGTTCCATTTGCGGTGGGCATCGATCCCGAATGGTTTGCACAACCTGTTGCTGAACCTCCCCGGCATCCTGGTTGGCCACCAGTCGGCAACTGATCTTCACAAAAGCCTCCCTCGGAATGACCGTTTTGGAACCCTCCCCTTGGTAACCGCCTCCCATTCCGTTAAATTCCAAGGTTGGCGCAAGCCGGATGGCCTCAAAGGGGTCGAATCCGGGAGGGGAAAAAAAGTGATCGACCCCGAGTAACTTCCCAAAATCCTCCAAGCTTCGATCGATGCGGGAAATTTCCCGTCGTTCCCAATCCTCCGGGTCAACCACCCGGTCATAAAACCCGGCCACATTTACCGTGCCATCCGGATAGTGTAAGGAGGAGCAAATCTCGGCAAGGGCCTGCAGGGGATTGAGGATAGCGCCCCCGAAAACTCCCGAGTGTAAATCACTGTCAGGTCCTTTGAGGCGGACCTCCAGACAGGTGACCCCTCTCAGTCCCGTCGTAACGGTCAATTGGTCCTCGCGTTGGCTTCCCGTATCGCAGGCCAGGACAAAATCGCCCCGTATCCTGTCGGCATATTTTTTCAGGACAGGCTTGAAGCTCGGACTCCCGATTTCCTCCTCCCCTTCCAGTAGCACGACCAGGTTGAGGTCGAAATCCGGATCCTCTTCCAGTAATTCGGAAAGCATGGCCAGATATACTGAGACGGGTCCTTTGTTATCGGCCGATCCCCTGCCGAACACGCGGTTTCCCCGCACCTCGGCCACAAAGGGATCTGAATCCCAGAGGTCCAACGGGTCGGGCGGTTGCACGTCGTAGTGGCCGTAGATGACTACGGTTGGGGCATGGGGATTTACCCGTCTTTCGGCCAATATCAGGGGATGAACCGGTGTCTCGATGACCTCCACGGCAAATCCGATGGATTGCAGTTTGTCCTCCAGGTAATCCCTCGCCCCTGCCAGACCCTGCTTGAATTGGGAATCGGCCGAAACACTGGGAAAAGCTACCAGTTCTTTTAAAAGGGAAAGGGAATCAAAGCTCATTCGTAGCGGATACGGTTTTGTTCATAAATTTCCAAGGCTCGGGGCATTAAGGCCTCCAACTTGTCGATGCGGTCAAGATCGGAGGGGTGAGTGGAAAAGAACGCGCTCACTTCCTCTCGATCTTTTATGAGGTGCATTTTCATCCAAAAATCCAATGCGGCCCTTGGGTCGTAGCCCGCTTTGGCGGCATAAATCAACCCAATGCGATCGGCTTCCAGTTCATGGCTTCTGGAAAATGGGAGCATTATGCCGTAGGTGGCTCCAAGGCCGTAGGCGGCGAGATAAGTATCCCGGTTCCGATCTCCCGCCAGCGCCCCCTCCAGCATGTTCCCCGCCATTGTAGTCAGGACGCCATGGGACAAGCGTTCGGAACCATGGCGGGCGGTGACGTGGGCGATTTCATGAGCGACGATGGTAGCCAGTTCGTCCTCGGTTTCGGCAACCTCCATGATACCGCTGTAAACACCCACCTTCCCACCGGGCAAGGCAAAGGCATTGACCAGATCCGGTTCGTCGAAAAGGACAAATTCCCACTCTGCCTCCGGCAAATCGCCCCCGACCACCTGCGAAATGCGCCAACCTACCCGTTGCAACCGTCCCACCATGACCGGGTCGTTGGAAATAGGCGATTGTCGTTTGATTTTACTGAATTCACTGACTCCCAAAGATACCTCATGCCCCGTGCCAAACAAATTGATCGCGGTCCGACCCGTCTCCGGCACGGTATAACAACCGGCCAGGATAGCCAGGCAACCCCAAAGAAACCAGATTCGCAATTCAGGAATTATCTTCATCACCTGAGGAAAAGAGAGACGCTAGCAAAGCACGCAAAGGAGCGCAAAGATTTAACCGCAGAGGGAATTAAAGTAAGAAGTAAGAAGGAAGAAGGAAAAATCATCGTGATCAAAAACTAACATGGATGAACAGGATGCACAGGATTTAACGGAGGGCGGGTTTTCCAACCCGCCTAATTTACGCCAACGGCGTTAAACTTCAAAGCCCAGTGTCGCACAGCGCACACTGGGTTACCGATCACCCACACCATCGAACCCCAACGGGGTTCCACAATGGGCGGCCTTGGGCGCCTTTCTACTTCTTCCTTCTTACTTTCCACTTTCCTCTTGGCGCGAAGCGCCACTTAATGCCGAAAATGGCGAATCCCGGTGAATACCATGGCCATGCCCTGTTGGTTGGCAGCCGCGATGACCTCAGCGTCGCGCACCGATCCTCCGGGCTGTATAGCCGCTGAAGCGCCGGCCTCAGCCGCGGCCAGCAATCCATCCGCGAACGGGAAAAAGGCGTCCGATGCCACGATTGAACCCTGGAGGTCCAGGCCCGCCTGGCCCGCTTTCCAGACGGCCACTTGAGAACTGTCCACCCGGGACATCTGCCCCGCGCCAATCCCCAGGGTGCGCTTATCTCCGGCATAGACAATGGCATTGGACTTTACATGCTTAACCACCCGCCATCCGAAAATCAACGCATCCCACTCGGCTTTTGTGGGCTCTCGGTCCGTCACCACTTTACAATGGTCCGCCTTTATCTTTTTCCAGTCCGTATCCTGGACTAATGCGCCGCCCACCACGGATTTGATTTCGGCCAGGGCCTCTGCCCCCATCCCGCTCTTAGCCAACATTAGACGCAGGTTTTTGCGTTTGCCGAACAAAGCCCGTGCTTCCGGGGAAAACCAAGGGGCGATCACAACTTCGCAAAAGATCTTCCCGATGGCTTGAGCCAAGTCTTCCTCGACCGTGCGGTTGACCACGATAATTCCGCCAAAAGGCGCCTGTTTGTCTGTTTCGAAAGCGAGTCTCCAGGCTTCGAGGAGCGTATCGGCGCTGGCCACTCCGCATGGATTGGTGTGTTTGAGAATGCCTACCGTGGGTTCCTCAAACTCCCCTATCAGTGTGGTGGCAGCGCTGATATCGAGAAGGTTGTTATAGCTGAGTTCCTTGCCCTGGAGTTGTTCGTAATGGTCGAAGAAACTCCCGTAGAGTGCGGCTTGTTGATGCGGATTTTCCCCATAACGCAGGTTGGTTGCCTTGGGCAGGTCGACACTCCAAATGGCCGGGAAACCCCTTATGGCCTCCAGGTCCGGTTCCTCCGATTGTCCGGCCAGGTAATCTGATATGGCCCTATCGTATTGAGAGGTTCGCCGGTAGGCCTTGAGGGCCAGCTTCTTGCGCAGTTGCCCCAGCCTTCCCGCATCCCCCATAGCGAGGGAATTCAAGACATCCCCATAATCAGCCGGATCGCAAACCACCGTTACACTGGCATGGTTTTTGGCCGCGCTTCGCAACAGGCAAGGCCCGCCGATGTCGATGTTTTCAATGGCCGCTTCCAGGGTGCAGGCCGGGTCCGAGGTCACGGCTTCAAAAGGATACAGATTTACCGCCACCAGATCGATCATTCCAATACCATTCTCTTCCGCCTGGGCCAAATGGTCGGGTTCATCCCTCCGGCATAGAAGACCGCCGTGAACTTTCGGGTGGAGGGTTTTTACCCGCCCTTCCATCATTTCCGGGAATCCCGTGTAATCGCTCACCTCGGTCACCGGGATTCCGGCATCTCTCAAAATGCGGGCGCTCCCGCCTGTGGACAGGATTTCAAAGCCATGGTTCTCGGTGAGAGCCTGGGCAAATTCAACCAGCCCGGTTTTATCGTATACGGATAAGAGCGCTAATTTACTCATGAAACTTGATTTAGAACCATCGCAGGAGCAGCTTTACCCCTTTTCTCCCCAAATCCTAATTAGCGTCCTATCCGCCATTACCTCTCGCAAAGATCGCCAAGTTCGCAAAGGGGTCCGGCTTCGCCGGAATAGGAGTTAACGGAGGGGGGACATTCCTGCCTGCCACGCCGGAAGGCGGGTCCCCCACTCGAAAGACATGGCAAAGGATAGGAATGTCCCTCCTCATTTTTTATTTCCGAGCTCATCCGTGCCATCCGTGGTTTTTCTTTTCCATATCTCTGCGTTCTTGGCGATCTTGGCGAGAGTCTTTTCTTGATTCCTAATTCTCAAGCCGGAGTCAGGCAGATGAGCACGCCGTGCTCATTGCGAACGAAGATCCTTCCGTCGGCATAAGTGGGATGGGTCCAACAGATGGCCTCGAGCAATTTCTTGCGGGAAAGCTCCCGATATTGCTCTTCGTTGGCTGAGGCCGTTACCAACTCCCCGTCCTCCGTCAAAATAACCAGGGTGTTCCCGACCGCAATGAGGGTGGCATATCCGTAACTCGGCACGACCCAGTTCTCTTTGTTGTCCCCGAGGTTTCGGGAATACAAACTGGTTTTCTTGTTTTTGTAACCTCCGTTCACTCCATACAAGGCCTTGCCAATCAAAACCGATCCGGACAATGCATTCTGGAGTTTTCGATCCTCCCAAATTGAGGTGAGGTTTTCTCCGTCAAAGGCCAACATGGCCGAGTTGGAGTTGGTGTAGAAAAGGACCTGTTTCCCATTGGCGAAAACGGCGGGAGTGCTGGCGTTCATGTTGTATTTCACCCTTTGGCCGTGGCGGGCAATTTCGACGCCGTCCGAAGCGTCGAGAACGGACAATCCTTCCGCATCCATGGTCGCAATATAGTCTTTCCCGCTTCTGGTGAATACTACCGGGGTGCCGTAGCCGGCCTTTCGATCCTTATCGGATATCCAGTTCGGTTTGCCGGATTCCCTATCCAAGGCCACCGTCCTGCCCGCGCTGATGAGAAGGTCGCCCTTATATTCCACTGGAGAACTTCCAAATCCCCACTGGGGCACTTCCATCCGGAGCAATTCTGTGAGCTTCACGCTCCAAATCTCTCTGCCATTTTCAGCGTCCAGACAAAAGACTTGGCCGTCCTTGCTGATGGCAAAGGCCTTGCCTCCCCCGACCGTGACGGATGCATTGGGTCCGCCCACGTGCATTCTGGGAAGAAGGGCTCCTTCATAGGAAAAATCCCAGATTTTTTCCCCCGTGGCGGCATCGAAACAATATATGGTCTCCTTGGAGCCGCCATCGTGACCCATGGTGTAGGCCTTACCATCGGCCGTGGTAATGGTGGAGTATCCCAGGCCCACCTCTTTTTTCCAGGAAATTTTCCAATTCTCCAGGTTTGGATCGAAATCCTCCGCCGCCGCAACGACGTTGTCGCCGTTGGGTCCCAACCAATGCGGCCATTCGCCGCCAGTCAACGGATGCATGAGGAAAGTGAGAGCGGCAAACGCCGCCAATAACCGACCATTAAAAAAGGAGAAGATTCTGTTTTTCATGAAAAATAGGGTGAAATATTAAAGCGGGTTTCTTGAATGCCGAATAAATCAAACAGGGTCAAGGGTAAGGCGCCCACGGGCGCCAATTAGGAATTAAGAATGAGGAATGAAGAATTGGGGAGAAAAGGCATATTAAACCGCTACGATGGTTCGAAATATAGTTTCAAAAATTGGATCCCCCAAACGGCGACGCATGCGTCGCTAAATCCGTGCTAATCCGTGAAATCCGTGGTCGATTCTTCCCTCCTAGGAATCGATGCGGTAGAGATGGGTCTTGGTTCGGAGGATCAATGAATTTCCTTTGACCGCGGGCGAGGCCAACATGCCCACGTCCAATTTGTTTTCCCGGACAATTTTAAAGGTATCGCTCGCATGGAACAGTCTGCTGTCCCCGAACTCGTTGAAACTGTAGATGAGCCCGTTTGCCAGTATGAGGGAGGATGAATGATTGCCGCCTACTTTCTCGCGCCAAATCATGGCCCCGCTCCCCGTATCCAAACACGTGGCCACCCCGCCGTCGTCCACCATGTAGAGCCGATTGCCCCATAGCACCGGTGAACTGCGCCGTGATACGTTTTTCTGGTAAATCCATTCCACGTGGGTGTCGGTCACGTTCCCGTGCCCGTCGGGCCGAACGGCCAGAAGGTCCGCCTTGGGATACCCGGTCGAGATATACACTTTCTCTCCGTCGAATACCGGCCTCGCCGCCGCGGAATGGCTCTCGAATTCCACAAACCATATTTCCTTTCCGCTGCCGGGATCATAGGAAAAACAGGCTTTGGCTCCGGCGCTGATCAATTGGTCCTTGCCGCCGACCGTGATGACGATCGGGGTGCTGAAACCTTTGCGAAAATCGCCACCCGCTTTGGGTTTGCCGTCCTCGAGGTCCCGGAAATTGGTGGAACGAGGCGTTTTCCAGACCGTTTCCCCGGTTGCCTTGTGGAGGGCGATCACGAATTGCTGGTCGATCCCATCCAAAGTCAGGATCAACAAGTCCTGGTAGAGTACGGGCGAAGATGCCGCCCCCCGGTAGTGTCGGCAATTGATGTCCCGCCGCTTCCAAACCACTTTCCCAATCTCCGGGTCGATACAGGCCGTGCCGTAGGTGCCGAAATGCGCGTAGACCAACTCTCCATCCGTGACCGGGGATGGGGTGGCGTAGGTATTAATGCCGAATCCCCCCATGGATTCCACCTCCTCGTTGGTGAAGATCAATTCATCTTGTAGAATCTCTCCCGAGGCAAAATCCACCGTGATAATATACATCTTTTTGCCATCCTCGGTGGCAGCCGTTAAAGCGAGCGTCTGGTCGATTATAACCGGCGTTGAAATTCCGTGATCGTGGAGGGCAATCTTCCAGGTGACGTTTTCGGTCTCACTCCAGGTTTCTGGCAGATGGGTCTCCACCTGACCGTTTTGTCCCGGACCCCGAAAGTCCGGCCAGTCCACTTTGGCACACAGGGCAATTCCCGTGAAAAGCAATGCAAATAAATATTTCATACGGACCCCATACTACCTCAGTACATCAGCGTCTTTTCAACCCTGTTTCACCTATAAAACATGGATGTACAGGATGTACAGGATTTGGATAATCCGTGGTTTCTTCCCTATTCCAAATTCGCGCGCCCCGGCGCGCCTCTCTCCCTCTTTGCGCTTCTTTGCGTGCTTTGCGAGAGCCAAATAATTCAGTTGTCAGTGGTTAGTGACGAGTGGCTAGTGGAATCTCCCCTAATTCTTCATTCCTAATTCCTAATTGGCGCCATCGGCGCCTCCCTCTCTCCCCCTTTGTGCCTTTGTGCCTCTGTGCCTTTGTGCCATCTCGCCTTGGCGAGATCCCATTCCTAATTCCTAATTGGCGCCCCCGGGCGCCTCTCCCCTCTTTGCGCTTCTTTGCGTGCTTTGCGAGAGTCATCTTATCGTCTCATATCCGTGCCTATCCGTGTAATCCGTGGTTTTCACTTCAAAAAATGGATTTGCGCACAGCCATCGGCGGGCAAAAATGGGGTTTATGAAACTTAAAAACCGGATACTCTACCCCGCCTGCGCCGTGTTCCTCAGTTTGGCCCTGAACGGAGCCGACCGGAAGCCAAACATCATTCTGATTATGGCCGACGATGCCGGTTGGGAATGTTTCGGCAGTTACGGAGCCGTCGATTACAAGACCCCCCGCCTCGACCGACTGGCCGCCGAGGGCTTGCAATTTAACCATTGTTACTCCACCCCGCTCTGTACCCCTTCCCGGGTCAAATTGATGACCGGGCAATACAATTTCCGCAACTACACCCATTTCGGCTACCTCAATCCACGCGATAAAACCTTCGGCCACCTGTTGCAGGAAAATGGATACCGGACGGCCATTGCCGGAAAGTGGCAACTGAATGGTCTCCATAATCAACACCCCGGCCATCTGGACAAGACCAGGCCCCTCAAAGCAGGTTTCCACGAGTCGCTGCTCTGGCAGGTGACCAAAGGCAAGGCCAAGCGGGATGGTGGCGGTGAGCGCTATTGGAATGCCCCTTTGGAACACAACGGGGTAACCATTTCCAGCCAGACCAATCACGGAAAATACGGTCCCGACCTTTTTACCGATTTTATCTGCGATTTTATGGAGCGCAATCGCCAGAGCCCGTTCTTCGTCTATTATCCGATGGTATTGGTACACGATGTCTTCATCCCGACTCCGGATTCCATCGGGGACATGTCTTTGGAGGACGCGCAGGTCATGCCCAAAGAACCTCACCTCAGAAAAAAACACTTCGTGGCTATGGTGAATTACATGGACAAACTCGTCGGAAAAATCGTCGACAAAGTGGAAGCTCTCGGTCTGGCCCGGGACACGTTAATTCTCTTCACTGCGGACAATGGAACCGATAGGAAAATCACCTCCAATTGGGGTGGTTTGGAATTCCCAGGGGGCAAGGGTGGCGCCACCGATCTGGGCACCCACGTTCCCCTCATCGCCTATTGGAAGGGGCATACCCCTGGAGGAGCCGTGTGCGAAGATTTGATAGATTTTACCGACTTCTACCCCACCCTGGCGGAAGCGGCAGGGATCGAGTTGGACGTGAGTGATCCCGTTGACGGAATCAGTTTCCTTCCCCAGCTCAATGGGGAGGAGGGCAATCCCCGAGAGTGGCAATTGAATCATTACCAACCGTATTGGGGCCCCGAACCGGACCAGTATGTCCGAACCAAACGCTATAAATTGTACCGGGACGGCCGGTTCTTCGATGTGAGGGAAGACCTCTTTGAGAAGAACGACCTCGCCCATGCCACCGACAAGCGAGCCCTGCCGGCCAAGCGCAAACTGCGCGCCCTGTTGGATCTGATCCCCCCGGTAGTTCCAGGCAAGGGCAACGTGGAAACCACCCATCGACCGGTTTACCCCGGCATCCGAAATCTACATTCAGATCCCAATTAAAAGGTTCAGGAATGACCACGGATTACACGGATGAACACGGATAAATTTTTGAATTTCTAAAGCAAAGAATGATTCACGCAGAACTCAGCGAGAAGATAATAGGTTCAGCAATGGTCGTCTTGAATACACTCAAGCCAGGGCTTGATGAAAAACTCTACGAAAATGCCCTCGTCATCGAATTGAACAAAGCGGGCCATCGAATCTCACAGCAAAGGCAATTTCCCGTCCATTATGAGGGGGCAGATCCGGTAACCGCGTATTTTTCAACTTTGATTGATAAAAGCGTTAAAAGCTAAGTTCTCTCACCCAGAGTTTCAGCAATTCTTATGGCCCTGCTGCCGGGGATAAGCATTTCGTATGCTTCTTGTGAATGCATTCGGTTATATTGCAGCATTTTGGCCTTTTCAACCATCATTACGCTTTCATTTCTTCACTGCCCCCAGTTGGCCGTACCGGCATAAATTATAAACCAGGTTCGACAAGCCTATCTGAAACTCGGCTCTTTCCAGTCCTATGGTGCGAATCCAGTCCGCCCCAAGGCTATTGGCCTGGAACCCGAATATGTGTTCCACCCGGCAGCGAGCCTTGCTTTTGAGCCGGTTGATCTTCTTTTGAAATCGCGTCAGAGGACGGTTGCGGTAGCCTTTTTGATGGATCATGTTTTCGATCTTGCGATCCCGTAGCAACTCGTCGTTTTGCGCGCTTTTGTAGGCGCTGTCCGCATACAGGTATTGATCATTGTCATCGAGCAGTTCCTCCAGGACATTACTGTCGTGGACCTCCGCGCTGGTTACGGCAAAGGTCTCAACAAACTTCGATGCCACATCGCATTTGGCGTGATTCTTGTATCCGAAGTGAGTCTCCTTGCCTTTCTTCGCCCAGCGGGCATCCCCATCGACATGGCTACGCGCTTTCGGGGAAAGTTCATCCAATTTTTCCGCAGCAACACGCCGTCTGGGGGCGTCCACAAAACTGGCGTCTACGATCTTGCCGCCTTTGCCCACCAGTCCGTTTTCGGCCAAAAGATCAACGAATAATTCAAACAAGGACTTCATCCCTTTTGGCCCCAGTCGTTGTTTGAAGTCCCAGATCGTGTTCTTGTCAGGAACCCCATCACCCACTGACAGTCCCAAAAAACGTTGGAAACTAAAGCGGTCCAGTATTTGAAACTCCGTCTCTTCTTCACTCAGATTGTAGTAGCGCTGGATGATGAGGACCTTCAGCATCAGTACCGGATCCCAAGGTGGACGACCGCCTTTTTCGTGATCGCCGTAATCCAGGATTTCCAAAAGCTTCTCACGAAAATTTTCGAAGTCGATCTGCTCATTGAGCTTGTCCAGCGGGCCAACCCGACTGGAAAGCTCTTCCATCCGCTCGATTAAATCAAACAATCCACTTTGTTCTTTGCCTTTACGAAACTTCATTGCTGAAGACTAGAGGATGCCTATCATACTATCAAATACGAAATTTGCTAATTGAGGTTACCGGATATGGCCACATGTTTTTTGGTGACAAGCTACACGCTAATACCGATTCCCTCGATACTGTCCTGTCTATTACAAGCCAATACACCGATCTGGTGTTCTATCAAATGTATGCGCGTTACGAGGTGCAAAAGCCTGGCTTGGATCGCTGGTCGAAAAAAGTGGACCTGCCCTTTATCAATGGTGACTCGGCCTACACCATGACCACCGATGTCATGCCGAGACCTTACGGACCGGTAGCTGACAATCTGGAAATGCGTTCGGAATGGACGGAAGAATTTTTCCGCAACGCTTTTGCCAGACCGGAATTCGTAGGTTGGCATTACTGTGGATTGATAGATGCATCGCTCTTGGTGCCACGTAAGTGGAGTCGTCAGCACTCTGGTTTGCTGGATGGCTGGGGGGAACCTTACCCAGTTCTGGAGAAAGTCCTGAAAAACTCTTCAGAAGAAATATATTCCATCGCCCAGGGGATTTGAGAGCCTGATTAAGCTGGGAGTAGAAGGGGTAATAGGTTCCGTAGTACCGAGCTGAATCGGCGACTGTAAAGCCTTCCACTGCTTCTTTATCTGCCCTCACCAGTGCGACAATAAAAAATTTAACTGCTCTAGCCCGCATATCTGACAAATTTTCTACTGCGCTCCGGTATGTCGGCACTGGCGGGGATTTCCCCGGATTCGGGACTTTGCAGGGTGTCGACCCGGCTTCACCCCCGAATCTGCACGAAACCCCCGCCAGTACTCGACCTCCGTTCGCTCGTCACGAATTTTGTGAGATATGCGGGCTAGCTTTGCAGCAGTCCGTGATCATTGAGTGTGTCTCGGCACTGCTCAACGATCTCAGCAGGCTTGTTAATGGAAAACAGGTCGGCAACGGCAAGCAGATCGGTATCCATTATGGAATTCCATTTGGAATTTATGCTCAACGCATGTTCCGGTTTTATCGGAGTCGGAGTCAGGTCGTAAGCAGGAGAAAGTTTCCAACCAGCGGACTCTTTAAAAAGAAAGGAATGATTACGAACGTGGTCGTCTCGATTGCCTGACAAAACATTGAAAACCATTCGCCGGAACTGTTGGACGACTTGGCGTTGATCCTTGCAAAGCGCCAAGGTCGTTCGAATCAGATCTTCGTAACTGGAACCATAGCGAACGGGCAGTTGATGGGTGATGCCGCCAAAGCTATGCGTGTGAATCTTAATCGTTCCAGCGCGGTCGAATCGTTGTAGGAGCAGGTGGGCGAACGGTCCTTGTTCCGGATCCTCACCTTCAATGAGCCAGTGGTCAGACGTATCAATGCCGGCAGCCCGGGCGGCGGTGAGCAATTGATATTCTTTCCTACACAAGCCTTGATTGTGGGAGGCTTGGAGTTTTCCCATATCCAGTTTTAGGATACAGGGCAGGTAGTCTTGGGGATAGTCACGCGATCCGATCAGAAATTTCTCACTTTCCTCGTTCCATCCGATCAGAAGTTTGGGAAAACGACCTCCGGGACTACCGGCTGCTTCTTGAAGCACTTGAGGTCCGGGGAGATTGCCGGTGTTTTCTTCGATCACAGCCCGGGCAAACTGCATTGCTTCCTGCAGATAAGTGAAGTCGTTATCTTCATCCGTTTCTTCCGGCTGATAACTCAGCGCCCCGATACCCCCGGCTCCGATCAGAGCAAGTCGCTTTAGAATGGAAACGCTTTCCGGAGTAATGCCCGCTTCCCGCAACCTTCGGTCCATGACGGTGCGACCCCACACGTCGGGCAGCGAGTCCGCAAAGAGCCCTGGGAGGTTTCCTTCAAATGGACTTCGTGTTTCAGTGACGCCTCGTTGAAGGGGGAGGTAGAAAGGCGAGAGTTCGATATTCGTGGCCAAGAAATCGTAGTCATACTGAAACAGCATGGGGCCGGTGTCGTCGTTCAGACGACCGACCATGGTCTCACCATAGTTGACGGAGAGTCTCACCGGGAGCGACTCCTCTTTCGTGGGGGTTTCGGATTCTCGATTTGATCCAGGTCTTCAATGGGAGAAGGATGCAGGATCCCCTCCAGGTCAGGAATCCGATTGAGGGTTTGGACTACTCCAATAAAGCGTTCCAACGATATACGCCCCTCCTGCTCAAAGCGCCGGTAGGTCTGAAGTGCAATACCCGCTCGATCGGCCAATTCTTTCTGGGAAAGGTTTTGTTCGAGTCTGAGGTCCCGGCAGCGCCCCGCCAATTCATGGGAAATCTCCTTCTTGGTTTTAAGTAACCACATATTAGTAATTATCATTTATAAATAGCGATAAATACCTATAAATGGATATTAGCAAGGATAAATTACAGTGCGAGACGAGGTGAGAGTCGCCGAGTACCTGTAATCCAAAAATTTTAGCCGGACTTCCTTGAATTCAACCTGCATGCCCTTGTAAAGGCCTCTGCAGCTTCAAGGTGTTCACTTCCAGCAACTTGCAGTGAAGAAAGAATACGGTGGCGATAGCGACAAAAATAGGATTTTTTCCGGATATGAATTAATGCGTGCCCTTGCATACCCGAATAAGAATGGTTGCTAACATTTTAAGTCAAGTGCCGTTCAAACCAGTCAACCCATTGTCGTAGGCCGCCTCCTCTTTCTCCTCATAGACGATTTAACCGTCTAAAATTTATTGAACCTGAACCTGAACTATTCAACCTCTTCCTCGGCGCAATGTCCCAAGTGTATCGATATACCTTGATCATGCTATGTATGACCACCAGTATGCTTGTGGCCAAGGATTTGCAGATACCTGATGCTCAACCTGTGCCGGCCTACCGCATGGAGCGCGGATATAAACCGGAGATCACTGCGGTGCGTGTGGATACACCGCCAAAGATCGATGGACATTTGGATGAAGAGATTTGGCGTACCGCGCCGCTTAGCAGCCGCTTGATTCAGAGCAGGCCGCGAGCTGGTGAACCATTGGATCAGCCAAGTGAGTTTCGCGTCGCCTACGACGATAACTTTATCTACATGGCACTATGGAATTGGGACTCGGAGCCGGAAAAAATTGTTGCCCGTTACATGCGTCGAGATGACAGCTTTCGGCCTGACGATTATTCTATCATTGTATTTGATACGTTCAACGATCAGCGCAACGGCTATTGGTTTCGAATCAATCCCAATGGTGCGCGACAGGATGGAATCGTGAGCAACAACGCCACCCTGAATACGGAGTGGGATGGCATCTGGGAAGTTAAAACACAAGTCACCGAATATGGATGGTTCGCGGAACTTGCCTTTCCACTCACCACCTTCAGTTTCGATCCTGAAAGCCCGGAATGGGGCCTCAATGTCACGCGCAACATCAAGAGGCTCGATCAACGCGGAATCTGGTCCTCGCCCCGAAGCTCCATTCGGTCTTACTATGTATCCGAAGCAGGCAAGTTGAAAGGTTTGAGCGGGCTTGAGCAGGGATTGGGCCTGGAATTCAATCCCTACATCCTTGGAACACAGTCCGAGGACAAGGATCTGGGCACTGACGAATTCGAATTTGAATGGGGCGGTGACTTCCGCTACCGCATCTCTCCGAAAATGAGCGCCACGCTCAGTTACAACACTGACTTTGCCGCCGCAGAAGTCGATGAACGCCAGGTGAATTTAACGCGCTTCTCCCTGTTTTTTCGAGAAAAACGGAGGTTCTTCCTCGAGGATGCCGGTGTTTTTAATTTTGGCGGATTAGGCTCGCGGATTCGACGCCGGTCAAGAACGACTCCGGTATTTCTACCTTATTTCAGCAGACGGATTGGCTTGAGTAGCAGCGGACAGGTTGTGCCCCTGATTGGAGCTGCCAAACTGACGGGTCGGGTGGGAGAGTTCGACATTGGCATTATTGATGCAGTGGTTGATTCCACAGATGATCTCGATAGTCAGAACACCTTTGTTGGAAGGGTAAAACGGCAGATATTCGATCAGTCCGGCGTTGGAGTTCTAGTTACACATGGAGATCCAAACTCCGATTACGATAACCTGTTGCTCGGTTCCGACTTTAGCTATCTGACCGACAATTTTCTCGGTAAATACCGGCTGGAGGCTAACGTGTTCATATTGGGAACCGAGTCTGATAATCCGGCCTTCGGTGACAGTCTGGCACCTGGTTTTGGAGGCAACGTGATATTGCCCGCGGATGAATTCGATGCGGAGCTTGCCCTGTTGCAAATAGACGAGGACTTTAAACCCGCTCTTGGCTTTTCACCGAGGCGTGGGATCCGGCGGTATTTCACAAACCTGACCTACAAGCCCTATACTGAATCGCTGCCCTGGCTCCGGCAGTACTATCTTTATTACGAAGGCGAGGTGGTTACCAACCTGTCCAATGAGCTGGAAACATCCACACACACGTTTACACCGATCGGCCTCTCTTTTGAGAACGCGGATTACGTGGAACTGAGAGTCGAAAATTCCTCTGATGCCCCGGAAGAGGATTTCGAGATTTCGGACGATGTTTCCATCTCTGGCGGTGACTATAGCTGGACCCGTGGCATCATCGGCGTGGAGACCGCCACTCGACGCATGATCAGTTTGAAACATGAGTTTTCCTTTGGGGATTTTTATGACGGGAACAGAACGGAAAACACCTCGGAGTTGACTTTCCTGCCTTCAAAACACTTTGGTACCGAACTGAGTTACACAAAGCAGGATGTGGAATTACCGGAAGGAAATTTCGACATAAAATTGGCTTCCCTTACCGCCTTGATAAACTTCACTCCGGATTTCACTTGGTCGAACTTGGTCCAGTACGACAACATTTCCGATTCACTTGGAGTTAACAGTCGCCTCATTTGGGAATATCGTCCGGGTAAAAAAGTTTTTTTAGTCCTGAACCAAAGCTACGTGGATGAACGAACCGGCTTCGTCCGCAAGCAAATGGATGCGACCTTGAAGCTGAGTTCGATTTTTCGCTTTTAGAGCGAGGGAAGGGGGGTAGCCCTTGATGTTTGGTATGGACTGAGTTTCAAATTTGCCATGGATTTTCTAGGGCCGGAAAGCCGCGTATTCAGTAACCCCCGAGCGATCTATCATTTCCTGTCCCGGGGCATCACGGCAGACACCGCCTTACGACTGGAACGGTATTTTGGAACCTACTGGTGAGGCTTGATTATTTTAGAATATTCCCAGAGTGGAGTTCCGATAGGAAATTCAAACAGGGGACTATATCAACTCCACCATCTTTCAAGACACTCTCTCCACGGTAGATTCCGTAGCATTGGGCGGTTGGCCGGTGCATTTTGAGATCCCTCAGGGCACGGCTGTATCCGTGTTTCCACTTGCGGCTGCTTTTGACTTCTATTGCGACAATGGCATCGCCTCGTGTCCAAATGAAGTCGATTTCCAAACCTCCACTTGATTTCCAATATGATAGTTCTCCACCTAAGTTCTGATACCATATTGCAGATCGCAGTTCGTGCAGTAGATGCGTTTCGAGCAATTTACCAACTTCCAAATCGGATAGTGGATCACGTAATCTTTCCGTGATCGCACGTGCCAGACCTGTATCGAAAAGATAGAATTTTGGAGAGCTTCGTTCTCTGGCCTTTAATTTTGGCTGCCAACCCGGAAGCCGAAATCCAATGAGCGTGTCTTCAAGAATATCGAAATAGCGTTCCACTGTTGATCGGGCAACAGCAGCATCACGAGCAACACCGCTCGTGTTGATGGACTCTCCGTTCATTATAGCGGCGATCTTGAGAAATCTATTAAACGAGCCGAGATTTTCAACGAGCGCTTCTTGTTGGATTTCCTGCCTTAAGTAGGTTCCTACGTAAGCGCTTAAAATATCTATTGCGTATTCCCTGTCCTGAGACACGTCCGGAAGTGAGCCGAAGGCCAATCTTGATTCAAGATCGTAGTCTGATCCCAGTTCTGCCGAAGTTAAGGGAAACATTCGGCGTTCTATTGCCCTACCTGCGAGAAGGTTGACTTCCAATCGTTTCAACTTTCTCGCGCTGGAGCCGCTGAGTGCGAATCGATAGCGATTGCCGAACCGGGCTATGAGATCGTGCACTTCATTCAGGAGTGTGGGAATTCTTTGGACTTCGTCGATTACGACCCAGCTGTTGTCTGACAGCGCTTCTACTTCTTTTCTAAGGTTAGAAGCATCCCCGAGCAGAGGTAGATAGACCTCGTCCAACAATAGATTCTTCCATAGCGCATTTGGGTATTCTTTGCGTAGCCATGTGGTTTTTCCAGTACCTCGAGGACCGAAGAGAAAAAACGAACGAGCAGGTGGCTTCAGACTTCTTGTATACATCGTGGTAAATATGCATGGTAAATTTACCAGAGGCAATACAAAAAGGGAGGCTTCGGGCTTTATTGCAAGATTAGCGGGTCGCAAGTTTTGATAGAATATCCGTTAGATTGCCCGGACCGGTGAAATTAATTTCGAATCGATCCATTCTACTGGTGTAGGAAGGTATGGAAATGTTGGATATTAATTCATGGCATGAATAAATTTTATAAATTGGATGAATGTAAGTATTCTTTCGAAGGCATTTCTTCCAAGGATTTTAACCATGGTCTGAAAGCCCTGGTTGGTAAAGCGAACGCCGTCAGGGATGGTTTGGCGACCTTCGCAAGATTTTAAATAATGTGCCTGAATTGAGGGGTTGGGATTGACCGATCAGGTGTAAGACGTGATCTTACTGATATGAAAACCGTCGTTTCGAGTAAAGGTCAGGTGGTGTTGCCTGTTGAGATCCGAAAGCTTGACCGCATTGTCGCGGGACAGAAATTTGAAATTGAACGGCTGGACGCCGGCGAGTACCTGCTGAAGCGTCGGGGATACGCCAATAACGAGGGGTTGGTGGATTGGTTGCTGGAATGTCCTGAGAAGAATTGGTTTGAACCCATTCCATCCGAATCCACCGACACGTTGTGAAATATTTGGTTGATGCCAATATTTTAAGCGAACCGACCAAGCGGAACCCCTCTTCACGGGTCATCGAATGGCTTCGCAAAAATGAACGAGACCTGACCATAAATCCGATCATTTTGGGCGAACTGGAATACGGCATCCTTCTTCTGCCTTCCGGACGCCACCGCAAGCTTTTGGAGGAATGGTTCTCTTCCGGTGTTCAGAGACTACGCATCCTGGATTTCGATGCTATAACTGCCTCCCATTGGGCACGGCTTTTGGCTCGGCTGAAAAAGAAAGGCTTTGCCATGCCGGTAAAGGGCAGCCTGATTGCCGCGACGGCCATAACCTATGGCCTTTCCATAGCGACCCGAAACACAGGTGATTTCAAACATGTTGGAGTAAAATTAGTAAACCCTTTCAAATTATAGATCCCTTTGAACCGATGGATGATATCGAAGAGGGTTGGACCAAAAGGGTCGCCCTTGATGGCGCTGCTACGATCAACGTGTTCCCTATCCTGGTTCCTCAGCCTTTCCTACTTCCTGTGACAGATCGTGGCATGAGAAATTTTCAGGCGCGGCAAGGATGCCGCCGCCCTACCGCTTACGTTTTGAAATGGTAGTGCAATCGCGTCCCCGCGATGCCGTAGCCTCTTCTATATCCGGGTTTTTTGTGATGGATTATTTAAGATACACAACACTAGTCAGGTTTCCTCTTGACGATCTCATGGTATATATCATGATAGATACCATGAAAACTGCCCGTCTATTCAAAACTGGAAGATCAAAAGCCGTTCGATTGCCAAAATCCTGGATTGGAGACACGACGGAAGTGGAAATGGAGCGCAAGGGAAAAAATATCATCTTGCGCCCGAAACAATCGGACTTGTGGCAAGTTGCGGAAGAATGCGCCTTGCTTGGAGGCCCTACCATCAAGCGCCTCCCTCAAACCAAATCCGGAGTGCGGGCCAAATTCTGATGGCGCGCGTTCTATTGGATACTTCCTGGTGTATTGAAATATTGCGTGGCAATGCCCTGCCCGAAAAATGGCGAGCGCACCGATTTTGTCTTTCTTCCATAGTCGAAGCCGAACTTTGGGCCGGCGTCTACCACTCGGGAGGAAAAAACGAGCGAGTAAAAGTTGAGAAATTATTGGCCTCCGTGGAACGGGTTGCTTTCGACAGCGAAGCTGCGGAAGCTACTGGAAAGATTCTCGGAACTTTAACCAAATCAGGAAATCCGATAGGAGATTTTGACTGCCAGATCGCCGGTCATGCTCTTTCTCTAAAAGCTCTTTTGGCTACTAAAAACCGTCGTCATTTCCAAAGAATAATAGACCTGGAACTGCTCGATACCTAACTTCAGGCGAGGCTAAGGGGGCAGCCCTTGGGGGGTTGTTGCCCAAATCGGTCTTTTTTTGGAAATTGATTGAAGAATCGCGGCGTAAAGCCGCTCCTGCGATTTTAACACTTGGAGGTTTGTAGGAGCGGGTTTATCCCGCGATTGCTCCGGAATGCCGTATCCGGGAAATGCACATGCAGCATATCGAAAAAGGTAGTTTTGGGCAACAACCCCTTGATGTTTGGTATGGACTGAGTTTCAAGGCTTCCATGGATTGCAATCATGGCCCGGAAGCCACGTATTCAGTATCCCGGAGCGATCTGCCATATCCGGTCCCGGGGCAACTTGCAGACTTCCGATGAAATAGTTACGTTTGACATAGTTACGCCAGGCGGAATCATTGTGATGCGTGATCCGGAGCTTTCCCTCAACGAGACAGATTCCCCTCTGCACTCCCGGCGAATTTCTGGAAGAAGAATTTTTGAAGCCGATGCGGATCACCTCTTACCGGCTAGTGTAGTGTCCCGTTAATTCGTTCCCACCATGGACGGACTTTTTCGTATTAATTTGCCTTCAGGATATTCCCCATCACGATCACCATGTTTGTGGAACCCCGTTGGGGTTCGTAATTTTTTCCTTTTCCTACCCAGCGTGCGCTGCGTGACACTGGGCTTTGGAGTTCAACGCCGTTGGCGTAGAAGGCGCCTTGGGCGTGGTGGGGGACAGGAATGTCCCCCCTCCGTTAACTCCTGTTTCCGGCAATGCCGGAGCTCTTGGCGATCTTGGCGAGCTTTGCGAGAGTCCTTCTTCCCTCTCTGTGATCTTTATGGTGGTTTATTTCAGGGACGCCACACTAGCCAAGGACATCCATGTTCCGGCTACGCGCATCTATGCCATCATAAAGGAAGGCCGGAGCATCACGGCAGACACCGCCTTACGACTGGAACGGTATTTTGGGCTTTCGGAAGGCTACTTTCTCCGCCTGCAGGCCTAGTATGACATCCGCAAGGCCAAGCGGGAGAGCGGACATCGCATCGCCGAGGAAGTGGTTCCTTTAGTCGAATAACTAATTAAAATTTGCAGTTGGTGGAACCGGGACAAGGGATCTTACCGCCAGGTTCGGAACATTTTTTTCTAGTAATCTCCTGCAACTCCAATCGTCTCAGTTATTGAAGAGGGGACTCTTTTGATGATTTTCTATGAAGGACATTTCCCCATTGGAAGCGAATTGCCCGGTTTGGATTTGGCCGGGTCTGCTTTTATGTTTGTGGATATCGTCTTCGGCTTTAACGGGTTGCGCACCCGAAAGTTCGGAAAAAACCTGCCGCTTGAACCTGGAGGAGGGTTTGGCCACCGAGACGCTCAAAGAAGCCGCCCGGCAGGCGGAGGTAGAGTTTATTTTCTCCTCGGATTTGGTAGAGGGCCTGAGGACGCCAGCCATCAAGGGGAAATACACCCCCACAGATGCCTTCAACCTTATGCTGGCCGATTCACCTTTTATCGTTGTCCAACACCAGCAATCGGGAGTCTACAGCATTCAGAAGTCGCCGGACCCTTAGAATACAAAACTTGAACTAAACCTTTTTATATATTACATTAATTGAGATTGCCGGACCCTATCTCCATGCACCAGGAAGAATTCGATCAGACACGTTGGTATGAGAAACACCTGCGACCCCATGAGCCCATGCTCCGGGCTTGGTTGAATAGCCGGTTTTCAGGACAAATCGATGTGGATGATATTATTCAGGAAGCGCTCATCCGGGTCCTCGGAGCCAAAGAGGAGGGCGATCTCAAATCGCCCAAGGCCTATTTCTTCGCCATCGCCCGCAACCTTGCTTTGGACCACATTCGCAGATCCAAAGTGGTTTTCAATGAAGCGATTTTCAATAGCGAAGCCATGCATTTGCTCGATGAAGCCGAGAGCATCGAAGAAACCGTGTCCCGCAACCATGAGTTGGAGATTTTAACCGAAGCCATTCAAGCCCTTCCGGAACGCTGCCGCCGCGTATTCACCCTGAGTAAAGTATATGGCATGAGTTACAACCAGATCGCCGAAGAGATGGGCATAACCTTTAACACCGTATCCGCCCAAATCGCCAACGGCCTGTCCAAGTGCAGGAAGTATATGCGGAAGCACGCACGCGACTAACCCAATGGCTCAAACGCATTCCAAGGAGCAACATCTCAATTTTTTGAAGCCCTAGAGGGGGGAAATTTCAGATATGAAAAGTAACGAACCAGAATCATCCGATGTAAGACGCATCGAAAGGGAAGCGGCCGAATGGGTGGCTAAGAAGATCGGGGGCTTTACCGCCAAGGACCAGGATGCCTTTTTTGATTGGCTGGCTGCCGATCCCCGCCATGGAGAATGGTATGAAAAGCACCAAAAGACCTGGAAGGAACTGGACCTGCTGGCCCAGTGGTTGCCGGAGCACAGCGACAAGCCCAATCAGGATTTGCTGAAAAACCATTTTTCACGGTCTTTCTGGGGCTGGATGGGTGGTATTGCGGCAGCCTTGATCCTGGGGTTTGTGGTGGTTGCCTCAATGACGGGCCCAGGGGCATCAGAGTACGAAGCGACTAACTTGGTCGCCAATGCTTACGAGAGCTTTGAGTTGCTTGACGGGTCCGTGGTTGAACTAAACCGAGGAGCGGCCCTCAAGGTTAATTACACCAAAGCGTTTCGGCGAGTGGAACTGGTTTCCAGTGAGGCCCACTTCTATGTGGCCAGGGATGTGGATCGGCCCTTCATCGTTCGGGTGCGGGGAATCGACATCCGCGCTGTTGGAACTGCATTCAACGTACGGCTCACTGACCAAACCGTGCAGGTCATCGTTACGGAAGGCAAGGTGGAGGTGACAGCCCTGCCGACTGAAAAGTTGTTTAATGAGGCTATGACCTATGACGAGTCACTGTATAAACAGGAGTTGGTTGTTGGCCAGATGACAGAGGTGCCGCTAAATCGTGAAATGCCCTTAGTCGAAGAAATTGTGCAGCCCGAAGTTAAGGACGTCTCTCTGGGTGAGATAAATCAAATGCTCGGCTGGAAACCCCAAATGTTTGAGTTCGACTCCACGCCGCTTTCCGAAGTGATCGAAGAATTTAACAGCCGCAATCAAACACACTTGGTAATTGGCGACCCCGAGCTAGGGAAACTCCCCATCGTGGCCTCCTTCCGGTCAGCAAATGTAGAGCATTTCGTGGAATTGCTGGAGATGTCAGTGGGTCTGAAGGTCGAACGGGAGGGGGATGAACGGATCATCCTCCGTTCCTCCCAATAAATTCAAGCGATGATTCTATTGATGGAAGGTAGGGCGACGGCGTCCCGCCGCGCCGTTTATCTATTAATGGAAGGTAGGGCGACGGCGTCCCGCCGCGCCGTTTATCGTGGGCGTAGTAGTCGGCAGAGCGAGGATCCGCCTTCCCGAAAATACGGCGAGACATGCGCTCTTGCCCTGCTACCCGTTGATCACGGCTTAAAGCTACTCCTACCGTTTAACAGCATTAAACGTAGGCGATTTCTTATCTCGTACCCAGTTAATGGCTACCTGCTTTCCGAAGTTTTTTTTCTCCTTCTTTGGAGTCTCAAAAAATTTTCACAATTTTTTTTAACAACCTACTCGTAACTCATCCGTCATGGAGTGTGTGGATTGCACTCCGATGACATTCTATAAAGCACCCTATGACTCTGCAGGCACATCGTCGAAGCAGTCTGTGGTTCGTTTCTTTAGTTTGCATGTTGGCGTGCTTAAACAACCAGCAAATTTCCGCAAAAGCGGAAACCGAGAAACGGAGCTTCGACGTGCCCGAAGGGTATGCCATCAATACCCTGAAGGAGGCTGCACAACAGGCGGAGGTGGAATTTATCTTCTCTGCCGATTTGGTCAACGGTGTAAGGACTACCTCTATACATGGGATGTACATACCGATGGAAGCTTTCAGTCTCATGCTGGCAGAGACCTCACTCGAAGTGTTCCAGCACGGAAAGACCGGCGTTTATGCCATCACGAAGGTCTTTGATATCCAAGGTCCCGGCCAAACAACTCAAAACACTGAACCCCAAAATAAGGAAGAGACTGAAATGAAACTCAGACAGAACAATTGGTTAAAATCACTGGCTGCAGTGCTGACCCTCGGAATGGTCGGCGGGAACGCCTACCTCGGAGCCCAGGAAGAGGAAGAGGTCTTCGAGTTAAATCCTTTCGAAGTATCAACTGAAGGAGATATCGGCTACATCGCGTCCTCAACTTTGGCTGGTACCCGCCTGAATACGCAACTCGAAGACATTGCCGCCACCGTTACGGTGTTGACAAAGGAATTCATGGAGGATGTGGGTGCAACTGATGCGGGTGATCTTCTGACCTACACAGCCGGTACTGAGGTTTCCGGTACACGAGGAAATTTCACCAATGCCTCAAATGACGGGCAGGGCGTCCCCAACGACATCTTCAATGTCCGTGCCGGTGGGCAAGGTACGCGTGTGCGTGGCTTGGCAAGTGCGGATATTTCGAGAAACTATTTTCAATCGAGGGTTCCCTTCGATTCCTACAACACGGATCGCGTCGAAATCAACCGTGGCTCCAATGCGGTCCTTTTTGGATTGGGCAGCCCGGCGGGCATCGTTAACAATGCCACCCAGAAGGCGTTATTCAACGATTTAAGCAGGGTCCGCGCAACAGTAGACGGCTTTGGCCGCATCCGCGGCGAATTCAATGTGAACCGCGAACTTGTCGAAAATGTGCTCGCTATTCGCGTTGCCGGTGTACGCGATGAGCGGAAGTTTGAGCAGGACGACGCTTTCCGCGACATGGATCGGCTGTATATTTCAGCGCTTTTCCAAAAGGACCTGATCGGAGAGGAAGGCGGTTTCTGGGACCTGACCATCTTTAACGCAAGCTATGAAAATGGAGACCAGATCTCCAATATCCCGCGGACGACACCACCGCAGGATTTGATTACGCCGTGGTTTCATCCTTATACCCAAAACGTTCTTGGCTCCGTCAATATGACACCAAAGCCGGCCTGGGATGCATCATTGAGCCGGTTGTACGGATCTGATGAAATTGGTTACCACGAGGCCTCCGGACCCGTTAATTCCAACAATGTGACAATGGAAAATCCTGCCTTGCAGGTACGGGTGGATCCGAACTGGCACGTTGGCCTTGCGCTCATATTCCCGGATCCCACCTCCTCGACTCCGATGCATCCGGCAGGTGGAAACATTGTGGCGGCCCAAGGACGCCTCGGAGTCTGGCCTACAGGTACATTCGATGAGATCGAGCGCACAGGAACGGCTGGCCACCCTTTCAATGGGACCATACCGACCCTGGGGAATGCCCTTGATGCATGGACGGGAATCAACGGCACTCCTGACAGCGTAGGGGGAACTGTGCTGTGGAGATCGCCGGTTGTGACGGACAGATCCATCTTTGATTTCCGCAAGCAGATGATTGAGGGTCCGCACATGAAGCGGGAAGGGTATGATTTCGACGTCAGTAATTTCTCGCTGCAGCAGCTCTTTTTCGATGGAAGGGCCGGTGTTGAATTCGCCGCCGCTGATGAAACTTGGGAGAACTGGTGGACGGGTCCCATCGGTCACAGGTCGTACCTGACCCTTGACATTAATAAAATACTTGTCGACGGGACGGTAAATCCGAATTTCGGACGCCCTTGGGTGATCAGTGGCGCTGGAAGCGACCTCTACAGCGTGCAGGAGAGTCGAACAGAGCGCACGACGGGGTTCATTGACATTGATTTTAGGGATCAGGACAACCTGTTCAAATGGCTTGGACGTCATGTGATAACCGGACTGAGTTCCAAGTATGAGCGTGATACCTATCGAGTGAATTCGGCCAACGGCTGGGATCCGGCATTTATTTCAGGTAATCTCGGCAATGCGCTCGAGCCGGATCGCTGGGGCGAATCTACGGTGATTAGCATCCACTATCTGGGCGACTCGATCGCCGATAGGAGCTCTCCTGCGGGCGCAAACATACAGGGAGTCCAGGTGGATCAAGTGCCCAATAACGACCTGCTTGGATCTGGCAGCCTTGTTCGTGTGCATCGGTCCTTTGGCGGGGAGGATATCCCGGATGGCTGGCGTGACCTGCAGGCACCCAGTATCTTGAATGTGCCCTATGATGGGGCGGTGGGGAGGAGCATTTACGATGCCGAGGCAGCCATTCTTCAAAGTTACCTGTTGAAAGACCATCTTGTGGGCACCGTCTCATGGCGGAAGGATCAGGTGGATGTCCGAGAAATCAATTCAGCACCACAGTTGCCGGATGAGTCTGCGGGCATCGTGGACCGCGCAACCTTCAATGTAGATGGTATCACGGATGAACAGGCATTGATCTCCGAAAAAGAGACAACAACTTATGGCATTGTCGGCAAGGTGCCTGATTTCCTGCTGAATTGGACGGGAGGATTTATCACGGCTATCCATGGATTCTACAATGAATCCGAAAACTTCCAGCCGAGTGGACAGCGGTTTGATGCAACTTGGAATCCCCTTCCTCCGCCAAGCGGTGAGACCGAGGATTATGGTGTGCGTGTCAGAATGTTTGACGACAAGCTGACTTTCAAGGCGACTCGCTACGAGACGTCACAGGTCAACGTCAATGGCACGGTCAACAACTGGACCATTTGGTTCTCGTCCCAATTGTTATTGGGCAACATGTACCGTTCCGCCGCTGCCGACATCAACGCTGGCAGAACAAATCCCGGCAGGCCTGGCTACAAAGGCAATCTTGGCTATGTTGAGGGGACCCGGCATATCCGCAAGGATACCAATCTGGATGGTGTAGAGGACGTTGTGCTGCCTGCTCCACCACAGTATTGGATGGACTGGTATGACATTAGATTCGATCCGGCCCGGAATAATGGCTATACTTTCAGAAATCCTGGCGGATCCACCCATACCCAGGATGTTAGGGCAAAAGGTCTCGAACTGGAGCTGGTCTACAACCCGACACCTAACTGGCGGATTGCGTTCAATGCCACAAAGCAAGAGGCTGTCCAGACAGGCGCTGGCGAAGCCTTTGCCAACTGGCTGGACAATGAACCGTTCTTCGATTCCGATTTGGACGGCACACCCGACCTTTCCCTGAGAGATGGTATTTTCGGGCCCTACAGTGAAATTCCGCGCAATGCCGGTCGTACATCATTCCTTCCTTTCCTTTTCAATAATTGGATTGATCCATGGAATTCGAGGGTGTTCGTAACGAACGGTCAGCCTGCGCCTGAAATTGCTGAGTGGACATGGAATCTCATCACGAACTACAATTTCAGGGAAGGAAGGCTAAAAGGCTTCAGTGTTGGAGGCACCCTCCAATATCGTGATGCTGCGGGCATCGGATACGGCCTGGAAGATGGAAGTGAGGTAAATTCGGATTTCTCCAAGGTCATCTATGGCAAAGACTACACGCGTTTGCAATGGTGGTTCGGTTACAGCAAAAAGAACGTTGAACTCTTCAACACGAGGTTCGACTGGAATGTTCGTTTGAACATCCGCAACGTGCTGGATGATCGCGACTTGATTCCGATCCAGGCCAATCCGGACGGGGAGATCACGGGTGTTCGTATCGGGGAGCCAAGATTGTTCGAGATTGTGAATACATTCTCCTTCTAATTTTGCGGGGCCATTCGGGTCAGCCCTGATGTTTGGTATTGATTGAGTTTCAAGGCTTCCATGATAAATTGGGCGACTTGCGCATCCTACCCGCAAATCGTCTTGAAGCTCTGCGCGGAAACCGAAGAGGCCAATACAGCACGAATCAACCAGCAATGGCGAGTCTGCTCCCTTTGGAAACAAGACGGAGCCCACCAAGTCGAAATTGTCGATTGCCATTAACCATGAAGACCCCAACGAGACAGATTCCCCTCTGCACTCCCGGCGAATTTCTGGAAGAAGAATTTTTGAAGCCCATGCGGATCACCTCATACCGGCTGGCCAAGGACATCCATGTTCTGTCAGCGAGCGGTTAAAGTGTACCGGCAAAAAGCGAAATAAAGTGTACCACCTTCAGGAGCAGCCTCGGGTAAAGCCGAGGGATGTCAAATTACCTGAAAGTGGAAACACAAGAAGCGATAAAACATCTATTAAAGACA
>JAJDZZ010000086.1 GCA_022824405.1 Opitutales bacterium
GTGGAAAGATTAAAAGCCAAAGGCAAACCCTACAAATGCGCCATTGTTGCGGCGATGAGGAAGTTGCTCATCCACCTCCACATCCTTATGAAAAATCATCAATTAAGCCTTGCTTCGTGACACAGTTGCTTGGCGAGAGTCTTGTCCTTTTGTGTTTGGTGCGGAAGAAGGGGTCAAAATAGTTAATATGAAGGAGCGCTTGACACTGAACATAAAAACAGTGATTATTTTATCACTATGGGCAATTTAACCTTACGCCAACAGGAGATGCTTGGATTTCTCCAGGTATTTTCCCAGGAACGGGGCTTCTGGCCCAGCATCCGCGAAATTCGCGACCATTTCGGGTTCAACAGCACCAACGCCGTGGTCGGTCACCTGCGCGCCTTGGAAAACAAGGGCTACCTCACCTGCATCGCCGGTCAGGCCCGTTCCTACCGCATTACCTACCAGAATACGGAAACGCCGCCGAGTGATTCGCTCGAGGTCATCGACATGCCCGTCTACGGGAATATCCCCGCCGGTTTTCCGGAAGGGATCGAACAGGGGGACGCCATAGACCGCATCCAGGTCGATATCCGCAGCGCCGGCATCCGCCGCTCCCGCCGCTCCTTCGCCCTCAAGGTGCGGGGAGACAGCATGATCGACGCCGGTATTTTCGATGGGGACATGGTCATCATTGAACCGGCCCTGCCCAACGATGGTGACATCGTGGCGGCCCTCATTGACGGCGCTACCACCCTGAAGCGTTTTATCAAACCGCGCCAAAAACCACCCTACCTCAAAGCGGAAAACGAAAACTACCCGGAACTGCATCCCGTTTCCGAACTGGTCATCCAGGGCATCGCCCGCTCCATCGTCCGCAAATTGTAAAAGCGGAAGGGGATAAACCACAGAGGACACAGAGAGCACAGAGGCGCGCTGAAGCGCGCCAATTAGGAATGAGGAATGAGGAATGAGGAATGAGGAATTTTTCGATATGAGAGTTGGCTGGTGGTGGGAGTGATTCTTGGGAAAAGTGTGAGTTTCCTGGGATCGCGGGATAAACCCGCTCCTACAGTTTTGTAATAGGTTATCAATAGGTGCAAGGGTATGGAATCTCGTAATTCGCGCCCACGGCGCGCTTCCCTTTTGCCAAGACCGCAAAGGCGCCCTCTGGGCGCTTCTCCCAATTCCTCATTCCTCATTGGCGCCGCCGGCGCCTCCTTCTCCCCCTTTGTGCCTTTGTGCCTCTGTGCCTTTGTGCCTTCTCGCCTCGGCGAGATCCCTCTCTCCCCTCTCCGGCGCGCCTTTAAAGTTTCTCGAGGGATTGGCTGAGGATTTCGCAGGCTCTTTCAATGGCATTGCCCTGGTGGGCTGAGCAAATGAAGCAGGTTTCAAAAGGGGAGGGGGGCAGGTAGACGCCATTGTTCAGGGCATGGCGGAAAATGGACTTGAAGTGTTTTGTCTCACTCCTCAGAGCCTGGTCCAAATTCGTTACGGTCGACGGGGAGAAGAAGAGGCAGAACATGCTTCCGGTCTGGGGAACCTGGAGGGGTATTCCTTTGGCTTTGGCGCCGTCGAGCAAGGCGGCCCGGATTTGCCGGCCAAACTTATCCAATCGGGGATAGGGGTCGTCCTCCTTCAGTTTTTTGAGGGCCGCAATGCCGGCGGCCATGGCCAGAGGGTTGCCGCTCAGGGTGCCGGCTTGGTAGACGGGTCCCAGTGGCGCCAAGTGGTCCATTATCTCGGCTTTGCCTCCCAAAGCCCCCACCGGCAAGCCGCCTCCGATGATTTTTCCCAGGGCCGTCAGATCGGGGAGCACCCCTGTTTTTTCCTGAACGCCCCCGGGGGCGACCCGGAATCCCGTCATGACCTCGTCGAAAATCAACACGGTTTCGTGGCTGGTGCACAATTTGCGCAGGTGTTCAAGGTACCCGGACCGGGGGAAAATCAAGCCCACGTTGGCTGGGAAGGGTTCCAGGATAACCGCCGCCAGATCCTCCCCGTAACGGGCGAAGGCCCCTTCCAGGGCCTGGGGATCGTTAAAGGGCAGAACGATGGTCTCCGCCGCAAAAACGGGTGGGATCCCTGCGCTATCGGGATTTCCCAGGGTCAGGGCTCCCGAACCGGCCTGGACCAGAAGGGAATCCACGTGGCCGTGGTAGCAGCCGGCAAATTTGATGATTTTGTTCCGACCGGTATAGCCGCGGGCCAGGCGGATGGCCGTCATGGTGGCCTCGGTTCCGCTGTTTACCATGCGGACTTTTTCCACCGAGGGCGCCATGGAGACGATCAGCTCGGCCATTTCCACTTCGTAGGGATTGGGGGTGCCGAAGCTGGTGCCCGAGGCCAAGGCCGTGGCGATGGCCTCCCTGACGGTGGGGTCGTTGTGGCCGTGAATGGCTGGACCCCAGGTGCATACGAAGTCGATGAGTTGCCTCTCGTCGGCGGTGTAGAGGTAGGCTCCCTCGGCCCGCCTGGTAAAAAAGGGGGCGCCGCCGACGGATCGAAAGGCCCTGACCGGGGAATTTACCCCGCCGGGAATGAGGGCTTGGGCGCGGTTGAAGAGATGGTTCGAAAGGGACGATTGCAACGGCCTACTGGGGCAGAGGGTTATGATCCGGTTTTTCGCTCAAGCGCACGTCGAGCTCCAGATCGATCATTTGGATCTCAATCGGTTGGTGTATTTCTTCCAGCTTTATGACTTCGTTTTTGGATATGATCAAATCCGACGGGGGTTCCAGCAGGGTGTCAGGATTTGGCGGCGGGTCACCCAATTCCCTCTTTGGGGGTGGATCGGACAAGTAACCGGAATGCAGCATCCGGCTTTTTTCGCCATCTTCGACCTCGGTCAGGCTCCGTTTGGCGGTGAGTATGGCAAACAGGATGGCGACAAAGACGATCCCGAGCCAGAGGGTGGTCATGGGGCTGGTGAGGGATTTACCCTTGGAGGAAAAGCCGGACAAACTCGGGGTGGGGCTTTGCAGGTATTTCCTCGGGTTCCTATCCATGGCCAGTAAATAATGAGGTTGCGCCCCCCCCGATCAATGCAAATTTAGTGAATCCGCAAGGGGTCAGTCCTGGATTTTCAAGATGGGGACATCTCAAAAATCAAGGAGCTGACCCCTTGCTTCGCACAAAAGCACAAAGGCGCACAAAGGCGCACAAAGGCGCCCAAGGGCGCCAATGAGGAATGAGGAATGAGGAATGAGGAATTGGGGGGAAAAGGATGAAGGATGTAAAAGGAGAGGGATCTCGCAAAGATCGCCGAGAACGCCCATTAGGAATTATGTGTTACTCATGCTTTCTGTGTTTTTTGTGCCTTTTGTGGCTCAACCTTCCTCCACATCCTGTTCGCGAAGCGAACCTGTTCCGGCGAAGCCGGATTCCTTAGCGTTCTTGGCGATCTTAGCGAGAGTTCTTTCTCCCTCTCCCTCTGTGTTCTCTGTGTTCTCTGTGGTTATTCTTTGCTCAATTCCTCATTGGCGCGCTCTGAGTGCCTCAGCGCCATTCGGGCGGGTTTTGCAGTTCGGGTTTCAAAACCCCGATTACGGGCAGGTTGCGGTAGCGTCCGGCGAAGTCCAAACCGTAGCCCACGACAAATTTGTTGGGAATGGTGAAGCCGATGAAATCTGCCGTGTAGGGGACGGCCCGGGTGCCTCTTTTCTCCAATAGCATGCAGGAGCGGAGACTGGCCGGCCCCATTTTCTGGATGATCCCGGTCACCTTGGAGATGGTTTTGCCCGTATCGAGAATATCGTCGATGATGAGGACGTGGCGTCCCGCTACGTCGATCTGAAAGTTGTCCAGGATCCGTGGCTCCGATTCCGGGGCGCCGGCATAGGGGTAGCTGCTCACCCGGATACAGTCGAGCCAGACCGGATTTGAAATGGAACGGACCAGGTCGGCGGTAAAAATGATGGCGCCATTAATGATGGAAATGATGAAAATCTCCTCATTTCGGTAGACCTGGGAAATTTCTTTTCCCAATTCTTCGGTACGCTGCCGGATCTGTTGGGCAGTTACCAGGACTTGGCCAAGTTCCTTATACATATCGAATAAAGACAAATAGTCGGTTTGGTGGATTAGGGCAATGAAACCTTGCCGAAAGTTCCGGAATTAGCCGGTTTGGAAAAGGTCGGGTGGGTCAGCCGGTGGCCAAGCCTATCAGGTCCCGGGGGTGGGTAGCCCGAAAAAAGGAAGTCCCGGCTACGAGGGTATCGGCTCCCGCCGCACGGCAAAGGGGAATGGTTTTCCGGTCGACTCCCCCATCGACTTCGATCCTGAAAGGCAGTCCGCACGCTTTCCTCAAGCCCACCAATTCCCTCACCTTGCCCAGGACTTCAGTTTTGAAGGCCTGTCCCCCGAAACCCGGTTGAACCGTCATGGCCAGGGCGAGATCGACCTGGTCCAGGAAGGGTTCCACGGCGGAGGTCGGGGTGGATGGATTGAACGCGATGCCGCTCTTGCAGCCCAGCCCCCTGATCCGCTTCAGGGTATCGGCCACCGGATAGTCCGGTTCGACGTGAATACTGATCAGGTCGGCCCCCGCCTCGGCGAAGCTTTGGACGTATTCCTGAGGATTGTCCAGCATGAGATGGACGTCAAAAAACAGATCGGAGGTTTTTCGGAGCGCCCTTACCGTTTCCGGGCCAAATGACAGGTTGGGCACGAAGTGGCCGTCCATAATATCGATGTGAACCCAATCCAGACCGGTCCTTTGGATTTTCTCGATTGCTTCCGACAATTTGGCGTGATTGCCGGCGAGAAGGGAGGGGGCGAAAATGGGGGCGTGCATGGAAACGGGTTTACCAAACCTGGAGGACTGCGTCGGCAATTTTGGATGCCAGTTTTTTGCTCAAAAGCGGAATGGCGTTTGTTTCGGAACGGGTCTGACCGGAATCCAGAAAAATATCCAGGGATACCGTCACGATCCTTCCTTCAAAAAAGGGATTTCCCGTGGTCTGGTCCACCAGGTCGCACTTCGCGGCGAAGGAAAGGCTGTATTTCCGGGCCAGGGCGGTGTCGGTTGAGGAGGTCGCGGCCACCGAGCGGGTAAATTCATCGAGGGTAATTTTCAGGAGCGCCTCTCCGTCGTGGGAGGAGACCCGGAGACGGCCGTCCCGGAGAAAGGCCTGTCGCACGTCGTTGTTTATGACGGCGTTGGCCTGTGGGGCCAGGCTCAGATTGGTAACGGGGGCGATCTGCAAGGATGTGAAGGGCGGCCCGGAACCGTCGCCCGGTTCATAGTGGGCGCAACCGGACCAGCCGCAGGCCAGCATCAGGCTGAGAGAGAAGCACAGTCGCGTTGCCGGCATGTGGAGCGCCCCGCCTTATTCTTCGGTGGGAACTTCCAATCCTTCGGTGTCGGAACTGGGGACGAAGCCAGCCTCTCTCTGATATTGTTCGGCCAGTCCCTCGCGCCTGGAACTCGGGATCAGGGAATTTTCCCTCTGGTATTGTTCGATCCGGTTTTGGATACGCTCGTCCACCTGGGCCAACTGGACTTGGGCAACTTTGGCTTCCGGGGAATTGGGAGCAACGGTAATTGCCTCGTTATAGAAGACTTTCGCGGCGCGGAAGTCCTTCCATTTGTAGAAATAGAAATCTCCTTTTACCATTTTGCTTTGGGCTTCGATACTGCGGACCCGGTTCAATCCGTCTTCTCCTTCCTTAACCCTGGGGTGGTCGGGGAAGAGGATGAGGAAGTCTTCGAAATAGCTGATGGCTTCCCGCGTCGCTCCCTGGTCGTATTGGGGACCGTCCACCAGTTTGGCAAAGGTCTTGGCCAGCAGGAGGTAGGCGTCCCCGGTCAGCATGCTGTCGGGATAGTTATTGATGAGGCGGTCCAGGGTATCGACGGCGTAGATGTCGTTATTGAGCTTCAAATGAAGTTCGGCCGCTTTCATTAGAGCCATGGGGGCGTACTCGCTGTAGGGGGCGTTGGCCACCATGGTCTCGTACATGATGATGGCGCGGTCGTACCCCTTGAACCCCGGCAACATTCCCCAGAAATACCGGGCCCGTTTGCCTTGGTAGAGATCGGTGGCAATACTGAACTGAAGCCGGATGACGGTGGAATACTTTTCGTAATCGGGATACCCCAGGATAATGGTGGTCAATGCGTTGAAAGCGCGGCGGTAGGAAGTGCGATCGTATTCCACCTGGGCGGTTTGAAAGAGGGCTTCGGGAGCGAAGATGGAGCCGGGATAGCGGTCCCAGACACGGCGATAATACCTGATGGATTTACTCAGCTTGCCCTCTTCGTGGGCTTCCCTGGCGGTATTCATCAGGGTGCGGATATGCTCGAATTCTTCCGGGTCCCCGATAAAGGCTTTGGATCGATCGCCCTCGAATTTCCATCCTTCGACCGGATGCCAGGTAAATTCGGCCGGCAGGTCCAGGTGAGGAAGGGCCGCCAATAGCAAAACGGTTATCCATTTAATTTTTTTCATCATTCATTATTTCCATTTCAGGAGGGTGGAACCCCAGGTTAAACCGGCCCCGAATGCGACCAGAAGCACGTAATCGCCCTTACGCGGGCGATGCTTTTGCGAGGCCTCATCCAAGGCGATCGGAATGGAAGCGGCCGAGGTATTCCCCCAGCGGTCCAGGTTGACAAAAAACTTTTCTTTGGGGGCTTTGATACTGCGGGCCAAGGCTTCGATGATTCTGAGATTGGCTTGGTGTGGTATGAACAGGCCGATATCTTCGGGAAGAAGTCCATGTCTATCGAGCATTTTTCTGACCGATTGTTCCATCAAACGGACCGCTACCTTAAAAACTTTCCGGCCCTGCATTTTGAGGAAATGCCGACCCTGCCCCAGGGATTCCGGGGTGGCGGGGCAGGCGCTACCGCCCCCTGGCATATGGAGCAGTTGGGGCTGGGAACCGTCCGAGGCGGTAAAGGAGTCGATCACCTCGTAACCGACGGATCCATTCGAACTCAAAACCACCGCCCCGGCTCCATCCCCGAAAAGGACGCAGGTCTTTCGGTCCTCCCAATCCAAAATGGAGGATAATTTCTCCGAACCGATGACCAGGGCATGACGAAATTTCCCATTCGTCATCATGTTGGAGGCGATTTCGAGGGCGAAGATGAACCCGGAACAGGCGGCGCCGATGTCGAAGCTGGTGACTTGGCGCAGGCCCAACTGTGTTTGCACCAGGCAAGCGGTGGAAGGAAAGAACATATCGGGGGTCAGGGTTGCCACCAATACCAGATCGATATCGTTCTTGTGGATTCCGGCATCCTTGATGGCGGCGGCGGAGGCCAGGGAGCCCATGGTGGAAGTCTGTTCTTGCTCCCCGGCAATCCGGCGTTCCCGGATACCGGTACGGTTGAGGATCCACTGGTCGGAGGTGTCGACCATCTGGGCCAGGTCGCAGTTGGTCAGGGTCCTGGAAGGGGCATAAGATCCCGTTCCCAAAATAAATACGCCGGTATTTTCGCTCGTCATAAAGGGCAAACGTTCGGGTTTGAAGACATCCCTTAGACGGCAATGGGGCTCTTTAACAAGGCGAAACTTTTTTCCACGTCGGCCCGAATCAAATGGTCCATGTCCTGTTCAATGATTTCCGAGGCAATGCGAAGGGCTCCGGCAATGGCCTGCCGGTTGCTCGAACCATGGGCCTTGAGAATGTTGCCATTGAGCCCCAGGAGGGGCGCGCCGCTGTAGCGGTAGGGGCTGAGTTGCTTTTTCATTGATTTGAAAGCTCCCCAACTGAGCGCGGCGCCCAACATTCGAATCGGGTTGGCGGCGAGTTCCTTTTTCAGAAACCGGGTCAAGGTGGCAAAAAGGCTTTCGCAGGACTTGAGAAGAATATTGCCGACGAATCCGTCGCAAACGACCACGTCCACGGTATAATTGAAGACTTGGAAGCCCTCGATGGGTCCAAGGTAGTTGATGACAGGGTCGAGTTGATCGAGCAGCAGGTGGGTCTTGTGGACCAGTTCGGTGCCCTTGCCTTCCTCGGTGCCGATGGAGAGGAGGCCTATGCGCGGTTCCTTTATGCCCAAAGCGACTTTGGCGTAATTTTTTCCCAAAATGGCGTTGGCCACCATTTGCTCGGGACTTGGGCTTGGGTTGGCCCCGGCATCGATCAGGACCCAGTGGCTGGATTCGGTCGGTATGACCGCCCCCAGGGCGGGACGGGTTATTCCCGGGATGGTTCTCAGTTTCAAAGTCCCCCCGGCCATCAGACTTCCGGTATTTCCGCAACTGACCAGCACCCGGGCTTTCTTTTTCTTTACCAATTCAATGGCCCGCACCATGGAGGAATCCTTTTTGGTCTTGAGGCCCCGAAGGGGTTTATCGTCCATGGAAACCACCTGGGAGGCGTGCAGAAACCCGATCTTCGGATGGTCGGCGAGTTTTTCCTGGCGCAGGAGCGGTTGAATGACCTCCTCCTGGCCCACCAGAATGTAATTTACCGATCCGGAGGCCGGATTTTTCAGAGCCAACTTCAAGCCCGCGATCACCTCGGACGGACCCAGGTCCGATCCCATCGCGTCGACCGCTATGGACGACTTGGAGACATCGGATTGAAGAGCCATTCCGGAATGATCCTTCTCGGAGGGCGGGCGATTGATTTAAACGTCGAGGTCGAGGACCTGCCGACCCCGATACATGCCATTGGCAGGATTTACCCGGTGGGGGCGATAGCGTGTGCCGTCCAGGGGATCTTTGGATAACTGAGGTGGTTTAAACCGATTGGCGGCCCGGCGCAGGCGGCTGCGTTGCTTGGAATGTTTGCGTTTTGGGTTGGCCATAGTGGAAAGAAAAAGGGTGAAAAACCGAGCTGGCTCCTATTATTGGAACACTCCTAAATAGAGGTCGGCATTGGCCGGGTCAAGTGTTCTGTAGAGAATCTTTAACGGCCCAGGCCGTAGAAGAGGTAGGCCAGGAGCAGGGAGAGGGCGATGCGGTAAACCCCGAAAACGGCCAGTCCATGCTTGCTCAGGTAGGCCACCATCCATTTTACCGCCACGGCGGCGGACAGGGCGCCGACCAGACAGGCCAGAAGCGGCATTTCCCAGCCAAAACCGTGAAGGATGGCCGGCCCCAGCTTGTAACCTTTGTAAAGAGAGGCGGCGGACAAGGTGACGAGGCCGAGCAGAAAGCTGAATTCCGCCGCCTTGGCCGGGGACAGGCGAACCAGATAACCGCCCAGGATGGTCATCAGGGAACGGCTGGTTCCGGGCCACAGGGCCACGCATTGCAGCAAACCGATGAAGAGGCAGTTCCAGGGGGTCAGGTCGGGCAGGTCCAGGTCTTCGTCGTGGACTTGTCTGCGGTGCCAGCGCTCGACTATGAGGATGAGAACGCCTCCGCAAAACAGAGCCAGTATGACGGGACCGTTACCGAACAGATGGCGGTCGATGGTCTCCTCCAGGATCAGGCCGACCAGTGCTGCGGGAAAAAAAGCCAAGGCCAGATTGCGCAGCAATTTCAAACCCTCGGCGCTTCGTCCCAACATTCCCCAAAACATGGAAATCAAGCGTTTCCAATAGAGCAGGATGACGGCGGCAATGGCGCCGATTTGAATGATTATGAGGAATCCGTCCATGGCCCGGTCATAGGTCAGCGGGTTTCCCTGAGGGGAGGCCGGGGATGGCGGTTCCAGGTAGATGGGTTTCCCTTCCCGATTGAGCAGCACGGTGTCGCTGTTCAGGTCCAACAGGTGTGCCGTAAGAATCAAGTGACCGGTGGAAGACACGGGCAGGTATTCGGTCAGGCCCTCGACAAAGCCCAAGGTGGCGGCTTCGAAGAAACCGAATTCCGGCTGGGGGTCTTCCTTGTTTTCCTCCCCTTCCGCGGCCCGGACCGGTTGGGCGGACAAACAGAGCAGGCAGCTTGTCATAATGGCCGTTATTGCCGCGATCGAGGTGTGGTTTTTCAAAGCTGGTCTTGAGTTCCGGGGTTCGGTTTGCCAGCTTGAAGCTCTCTAATTTGACCCTGCAAGGGAAAATTGATTTCTCAGTGAATTTGCCATGAGCTTTTTGGAAGAATACCTGCCCCTATTGCGTTCGGGCTCCGATCTGGAACTTATTCAAGCGGAATCGGCCGCTGGCGATCTGGCTCGGGCCGATGTGTCGTCCGAGGTGAAAAAGGCGTTCCTCTCGGCCCTTCATGAGAAGGGGGAGACCCTGGAGGAGGTGGCGGGATTCGCCGCGGCTTTTCGGCGTTTGGCGACGCCCCCGCGGCTGGAGGATTTTGCCGACCGGGCCATCGACGTATGCGGCACGGGGGGAGACAAATCCAACAGCTTCAACATTTCGACCGCCGTTACTTTTGTTTTGGCCAGCGCCGGGGTCACGGTCTTCAAGCACGGCAATCGGTCCATTACTTCCAAGTGCGGATCGGCCGAATTACTGCAAGCCCTGGGGGTGAAGTTCCTGACGGAGCCCGGACCTTTGCGGCGGGCCTTGCAAGCCCTCAATTTCGTATTCTTCTTTGCCCCGGCCTTTCATCCCGCCTTCAAGGAGATCATGCCCATCCGGCACGCCTTGGCGGCGGAGGGGAAACGGACTATTTTCAATATCCTGGGTCCCATGATCAATCCCGGTTCCCCCGGCTGCCAACTGACCGGCGTCTTTTCCGGAGCCTGGATCGCGCCCATGGCCGGCGCCTTTCACGCCCTGGGGTTGAAAAGCGGAATGGTCGTGCACACTACCCTGGATGCGACCCGCGGCATGGACGAACTGGCCTGTTGCGGGACTCCCCAGGGGGTGGGGTTTGGCGAATTGTGGCAGGAGACTATCCCATTCGACTTGAATGAACTGGGACTGGAACCGTGCCTGGAGCGGGATCTGAGAGGGGGGAATATCGATGAGAACCTGCAAATTTTACACGATCTGCTGAACGGGAGAGCGCCTCGAGGGCTGGAGGACACGGTGTGCCTGAACGCGGGAGCGGCATTTTTCATCGTGGGCAAAGCCGATCGAATTTCCGAGGGGATCGCCCTGGCCCGTCATCAGTTGCTCGGGGGCGCGGTGGAAGCCCATTTGCAAAAGACCGGGGATTATTTTGCTTCATGAAGCGCCGTTACTTTGGTACGGACGGTATACGGGGAGAATACGGCGGGGAGGTTTTGACGGATACCTTTGCCGCGCGGTTGGGCCATGCCGCAGGTCGCTGGAAATCCCTGGGGCGAGGCGGAGCCAAGGTAGTCATGGGTCGCGATACACGGGATTCCGGCCTTGCGCTGACCCGTTCCATGGCGGCGGGTCTGTCACAAGTCGGCTGTCGGGTGGTCGATGTAGGGGTATTGCCGACCCCGGCCGTGGCCGCCTATGCGCGCCAGACAGGGGCCGGTCTCGGAGTGGTCGTCACCGCGTCCCATAACCCGGCCAGGTATAACGGAATCAAATTCTTCGATTCGGTGGGGGCCAAATTGTCCGATGAGGAGGAAGTTGAAATTGAAAGTCTGCTCGATGGCGTTGACGGGATGGATACGAGCGGAGCCTTCGAAGGGGAGACCGCGGTCGACGGTGCGGAAGTTTATATGGAGTTGCTGCAATCCGTGTTGCCGCCGGGCAGTCTGAAGGGCCGGCGCATCGTGGTGGATACGGCCAATGGAGCCACCTTTCAGACCACCCCGAGGACCTTGCGGCGTTTTGGGGCGGATTTGATTTGTATGGGGGATGGGCCGAATGGCAGTAACATCAACCGGGGCGTCGGCAGCGAATTTCCCGGTGAGTTGTGCAATAAAGTGGTGGAATACGGGGCGGATCTGGGTATCGCCCACGATGGAGACGGGGACCGCCTGGTCTTGTGCGATGAAAATGGAAAACTGGTCGATGGGGATGTGGCGCTGTGCCTGCTTGCCCTGCAGGAGAAGAGGAACGGTCGTCTCTCCCGCAATACCCTGGTGGCCACCCAACAGAGCAATATGGGGCTGGACCGCGCCTTGGAAGGGGAGGGAATCGCGGTGGAGCGGACCCAGGTGGGAGACCGCTACGTTTGGCGGCGAATGAGGAAGGGCGGTTTCAACCTGGGTGGGGAAAATTCCGGTCACATCATATTCTCCGATGCCAATCCGACGGGTGACGGTTTGCTGGCCGCTCTCAAGGTTTTGTCCGCCATGGTGGAGAGACAACTTCCCCTTTCCGCCCTGAGCAGGTGTATGGAATTGTATCCCCGGAAAGTGGGCGCCTTGCCGGTAAAGGAGAAATTTCCCTTGGCGGAGGTCTCCTCCATCCAGGAAATTCTCGGTCGGTTGGAACATGAAATGCGCGACCGGGGGAGAGTTTTATTGCGCTATTCCGGGACCGAACCCATCATCCGGCTCTTGGTAGAAGGAAACGAGGAAAGCCTGGTGAGGCAATGGTATCGACGACTCGAAGATCGGGTCAGGGCCGCGCTGGCGTGAGTGGTGAAGGAGGTGTTCATACAGGACGTGGATGAGCGGTTGCGGAGGCAATTTGCCCAGGCCGGCAATGCCCTGAAGCAAGGCTCGACGGCCTACGCCATCCAGGTCTGCGGCGAACTCTTGCGAAAGCACCCGGGGGCGTTCGAGGTGCGCCGACTTCTCTGGGAATCCTTGGAAGCGAACCGGAAAATGCGCCGTAAGCCGTTGGGTCTGTTGAAGGCCAGGGCGGCAGGAATTCAATTTCGGTTCAAGGTGAACCCCCTCTTCGGGAAGGATGTTCAGGAAGTGGTTCACCGTTGCGACGAGGCCCTCCTGAAAGGGGAAATTCACGGTGAGTTGTTGACATCCCTGGGCAGGGCGGCCCAGCGTTTGGACTGGCCCGAAACCAGGGTGTTTGCCTGTCGGGCCAGGATCGACCTGGACCCGGATAACGTTCCCTCCCGCCTGACCTTGGCCAACGTCCTCATGCAGGTTGGACGTCCCGTGGAAGCCATCGAACACCTGGAATGGATTTTGTTGAAAAACCCTTCCCACGGAGAAGCCCAAACCCTTTTGAAAAATGCCTCCGTGGCCGAAACCTTGCAAAGGGGGAATTGGGAGGAAACCGATACATCGTTCTTCAGAAAACTGAAGCAAAAGAGCTAATCCGTCCGATCCGGTTCCATGGCTGAGAGCAATACCCCCATCCGCTACTATAATCGACTGAGCGGGAATTATGAAGAGGAAGCCATTTACGGGGAAAGGTCCCTGCGATGGACCTACTACAACCCCTTGGGAAGGGCGGTTCTGAATCTTCTGGTGGGAAAACCGTTATTCTCCAGGTGGTACGGTTGGCTCATGGACCGGCCATCCAGTCGAAAGAAAATTATCCCATTCATCGAGCGTTACGGTCTGGAGATTGGGGAATTTCTCCATCCCCCCGAATCCTTTCCCCATTTCAACGCCTTCTTTTACCGTGAATTGAAACGGCGGGCACGGCCGGTGGATGAGGATCTCCTGTCCCTCGTGTTTCCCGCCGATGGAAGGCACCGCGCCTATGAGGAGGTGCGGAAAGGGGATCCGGTCTATGCCAAGGGCCAGGAATTCGACCTGGCCGAATTGTTGGGGGATGCCGAACTGGCCGAGGAACTCGATGGCGGCGCCATCCTCATTTCGCGGCTTTGCCCGGTCGATTGTCATCGGTTTCACGCGCCCGCCGCGGGAGTTGCGGGCGAGCCACGTCCCATTGAAGGTCCCCTGTTCTCGGTTAATCCTCTGGCCTTGGCTCAAAATTATCGTTACCTGACCCGGAATCGCCGATGGGTCATTGAAATGAGAATGGGGTCGGAGAGGCGTTGGGCGGTGGTGGTCATAGGCGCCACCTGCGTCGGCAGCGTGGAATTCACCTACCGGCCGGGAAGATTGCAAAAGGGGTCGGAACTGGGTTATTTCAGATTCGGCGGATCCTGCCTTATCACCTTGATGCCCAAGGGGATGGCGCTACTGGACGAAATTTTGCTTCGGGAATCGAAAAAAGGCATCGAGTCCTACGATCGGATGGGTCGGCCGTTTGGCCGTTTGGTCCCAAGGCGCCGAAGGCGCCAATGAGGAATGGGATCTCGCCTCGGCGAGATGGCACAAAGGCACAAAGGCACAAAGGCACAAAGGCACAAAGGCACAAAGGCACAAAGGCACAAAGGGGAGGGGCGCCTCTTAGCGTTCTTAGCGATCTTTGCGAGAGTCTTCTCCCAATTCCTCATTCCTCATTCCTAATTCCTCATTGGCGCCCTTGGGCGCCTATTGCTGGCGCAGGATTTCCAGTGGGGCCTGTCGGGTTATCCCCCGGCTGTTGAGCAATCCCGTCACCGTGGTCAGGGCAAACATGATCAGCATGCCGGCGAACACTACTTCCCAGGCTACAACCAGCGGAAGACGGATCAGGAATTTCATCAAGGCCCAGGTGGCGGCGACGGACATGAAGCCTCCAATTATGGAAGCGAGCAATCCAAGGGAGGCGAATTCGGTAAAGAGAATGCGCTTTATGGTTTTCGAATCGGCGCCCAGGGTTCGGAGCAGGACGCTTTCCCGGATGCGTTGGTAACGGCTGGTCATAAGGGTGCCGGTCATGACCAGCAAACCCGCAGAAATGGTGAAAAGAGCCATGAACTGTACCACCCAGGCAACCTTGCTCAGCAAGTCATCGATGGTAGTTACGATCAGGCGCAGATCGATGGAAGACACGTTGGGATACTTTTCTATCAGGTCGGACTGCACCTGGGCAGTCGACCGGGCATCGGGCGTCCTGGTGGCCACGATGTGCATTTTTGGCGCTTCCTCCAAAACCCCCTCGGGAAAAACGAAGAAGAAATTGGCCCGCACCTGATTCCAGTCGACCTTTCGCACGCTGGCGATTTCCGTCTCCAAGGGCAGCCCTTGCACGTCGAAAACCAGGCGGTCCCCCAATTCCAGCCCCATATCTTCGAGGAGTCCTTGTGAAATGGATACCGGGATGGGTTCATCTTCCATGGATGCCTGGGGGATAAAGCGGCCTGCGACCAATTCCTCCGCATCGGTCAGATGGTCCCGGAAAGTGGATCGGTATTCCCGCCGGAGGGTCCAGCCTTGCGGTCCGTCATTATCGCCCCGGGGACCTCGGCGATAGAACGACCGCACCGGGGCGCCCTTGAATTCCGATATGCGCATGGAAACGATGGGAGCGGACTCCAGTATGGGCAGTTCGTTGCGCCCCAAGATTTCCAATGTCCCGTCGAGCTGAGACGGCTGAATATCGAAAAAAATCATATTGGAAGCGCTCTCCCCTCGGTCGATATCGAGCTGCTTGAGAATGGCTTCCTTGGTTAGAAAAAGGCAGAGGACGATGATAAATCCGACGGCCAAGGCCACCAACATGAGAACGGTTCGGTTGTTGGGCCGGTAAAGGTTGGCGATACCGTAGCGCCATGCAAAGGGAAGCTTGGCGGGGAGGAACTTCCTGACCGGTTTCAAAACGAGCCAGGCAACCATGGCCAGTATCGCCAACACCGCCACCAAGCCTCCGGAAAATGCCAGGTTGACTTTCAGGTTGTCGGTCTGGGCAAACCCGAAACCGAAAAGAGTGAGCCCCAATACCGCCAGAATGGCATATGCCCAGGGATCTTTTTTCATCGTTCCCGGCTTTTCCACGTCGGTCCGAAGGGCCAGCAAGGGTGAAATTTTGCGCAGGGGAAGCAAGGGCAACAGGGCCAGGAGAAAACATACGACCCAGCCAAACAACAAACCGATCCCCAAGTCCCACCATGAGAACCGCGATTCCAAGGCGAAGGGAAGGAAGTCCCGAATGAATAGGGGAATGGAATATTGAATGGCGTTGCCGAGGAGGGAGCCTACCAAGGCAGCGACCAGTCCCAAACCCGATATCTGCAGCAGAAAGATAGTTACGACCAATGAGGAGGGGGTCCCCAGGCAACGCAAAAGGGCCATGGTTTCCCTCTTGCCGCTCAGGTAGACATGCACCGCGCTGGTCACCCCGACACCGCCGAGTATCAGCGCCATAAACCCGATCAGGTTGAGCAAATCGGTCACCCTCTGAAAGGATTCGATCAACTCGTCCCTTTCTTCCTTGACCGTATCGTAGCCAATCCGGTTTGCCCTGAAGAAGCGTCGGTTTCTCTCCAGGTCCGACTCCACGTTGGTCGGATCATCCAGTTTTACATAGGCCCGGTAGGACACCCGGCTGCCAAATTGCATAAGTCCGGTATCCTCCAGGTTCGATTTGGACAGGTACACGCGGGGCGCCACCCATCCGATCAGATCGGACTCCCCGGGTATCCGGTCGGCGATTCCCAACACCTCAAAATAGATGGTTCCCAACTTCACGCGATCTCCGAGGGTCACGGAAAACTGATGAAACAAGCTCTCTTCCAGCAGCACGTAACGGCCGCTGTGAAAACGGTCCATGAGGTTTTCAGGCCGCGTCTTCGGAGTCCCGTAAAAGGGAAATACTTCCTCGAAAGCACGCAGTTGCACCAATCGACTACCGCCATTGGACTCGAACAGGGCCATGGTGGAGAGTCGGATTTCGTCGGCCCGCCGGCCCTCCATCCGGTCGATAAAAGTTTCCACCTCCTCCGGGTATTTGCTCCGGGAATGGAATTCCACGTCGGCCCCCACCAACTCTTTGGACTGCTCGTGAATGGCCCTTTCCACATTCGACCGGAAACCGCGTATGGCGATCAAGGCGGAAAGGCCGAAAACGATGGAGAGGACGAACAGGAGGAGCTTGAACCGATTGCGGCGACTGTCCCGCCAACTCATCAGGAGCGCCCATCTCCAGCCGGCGCCATTGGCGGATTTCCTTATCACAAGGATTGCACCCCTTCCACGGCGCCTTGACGGATCCGGAAAATCCGGTCTGTCTTTCTGGCCAAATCGAGGTTGTGGGTGACGACAACCAGGGTCGTGCCGGCCTCCCGGTTCAGATCGAACAGGAGTGGCTCCACCACCGCGCTGGTTTCACTGTCCAGATTGCCGGTCGGTTCGTCGGCAAAGAGAATGGAGGGTCGGTGAATGAAGGCTCGGGCCAGGGCGACGCGCTGTTGCTCGCCACCGGACAACTGGACGGGGAAGTGGTCCAATCGGTCACCCAATCCCACCCGCTTGAGCAAATCCTCAGCCTTCCTCAGCTTGCCCGCGCCTCCGCGGAGTTCCAGCGGCACCAGGACATTCTCCAAGGCATTGAGGGACGGAATCAATTGGAAGTTCTGGAAAACAAATCCCACCTCGCGATTCCGAATTGCCGCCAGTTCATCTTCCGAGGCGGCGTGCAGGGGGCTCCCATTCAAATAGATTTCACCGCTGGTGGGTCGATCCAATCCGGCGCACAGGCCGAGCAAAGTGGATTTGCCGGAACCCGACGGCCCCAGAATGGAACAACGACTTCCCTTTTCGATCTCAAAGCAAACGTTTTGCAACACAGGCACTTCATGCGTCTCAGTGGCAAAGGTTTTGCAAACGTTCTCAACCTTAAGGATATTCATCGGCAACAACCTGGGTTTTTCAATTCTTATGACGGGTAACAAGGTTCATCTAGAACGTGGCATGATATTCCAAAGTCTGTCATGAACCAGAAGTGAAAAGTTTCAAGCAATTCGTTTCCCTGAGTCAAAGATCGGGGTGGGTTCTTGCCCTGGTTGCGCTCGGGACATTTCCCTCCCATGCCAGCAAGACAATCGTTTTCATGGGCGATAGTATCACCGCCGGGTATGGAGTCGGCGCCGACTTGGCTTTCCCGGCCTTGATTCAGGAAAAACTCGATGCCTTGGGACTCGATTTTACCGTCATGAACGCCGGGGTCAGCGGGGAGACGTCCGCCGGAGGCCTCAACCGGATCAATTGGCTTCTCAAGCGTCCCATCGATATTTTTGTCTTGGAACTGGGCGCCAACGACGGTCTGCGCGGTCAGCAGGTAGACTCCACCCGGGCCAATCTCATCGCCATTCTGAATCGGGTTCGGGCCGAATACCCCAAGGCCCGACTGGTTCTGGCCGGCATGCGGGCGCCTCCGAACCTGGGACCCGACTACACCGAGGCTTTCCGGAGCCTGTTCAAGGAAGTAGCCCAGGAAACCGGGGCTCATCTGATACCGTTTATTCTGGAAGGGGTCGGGGGAGTTGAAGCTTTGAACATCGCCGATGGGATTCATCCCAACCGGGAGGGCCATGCCATCATGGCAGAGGTGGTTTGGACCCATCTGGAACCGTTGTTGCAAGAATGAGGCGGAGTAATCATCCCTCTATTTCCCGTCCGTCTTTACCTCTTTTTGGGGGACAGGAATGTCTGCCGTTCGTTTTAAATCTGCGCTAATTTGTGTAATCTGTTATTTCTTCTTCCTTGGGCAAGTAACCGCTTACGGATTTTGCTCGTTCTTCCAATATGCCATCACGTCGAAAATTTTTCCTGTTGATAACCGGATGCCTTGCGGGGTTTTTCCGGTGGATGCCTTCCTTGTCGGCCAAGTCGGAGGACTCAAAAAAGATCGCCCAGGGCGCTTGCGAACTGACAACCGAAGCGGTCGACGGCCCTTACTACGTGGATGATGTATTTTACCGAAGCGATATTTCCGAGGGCAGGGACGGGGTTCCTCTCACCCTGAGGTTGGAGGTCGTGGAAAAGGATACTTGCCGTCCCGTCCCGGGAGCGACGGTCGATGTCTGGCATTGCGACGCCTTGGGGAATTATTCCGGTTATCCTGGGGCGGACCCGGACGAATTTCCCAATGTGCGGAGAAGGGTTAAGCCCACGAGCGATCTCAGGTTTTGCCGCGGACGACAGATTACCGACGAAGCAGGGAAGGTGACCTTTCAATCCATATTTCCCGGATGGTATACCCCGCGAACGGTTCACATTCACCTTAAGGTCATTCTGAACGATCGGGAAATGCTGAGCACGCAGGTTTATTTTCCCCAGGAACTCAACGACGCCATTCTCGAAAAGGATGAGCCCTACAAGGAACGTGGCAAAAGCCCATACCGAAATCAGGGTGACGGAGTGATTAAGAGGTCGGGCGGCTCCACCAATGCCTGGCCCGCCATTGCAAGAAGGGGCGGGTCAATCGAGGCCACCCAAACCATTGTGGTGAAAAGGCTGAGCCCCAGCTAATCCCTTAGCGGTTACTTGCCCAAGGAAGGCAAAGGCGCCCTTGGGCGCTTCCCCCCATTCCTCATTCCTAATTGGCGCGCTCCCGCGCGCCTCTGTGTGCTCTGTGGTTTTTACCTCAGAATCTTCGCGCGAGAAAATGGTCAAAGGTCTTACTTGGCGCCTTATTCGAAATTGCTTGATGCTATAACATCCGTAATTACAGGTAAGCCATGGTTTTAAAACTCAAACTCCGTAAGATCGGTAATTCTTTGGGTGTGGTGATTCCAAAGGAGGCCCTCCATAAAATGGACTCCAAACAAGGGGATACCCTGATTTTGTCTGAAACTCCCGATGGCGGTTTCCGAGTCACACCGGACAAAGAGTCCTTTGCTGAACAGATGGCAGTGGCTGAGGATATTGCCAATCGTTACCGGAATACCCTTAACGAGTTGGCCAAGTGAAGGAAATAACCACAGAGAACACAGAGGGAGAGAGGAGGAAACTACGGGTTTCACGGATGAGCACGGATTAGGAAGGGACTCTCGCAGATTGACTTTCCGGGTGTTTATGGTTTCAAGAGTCTGTGGTCTCAAACGTTGAACAGAGGGATTGGATGCTCGAAAGGCGGTCTGGCCTAGCCGCCTTGGCCCGCGGGGCGGCGGCGATACTGCTGTTCCTGACCGGGTTGTTGGGGTTTTCGCAGCGGACCTCGGCGGCCGATGGCAATTTCGTCAATCTCTCCACCAGGGCCCTGGTGGAAGCGGGAGAAGAGGTCATGATTGGGGGTTTTATCATCGAAGGTGGATCCCGGCGGGTTCTCATCCAGGCGCGCGGTCCGGAACTGGTAAATGAAGGCATTTCCAACGCGCTGGCGGACCCGGTTCTCACGATTATCCAAACCAGCGAGGGCGAACCTCCCCGCACTGGGATCGATCCTCCCATTGAGCGCATAGTAAACGACAATTGGGAAGAGAACGACCAAGGACAATTGATATCCGATATTTGGGGAGGCGATCCGCCCCTCACGGCCGGCAGCCTGAGCTCCGCGGCCGTTCTCACTCTCGGTCCCGGTGGGTACACTGCCAAGGTCGAAGGAAAGGATGGAACTACCGGAGTCGCCCTCGTCGAGGTGTTTGGAATCGATTTCCCTGAAACCGATGGCAATTTCGTTAATCTCTCCACCCGGGCCCTGGTGGAAGCGGGAGAAGAGGTCATGATTGGGGGTTTTATCATCGAAGGTGGATCCCGGCGGGTTCTCATCCAGGCGCGCGGTCCGGAACTGGTAAATGAGGGCATTTCCAATGTGCTGGCCGATCCGGTTCTCACGGTCATCCAAACCAGCGAGGGCGAACCTCCTCGCACTGGGATCGATCCTCCCATTGAGATCGAGGTCAACGACAACTGGGAGGAGGACGGCCAAGGACAGGCGATATCCGATCTTTGGGAGGGCAGTCCGAACCTGACCGCCGGCAGCCTGAGCGCGGCGCTCGTTCTAACCCTGGACCCCGGTGGATATACGGCCAAGGTTGAGGGAAAGGATGGAACCACAGGAGTTGCAATCGTCGAGGTTTATGGGATCGATTCTCCTGGCGCCGGGAATCCTGACTTCGTCGCGCTCGAAGCGTTGTACAACGCGATGGACGGCCCGAATTGGATCAGGTCCGACAATTGGGGCACCGATGCGTCGCTCAGTCAGTGGTACGGCGTCGGGGTTGATGAAAATGGCCGCGTGATCGAGTTGGATCTCACCGAAAACCAGTTGAGCGGACCGATACCGCCGGAACTCGCCAACCTCGCCGGTTTGGAAGCGCTGAACCTTCGCATTAATCGGTTGAGCGGACCGATACCGGAGGAACTTGGCAACCTCGCCAATTTGGAAACCCTGAACCTCCGCGAAAACCAGTTGAGCGGGCCGATTCCCCCAGAATTGGGCAACCTGACCAACCTGGAAGAGCTGTGGCTCTATGATAACGAGCTGAGCGGGCCGATACCGGCAGACCTCGGTAATCTCTCCAACTTGCAAATCCTGGGGCTTCACGAAAACCAATTGACCGGCCCGATACCGGAAGTTCTCGGCAACCTGACCAACCTGGTCGTGTTGGCTCTGGACAGCAACCAATTGACCGGCCTTTTGCCGGCAGACCTCGGAAGCCTCTCCAACTTGCAAATCCTGAGGCTTCACGAAAACCAGTTGAGCGGCCCGATACCGGAAGAATTGGGACAACTTACTAACCTGGTCACTCTGGTGCTCCACAAAAACCAGTTGAGTGGCCCGATACCGGAAGACCTCGGCAACCTGACCAAACTGGAAGGGTTGGGGCTCTCCGAAAACCAACTGAGCGAGCCGATACCGGCAGAACTGGGACGACTTACTAACCTGGTCTCTCTGGGGCTGCAAGAAAACCAGTTGAACGGATCGATACCGGAAGGGTTGGGCAGCTTGGAGAACCTGCGATCATTGGATTTCTCCAATAACAATTTGACCGGGCCGATACCGGCAGATATCGGAAGCCTCGCCAACTTGCAAATCCTGAGGCTGCAAGAAAACCAGTTGAGCGGATCGATACCGGAAGAGTTGGGCAGCTTGGGGAACTTGTTATTGTTGGATCTCTCCGAAAACCAGTTGAGTGGGTCGATACCGGCAGAACTCATCAACCTTACCGATTTGCTGATCCTGCGTCTCGACGACAACCAGTTGAGCGGGTGCATTCCGATCGGGTTGCGGGATATTGGGAGTAGTGACTTATCCGAACTTGGCCTATCGTTTTGTGGAGTTTCTTCCGGCCCCGACTTGGTAGTCCGGCTTCCGGCGGTCAGCAACAATAGTCCCGGTAGGAGAGCCCCCCTCACGCTGGGCGCCACGGTGAGCAATTTGGGCGGCGGGGAGTCTGCGGCCACAACCCTACGCTACTACCGCTCGACCGATTCGACCATCTCGAGTTCGGACACGGAGGTCGGCACGGATGCAGTGGGCGCACTTGCGGCGGCCGGAGCCAGCCCGGAGTCGATCTTCCTCACCGCCCCTTCCACGGCGGGGACCTACTATTACGGCGCGTGCGTCGACGCAGTGCCCGGGGAGTCCGACACCGCCAACAACTGCTCCTCATCGGTGCGGGTGGATGTCGAGTAGCCCGTGACGCTCACCGCCCCTACCGCTCTCTGCAAACTTTGCGAGAGGCCATTCCGCGGAGAAGGAAGGGGTCAAGACGTAAAAAGTTATGCCTTTCAGGCCTGACCCCTTAGCCCCCCCAATCATCCCACATAGAGCCGTAACCGTAAGGATAGGAAGGATAAAAATCTTCATACCAATCTCTGAATCCCACAACAGTTGGCCTTGTAAATTTCGGAAATTCAGTTAATTCCGTCACCTCATAGACGGGTATTCCATGGTTGGCCAACCATTGAAATACGGTTTCAGGATCCTCAGCATTGTAGTAGGGGGAGGATGGGCGATTGAACTCGAGGACGATTTCCTCCTTCCCGTGCTTGATGTGGATCTGAGATGCGATTTTGGAAACACCTTCCATTTCATGAAACGGAATGGTGTTTAATTCCTTGGAGAACAGGTACCTGATATGTTGGGTTCCCAACCGTAAATCGGACTCGGTCAGGGCAATGATCCCTTTTTCGGCTACAATCCTTCTGTCCGGATTCTCAAATTGCGCAATAAAGTCTCCGTAGCCCAGAAATTGAATCTCGGATTCCTTTGTCCCCAACCGCGGAGCCAATTTTTTCCCGTGTTTGTCCACACTCAATTGCTGGGTGGCACAACCCCCCAAGAGGAGGGCCATCAGAGTCGAAAGGATCTGTAAAACCTCTTTCAT